>CAWUIQ010000006.1:0-115084 GCA_963922565.1 uncultured Rhodobacterales bacterium
ACGAGGCCGACAGGGCTGAACCTGCACGCTGGCGCGGCGGCCTATTGGGGTTGATGTCAGGTCTCAGGCCAACACATCCTTTAGATTGACGCGCAGTTACCGATCCGTACGATCCACCTTAGTCTGCCCAGGCCGAAGCTAGACCCCGACTGAGGTCGGTTTGGAGCATGTTGGCCATAAACCTGCGTGTGCAAGGCGGCCCTTTACAGCCGTCTTCTGAGCAAATGTGCTATGCCTTCCTACCGCAGGCCGTCTTCACCTTTCACGTCCCAGGCTTCTAGACCACCCATGCGACTGTGGACGCGACCGCCGGACGACATCGCAAGCCCAAAAACGATTTCATCGGCTTTGGGGCCATCCGGCAGACCGACCTCAATCCCGTCAAAGTGGCTCCGCACATAGGCAGCGTTGATATGACCGAGCGGGATATCGAGTCTGCTGCCAATGCCGCCGCGTTTCATGCAGGACGGGACGATGGCGTTTGAATCGTTGAGCTGGCCGCGCATCGCGTACCCACCTGGTACATGCCAAAGCGCCGTATGTTCGAGTTCGCCGGCTTCACCCACGATGGCACCCTTGCCATAACCATCGACATTGTCCTTGCCGCCCAGCGCCGCAATCAATCTTTCACTCATCTCGGCGCCGAGCGGCTTGAGGTCTTCCATTGCCGGCTGCAGATCAGCCTCGTAACGACCGGCAAAGGGGTTGCTGGTACATGCCAGGATGGCCCCCAATCTCCGGGGTCTGTCGGGTTTGGGCCCGCCATCGTGATGCACGTCTTCAATGATCAATTGCATCTTGCGGATCACAAATTCAGGCATGGGTTTGGGTTCCTTGACGGGGAATGGCCTTGGGTGCAGCTACAGTTTGTACAGCGCCCTGGAGAGATAGAGTTGCATCGTGGATCAGGCCGTCGCAAACCAATCGATCCGCAAAAGCGCAGCCATGGGCAAGCGCTTGCGCAATGTCGCTTGACGCGAGCTGGGCAACATCTGCCGTCACAAGCCGGTCGCCAAGATCGCTGTCAGGATTCAGGTCAGAGGCGGGTGTGCGGATCACAGCCGGATGCCCCGGCAGGTCCACCGCATTGGCAATTAAGGTCGCCGCCACATCGGCAGCCGCGGCAGATCCGGCCAGGACGGTCACCGCATCCGCGATCCCGCAAGAATGGCTGCGGCCACGCCAGCCAGACGTTGCGATGCCACGGATGGTGTTCTCAGCGCGGATGGTGATCTCGCCCGATGGACCCAAGGCGCTGAACGCAGCGCCCTTGCGCAGGTGAAACGCAATATCCCCACCGTTGTTGACGTAGGCCTTGGTTGGTTGATGGGCGGAAACCATAGCTGCAATAACCTCATCGGCCACGGCACCAGCCACAGCGGCCATCGGCGTGACGAAAACATTTCCATAGGGTCTGACAGCCCGATGCATCCGCTGCGCCACTGAGCCGTGAAACTGGCGATGGGGCGTCACAGGCTGGCGGAGCGCTGGCAGTTCCTCGACCAGCTCTGCCAGAATCCCGTCAAACCGCTCCACCGCTGCTTGATAGCAGGCGTCGCGCACGCTGCCCTCGACGCCAATGATCAGATCAATCGGTCCGTGATGCAGGTGCAACCGATCCCCGGACAGCAGATGGGCTTGGGGCGCCATCATCCCTTTGGCACCCCGATCACGCGCGCGTCAGAGCCATATTCTCCACCGGTTTCAAGCACGTCGTCCAAGGCGCGGATCTGACCGCTGTGCCCGCCGAGTGTGTCGTAGGCGGCCCGCGGCACCGTGAATTCCAACGGGGCCACCAGCGCTGGTGTCGGCACATAGCCAAAGGCACCATCAGGCACCTCGGTCACATCCACCATCACCGTAATCCCTCCGCCAGGCCAGCGATAGACCGGTGCCCCCCCGATGGTGACGGATGTCTGTCCTGCCGTGACAGATTGGGTCAGGTGGATCGGGTTTTTGGTGACACCCGACCGCAATGATCCCCCCGCGCCGCCCATGAACAGCACGGTGCACAGCGCGGGCTCACAGTTTTCAGTGATCAGATCGACCGAAGGCTGCAGCGCATCGGGCATCGGCTTCTGTTCGGGTTCCAGCGCATCGTTCAGCACGTAATACGCCGCATGTTCGCCCGTGGTTGAGACCATGAGCAGGCACAATCCGGGTTTGGCCCCTTTTTCAGGTCGCCATGGCCCCAGGATCTGCAATGGATCGTCGATATCCGTGCCGCCCCATCCTTGCCCTGGCTCCGCGACCCCGAAGTACCGACCAGGGGTGGAACGGCGACCAAGAATGCGAATGCCGGTGTCGGGCCAGTCGATGACCTTGCCGGCCTGATGTTCGGACACAACGCCGGTGATGTGGTCGTCCACCACCACGACTTCGTCCACCAGGCCCTGCCATTGCGAGGCGAACATCCCGATGGTGGCAGAACCACAGCCGACCCGCATCCGATCTTCTGTCACCCCGTCCACGATTGGCGGTTTGCCCGCTTGCACCACGACGGCGGAGCCGTCATCGACCGTCAATTCCACCGCTTCTTTGTTGCAAAGGCGCAAAAGAGCGTCGCAGGTCTTGCGCCCCTCTGCCTTGCTGCCACCGGTCAGGTGGTCGACGCCGCCAAGCGACAACATTTGCGACCCGTATTCAGAGGTCATGACATGGCCAATGACCTCTCCATCCGCGCGCACCGGGCTAGTCTCTTTACCCAAATGCCGGTCGGTGTCGATTTTTACCTTGACCCCGCAGTAAGAGAAAATCGCCTCGGTCACGACGGTCACGCAATCCACACCGTCAATCTCGCGGCTCACGATGAAGGGGGCCGGTTTATAGTCTGGATAGGTCGTGCCGGCACCTATGGCCGAAACGACAACATCCTCGCCAGATGCAGTCTGGCCATCCCAATCGACGGACAGGAACGGTTTGACCTCGTCGCCCTTTGCAATGCGCCGGTCGAGGATCGTCAACGGATCACATCGGACAATCCGACCGCCTTCGTTGGCATAGCGGTCACAGGCGCCGGCCTTGCCCTCGGCAATGTAACACATCACCGGACAGGCATCGCAGCGGATCTTTTCGGGGCGGGTCATGATGCGGCCGCCTTGATCGCCGCCAGCACACGGTGCGGCAAGGCCGGGACTTTGGTGATCTTCGCGCCACTGGCATCACGGATGGCGTTCAGGATCGCAGGGGCGGTTGGGATCAACACATGTTCCCCCAGCCCTTTGGCACCCATCGGTCCTTCGGGATCCGGTTTTTCGATCAGGATCGAGGTGACCGGGGGCACATCGCCGATGGTCGGGATCAGGTAGTTGTGCAGATCCTCTGTCTTGCCGGGAATGTACTCTTCCATCAACGCCAACCCCAATCCCTGCGCGATGCCGCCCTCGATCTGGCCTTCGGCCAACAGCGGATTGATGGCCCGCCCGACATCATGTGCCGCGGTGATGTGGAGAACCTTGGTGGTGCCAAGCTTCAGGTCGACCTCGACCTCGGCAATCTGGGCGCCGTAGCCATAAACCGCGTATGGGATGCCTTGGCCATTTTCGTCCAGGGTGGTGGTCGGCGGGTCATATGTTTCTTCCGCACACAGAACATAGCCGTGGCCATCAACCGGAAGCTCGCACAGGCGAATGCGGCGCTCTGTCGTGCCGTCGCTGGCACAAAGAACACCTTCAGCCAATTCGAGCGTGATCAGATCGCTCAGGTTCGTTTGCCGCAAGATGACATCACGCAGGGCACGTCCCGCCGCCTCGGCCGCGCGACCGGTGATGAACGTCTGGCGCGAGGCCGAGGTCTTGCCACAATCCGGCGTCAATGCGGTATCCGGGCCAATCAACCCAATCGCACCAATCCCGATCCCAAGGGCATCTGCCGCGATCTGGGCGATCACGGTGTTCGAGCCCTGCCCAATATCCGTAGCCCCCTGGTGCAGCTTCAACTGACCGTCCGGCGTGATCCCCATACGGATGGTCGATGGGTTGGGCAGCGCCGTATTCCCGCAACCGTACCAACAAGAGGCGACGCCAATTCCGCGTTTGCGATCAGCATTCTGCGCGTTGAAAGCCGCGGCATCCGCCTGTGCCCGCTGCCAATGCGGTTCCAGCGCATCGAGGCAGTCTCGCATGCCAACGGCCTGCAGCACCTGCCCGGAGGGCGTTTCATCACCATCGGTCAGTGCGTTTTTGCGGCGGAACGCGAGCCGGTCCATCCCGCATTTCTCCGCCAGTTCATCATAGAGCAGCTCTTGCGTGATTGCCGCTTGGGGCACGCCAAACCCGCGAAAGGCGCCCGCAGTGGGCCCGTTCGTATGAACCGCACGGCTGGTCGCCCGGTAATGCGGCGTCAGATACGGGCCCGACGCATGCACCGGGACGCGGGTCGCGACCGTGGGACCCCAACTGGCATATGCGCCCGTGTTGAATTCGCCATGAAACACCATGCTTTGAACCCGGCCATCCGCATCCGCGCCGATGCTGGCCTCCATGATGCCCGGATGGCGCTTGGTGCTGGCTTGCATGGACTCCGTTCGGCTGAAAACCATATAGCAGGGCCGCCCCGTCTTCAGCACGCCCAACCCGAGCAGCGGCTGCAGCGTCAGGTCGAGCTTTGATCCGAAACCACCGCCCGCAGCTGATGGAATGATCCTCACATTCTCCAGCGGCAGGCCCAAGACCTTTGCCGTTTCTTCCTGGTCCATCACCGGGGCTTGCGTGCACGCTTGGATCGTCAGCACCTCCCCGTCCATCCACGCCGCCCCAGCTTCGGGTTCGATGTAGGCGTGTTCGACATACGAGGTTTCAAAGCGTCCGGTGACGACATGAGCCGCTGTCTGCAAAGCCGCGTCAGGCGTCCCGCACGCTACCTTTCCCCGGATCAACGTGTTTTCCTGGCGGTGCTCGTGCAACAGTGCGGCGTCGTCCTCTGACGCCTGTTCCACCGTCAGGCTTTGCGATTTGACCGTCCAAGTCACGGGGAATTCTGACAGGTCGAGCCTTTCGATCACGGCTGGGTCCCCCACCACGAGCGCGACAGGTTCCCCGCGGTACCGCACGCACCCCTGAGCCAATGCGGGCTGGTCGGCCAGTGGAGGGATCACACCAAACGCGTTGTCGCCCGCGATATCCTCGGCCGTGATAACCGCTTGGATGCCCGGATTTGCGCTGGACCAGCCGTAGACATCCCCAACGTCAAACTCCGCATGGTAGTGCGGCGACCTGATCGCCCGGATCAGCAGCGCGCCTTCGGGAACAAGGTCTGCGCCAAAGACCTCCGACCCATCGACTTTGGGCTGCCCATCAAGGCGCGGAATGGACTGGCCAACGACGGGTCCGGTCGCATTCGGTCGCGGTGCGACTTGATGCGCTGCCATGACCGCATCGACAATCTTCCTGTAGCCCGTGCAGCGGCACAGCACACCACCAAGTGCGTTTTGCACTTGCGTTTCAGACGGCTGCTGCACGTCTCGCAACAGCTCCATCGCAGCGATCATCATGCCGGGCGTGCAGATCCCGCACTGGGCGGCGCCGTGGTTCAGGAAGGAGGCCTGCAAACGCTGTGCCAGATCGGCCTCCGCGCTCTCCAGCGTTTCAATCTGGCGTCCGTTCGCCTGGATCGCTGGGGTCAGGCAGGCACAGTGCTGCGCGCCGTCGATCAGAACGGTGCAAGCCCCACAATCGCCCGCATCACAGCCGACCTTGACACTCTTGAGGTTCAGATCATCCCGCAAAACTTCGGACAGGCGCCGCCCCGGATGGGTCGCGACGCCTTGCTTTGTGCCGTTGATCGAAAAGGATATCGATTGGCCCGCACCGGTCATAACAGCGCCTTTACCGTGCGACGCAAAATCTCTGCCGCGCCGACCGATCGATAGGCCGCGTCGGCACGCATGTCGTCAATCGGGTGAATGACAGCATCGACGGCACCATCGGTGATCAGGCCAGGGTCCAAGGAATTGCCGATCAGTTCGGCTTCGACCGCTGGTAGCCGTGTGGCAACAGGACCGCAGGAGCCGACAGCCAAGGCTGCCTGTGTCACGACACCATCTTCAACGCTGATCCGTGCTGCCGTCATGGCGACAGAAATGACAAGATACTTCCGCGCACCAAGTTTCAGGAAATGCCCGCGCCCTTGCAGGGCAGCATTCGGGATATGAATGGCCGAGACCATCTCACCCGGCCGCAACGCGGTTTGGCGGGGGCCGGTGATAAACTCTGCCAAGGGCAAACGCCGCGTGTCGCCAGCGGCACGCACCTCAACCGTCGCATCCAACGTCAGGAGCGGTGGAACCCCGTCCGCGGCAGGCGAGGCATTGCACAGGTTGCCTGCCAACGTTCCCCGGTTCTGGATCTGCATCGCGCCCACTTCGCGCGCCGCCAGTTTCAGGCCATCAAACGCAGGCGGCAAATCTGATTTGACGATGTCCGTCCAGGTCGTTGTCGCCCCAATCCGAACACCTTCCTCGGTCCGGGAAATCCCGCGCAGTTCGTCAATCGCCGTGATGTCCAGCATGGGCCAGTCGAGCACTTTGCGCTGCGTGGCTGGGTAAACATCGGTACACCCCGCTGCAACCTGCCAATCTCCCGCCGCCAAGATGGCGAGAGCTTCATCTAACGTCTCCGGTCGCTGGTACAGTGAACTGTCTGGCATGGCCGTACGCATTTGCTCGTATACAAGCAGATGTTGCGGGAGCCCATGCAAACTGTCAATGCTTTGGGTATGGCCACCGAGACGACAAAAACCGATACGTACCGCCTGTCTGCTCAGGTTGGTTTTAACCTTCGGCGCGCCAATCAGCGCCATGTTGCGATCTTTGCAAAACATGTCGAAGGGCTGACACCCACGCAGTTTGCCGTTCTGGCACGCATTCATGAATGTGGAGCATTGTCGCAAAACAAGCTGGGGCGCCTGACGGCAATGGATTCGGCAACGATCAAAGGTGTTGTCGAGCGGTTGCGCGCCAAGGGCTTGGTGCAGTCCTCTCTCGACCAAAGCGATCAGCGGTTGCGGTTGGTGGATTTAACACCTGCTGGGCGAACGGCGTTTGAGACGGCTTTGGACCAGGCCTTGGCCGCCCGTTCCGAAACGGTTGAGCGCTTAACCGACGATGAGATCGCCACTTTTGAAGCACTTTTGGCCAAGCTGATTTAGCAATCAGATCCCAACGTATTTCTGCAGCAGCGTCGGGTCGTCGCGCAGTGTCTGGGTCTCCACCACCTCGCGCCCGCGCCCGTTTTCGATAAAGGCGACACGGTCGGCGAGTGACAGGACCGTCTCGATCCGCTGTTCGACAAGAACGACAGCCTTGCCTTCTTGCCGCATCGCGCGCACGACATCCGCGATCAACTGGATCATGGAAGGCTGTAACCCTTCTGTCGGCTCATCCAGCAAAAGAACGGAAGGCTCAAGGCACAGCGCACGGGCTGTCGCCAGCATCTGCTGTTCACCACCCGACAGCGTCTCCGCGCGCTGCGCGAGCCGCTCGCGCAGTCGCGGGAACATATCGAGGATACGCTCGCGCGTCGCCACAGACTTGCCGCGCGTCATCAATCCAACGTCGATGTTTTCAGCCACGGTAAGTTCTTTGAACAGACGCCGCCCTTGCGGCACGTAAGCAATCCCTCGTTTTGGCACATCATGAGGCGAAAGCGTTCCGATCGGCGCGCCATCCAATGTGATCGTGCCAGATTGCAGCGGCAGCAACCCCATGATCGTCTTCAGCGTCGTCGTCTTGCCAGCCCCGTTGCGGCCCAGCAGACACAGCACTTCGCCCGCCCGCACCTCAAACGACACATCGAAGAGGACCTGCACCTGACCGTAGCCGGAACATATCTTGTCGAGGCGCAGCGTCATCCCGTTCCCAGGTAAGCGGCCTGAACGGCCTCGTTCGCGTGGATTTCAGCCGGTGTGCCGCCGGCGAGGACAGAGCCGGTTTCAAGCACGGTGATTTCGTCGGCCAGCGCCATGACAACGCTCATGTTGTGCTCGATCAACAGGATCGTCGTGTCGCCTGCCAGCTCTTTGATCAGGCGATTGAACCCTTCGATCTCGCTTTCCGCCAAGCCTTGCGTCGGTTCATCAAGGATCAACAAACGCGGGCTTTGCGCCACGCCCATCGCGATCTCCAGCAGACGTTGATGGCCATAGGCCAGATCACCCGCGATTTGATCGGCCCGGTCTGCAAGGCCAACGCGATCCAACGCTTTCAAGACGACATTTCGGTCCTGCTGCCCAAGTGCCAGCGCGACATTGTCCAACAAGCTCAGTCGCGCATAAATTGCCGTGATCTGAAACGTATAGGCCATGCCCCGCTGAATGCGGATATGCGCTGGCAGGTCCGTGACATTTTCGCCGTCGAACCATACCTCTCCGGCGCTGGCTAGAATACGGCCTGACACCATGCCGACAAAAGTGCTCTTGCCAGCACCGTTCGGACCGATCAGCGCATGAATCTGGCCTTTAGGAAGCACGAAATCAACGTCGTCCGTCGCCCGCAGCCCTCCGTACACCTTCGTTAGCCCTTTGGTTTCCAGCAACGTCATGGCAGCCATGGAACCCAGCGATTGCGGATCTCACCGACGATCCCAGCCCGCGCGAATAGGGTCAGCAGGACCAAAGCCGCCCCGGCGATCAGCATATACGCGTTGGTGATCCCGCTGGCGTAGTCGATCAGGTAGAACATGAAGGCGACACCGATCAGCGGACCTATCGTGGTGCCCATGCCGCCCAGAAGCACCCAAAGAAGCGGGAAGATCGAGTATTGCACGGAAGCAAAGGTCGCGCCCACATAGCCAAAGAGAACCGCATAGCCCGCACCCGCCGCCCCTGAAATGGTTCCCGAGATGACAACCGCGCCCAGCTTGTGGCGGAACACATCGTAGCCCAACATGCGCGTCCTCTCTTCGTTCTCTCTGACTCCGATCAAGACACGGCCAAAAGACATCTGCATCATGCGGGCGGTGATGAAGAGGGCGCCTGCGAAAAGGAGCAGCGCGGCGAAGTAGCGGGTTAGGGGCTCGGTCAGCGACATACCGGCGATTTGGCGACTGGCCTGCGCGATCACAAAGCCTTCGTCGCCACCGGTCCATGCGCCAAGGTAGAGCACGGTCAGAAACACCGCCTGGGCAAACATCAGCGTCACGATCATGAACGCCACACCAATGGTGCGCAGGGCAAGAAGCGCAACAGCGGCGGACAACGCAGCGGCGCAGATCAGCCCGACAGCAAAAGCAGGGATCACCGGCCATCCCCCGAGATGCATAACCAACCCGCAGCCATACATCCCGGCAGCAAAGAACATCGCGTGGCCAAGGCTCAGCAGCCCGGTATAGCCGAACAGCACGTTATACCCGATGGCATAGGTCGCCAGCACTAGAATGCGGGCCAGATTCCCCTGATGATAGGTCGGCAGGACAAAGCCAAGTATGACGAGGACGGCGATCAGCCCCAGATGCAAGGCCACGGACCGTGTCGCGATGCTCATGCCATCTTTTTCCCATAGAGGCCCTGGGGCCGGAACACGAGAACCAATGCGACCAACAGCGTGGCCAGAATCTTTGAAAGGGTCGGGCTGAGAAAGACAGAGATGATCCCATCCGACATCCCAATCAGCAGCGCCGCAACAATCGTGCCGCGGACCGAGCCCAGCCCACCGATGATCACCACAATAAAGCTCAGGAGCAGCGGGTCATGACCCATCAGATAGTGGGCCTGTTGGATCGGCACGATCAAAACCGCGGCAAGCGCCGCCAACGCCGCCCCAAGGCCAAAGACCAGCGAATAGACCCGCTGGACCGGAACCCCAAAGGCCAATGCCATCTCGCGGTCCATTTGCGTGGCGCGCATAATGAGGCCCAGCCGCGTGCGTGAGAGCAGCAACCAGAACGCCAACAAAATCGCCACAGCAGCAGCGATTACGAACAGCTTGTAACTCGTGATGCTTAGGCCCCAAGGGTAGTAGAACGAGAGCCCGCTTTCGCTCCATTCCAGCCAGGGCAGGGCGATGCGGTGGCTGAAGGGTGGCTCGACCGGTCGGGCCTCCGGCCCGTAGATCATCAAAGCGGATTGCTGAAGGATATAGAGGACACCGATGGTACCCACGATGGTTGCTTCCGGGTCGTATTCCACATGTTTCAGCACCACCCGGTCGACCACCATGGCGATGGCCCCGGCGATCAACGGCGCAAGCAGGAGCGCCGCGATAAAACCAATCGCGGGGTGACCGGCGATGGAGGTCGCGACGAACCAGGCCACAACCGCGCCCAGCATGAAAAACTCCCCATGCGCCACGTTCACGACGCGCATCACACCAAACACCAGCGACAAGCCAAGCGCGGTCAGCGCCAGAACCGACGCCCCAACAGCACCTTCCAGCACCGCAAGGAGTAAGTGAGGTCCGAAATCCATCTGGGTTAATACGCAATGTGCCGGGATTGGATCCCGGCCACCTTCATTTTGGTCAGAACGATTGCGTGGTGTAGTCCACCTCGTCTGGGTACAGCGTGTCTTCAATCGACGTCGTATGCACTTTCACCAGCCGTCCATCCTGCACCTGCGAGATGTATTGAACGCCAAAGGTCTGGTGTGTCTTGCCATTGAACAACTTTGGCCCCTGCGGGTGTTCCGCGCTTTCCGGCATGTCGGTCATCGCCTCGATCGCCTCGATCAGCTTTGTGCGGTCAGAGGTGCTTTGATAGTCGGCCGCCTCCATTCCGGCTTTGATGATGTACAATGTCTCCCAGCAGCCGAACATGTGGGCATAGGTCGACACGTCCTTGGCGTCCGACACGGATGCTCCGTTTTCATCGACACCAACGGCGGCACGGAACGCTTTGTCATACTCTGTCTGGTCTGCCTGGGCATAGCGCGGGTTGCCTTCCCAGAAATAGCTGCCTTCCAGGAATTCCAGTCCTGGCGATGCAAGGTCGACGGCTTCCAGCGAGTCGATGAAGCCGAAGATCGCCGGGCTTGACGGGCCAAAGAACTCGCCCAGCTCTTTCACAAAGGTCAGAACAGCGGGGCCGACCATCACGTGGTACAGCACCTCTGTATCGCGCGGGATCTTGGGAAAGTACTTGGTGAAAGAGGTCTCTGCCGGTGGCACCGCGATATGTTCCAGAACCTCGCCGCCTTGCGCCTCGATGGCGGCGGTAAAGAAGTCGCGGTGATCGTGCCCAAAGGCAAAATCGGGAAAGATCATCGTGACCTTCTTGCCCAGATTTTCAGCCACGTAGGGCGCCATTGCCTGTACCTGGCTTTTCACATCCGTAATGCCGGGCTGCATGGTGTAACGATTGAGCGCGCCAGAGGCGACGTGATGCCCCTCTGAGACCACAAAATATGGGATCTTCTGTTCACCTGCCGCTGGGGCAGATCCGAACACCACATGGCTGAACAGGGTGCCAAATGCCACGTCACAGCCATGCTGATTTGCGAATTTTTCAACGACTTCTGCGCCCCGCTTTGGGTCCGTGCCATCGTCTTCGGCGATGATTTCGATGGGCCGCCCGTTGATGCCGCCGGCGTCGTTGATCATCTTGACGGCCGCGTCAGTCGTGCGCCCATACCAACGCCCATAGGCCGCGCCGATCCCTGTGGAGTGTTGTTGAAACCCAATTTTGATAGGGGCGGCGGATTGCGCACTGGCAAAGCGGCCCAGCAAAGGTGACGCGGCCAGAAGGCTACCTGCACCAGCACGTTTCAGCAGTGTCCGCCGGCTTGTTTTGAAAGCATCGGTCATTCCAAATCTCCCATATAACGGGGCCTTTTGGCATCCCCTGTGTGCCCAAACGTTGTTTGCATACATGCAATTTGTCCAGAATTTTCTGGACACATCCGACGCTGGCGCCGCCTAAGCGCCCTTGGGCGCCGCCAAAAGCCACAGACCGAGGAACGTATACCCAATCATGAACACCGACAGCGGAAGCGTTGCGATGGCGGCCCTTTGGTGGTTGCCGAAAAGCGTAATCGCCACACGATGGGCGAGCAAGACTGACCAAACGTGACCGATGACGACGAGTGAGGCCTGGGTGATCCAGATCAGCCGCACCGTATCGACTCTGTTGAAAAAGCCGGTCGTCACCCGGAAAGGCTGCAGCCCCAGCCAGTCGTCCCCTCGTGCCAGCGGATCGCTTATTGCCGCTACCGTGTATTGGATGTTGACGATAAAGGCGGTCAGGTAATGGGCCATGTGGTAGACAAGGGCGATTGGCAAAACGCACAGCGCGAGCCGGCCAAAGCTGGTCGCAAATGGTGCTTTCACCCGCCCCAGCCACATTCCCAGCCAGATCACGACCGTAAAAACAGCGACCAATCCGATGACCGATCCCGTCAGACCGGTCAACGTCACACCGATGACAGCAGACCGCCCCGGAAATTCCAGCGGGTTGACCCCAATCTGTCCAAGCCACCAGAAGGTCTCGTTCAGGCCATCAAAGCTCCCAACACCCAACATCGCCAGCGCAAAGATCCCCGCCCCGATGACAGGTGGCGTATGGACGACTTGCCAGCCGTTGCCGCCGATGCCAGCCGGTTCGCGCAATCGCACCGTTGAAAGACTGGCAAAAGCGGCGAAAAGGACGTGGCCGAGCTCGGCCCTCTCGCACCAGCCGGGGCCATAGATTATCAACCCGATAAAGGTGAGAGTCCAATAGCCTGCTACCAATTGCGCCAGCCGCGCCGGGTCATCGGGTGCAGGGTCTGCCAGCAAAAAGCCGGCAAAGGCGATCAGCATCAGCGTTGCGGGCCAGACCCCGATCCGATCCGGCAACGACGCTATCGGTTGGGCGCCTACCAAGTGATACAGCCCCATCCAAGGATTGATCCAGACCCACAGATTGCCCACAAAGGCTGCCAGGCTTACGAGGGCGATCCAGCCAACCGTCCAAAAGCCCAGCGGCATCGGATTGGACAGCGGATTGCGCGACCCGAAAAGGCCGACGTAAATGCCAAAACACATGATCGCCAAAGACAGAACGCTCGTGATCATGGGGAGCCTGCCAAAGTCACGCGGCGCGATGTGCCGGGCGGCAAACAGCCGTTCGACCACACCCGTAGGCAGCACGAAAAGCGCAATGACCGTGAGTGCCACAACTGCAACGCCCGCGCTGATATAGGCCCCGGTTGGCAACAGCAGCACAAACCCCTGTTCCGATACATGCGCCGCAGCGGCCGCTGGCCACAGCCCAAACATGTTGACGAGGATCAGGACTATCCGCAGGCTCATGCCCGTATGATGCGTGGGGGTTGCGAGAGATGAAAGCAGGTATTCTGCTTGCCGCAATAGTTGGGCTTGGTACTGCCTTGTGGTTCGGAGGGGTGCTGCAACCCGCTTCTCGCGACATTCTCGTGACCGAAGCAACTGCAACGCCGATGATGGATGGGGCGGTCGCTGCTGTCTTGACGATTGAGAATACGGGTGCGCCAGATCAACTCCTGTCGGTTGACAGTGCGGACGGCGAGGTCGCGTTCGAAGCCGCAGAGGCGGGCCTGCCCATACAAACCGGTCGGTCGTCGCTGGCCCTGGATGCGGCCCATATCGTGCTGACCCAGACAGACATTGCTGTAGAAGAGGGCACTTTGCTGCCTTTGACGCTGACCTTTGCCGATGCAGGCGACGTCGCCGTGAAGGTGCGTTTTGCACCGCCGCCCCCCGGCAGCATGGCCGCACACATGGCGATGGGCCACGGCAGCATGAAACACACGGTGACAGAGGAGCCGTTCCCGTCCATCGCATTGAGCGCGGATCAAACGGCAGATGGGTGGCTTGCCCGGATCGCGGTGGAAAACTTCACCTTCTCCAAGGACCAGCAGGACGGTGACCATGTTGATGGTGTCGGTCACGGCCATATTTACGTGGGCGGGATGAAGCTGGGCCGCGTCTTTGGCGACACGTTCTCTGTCGGCGCCTTGCCAAAGGGAGAGCATGTGCTGCGGGTCACACTCAACACCAACGACCATCGCACTTACGTCGTTGAGGGTCAGCCGCTGGCTGCTGAAACCGTCATTGTAGTTGACTAGCCCCGCTGCTTTGCGACTTTATTCGTATACAAGTGAGTTTACGCAAGGCGTCGCAATGGCAAATGATAGGATCATCGGCGTTGATGTTGGCGGTACGTTCACGGACTTGGTGACGATTGACGGCGACACAGGCAAAATTCGCATCGCCAAAACGCCAACCACCTTGGAGAACCAGGCAAACGGGGTGATCAACGCCCTTGATCTTGCGGATGTCTCGTTGCCTGAGGTCGATCTTATCGTTCATGGCACGACTACGACAACCAACGCGGTGCTCGAACGAAAGCTGTCAAAGACGGGGCTCATCACCACAGCCGGATTTCGGGACGTGCTGGAGCTCGGTCGGCGCACGCGCCCGCAGCCCTACGGCATGAAAGGACAGTTCTTTCCGGTTATTCCGCGCGACTTGCGGTTGGAAGTCGCCGAGCGGATGGATGCCACCGGCAATGTCCTTACGCCTTTGGACGAAAACGGGTTGCGCACCGCCGTCCAGACACTCCTTGAGGCTGGATGTGAGGCGCTCGTCATCCATTTTCTCCATGCTTACGCCAACCCGGATCATGAAAAGCGTGCCGCGGATATCGCGGCAGAGATCTGGCCCAATGACTACATTACCACCGGACATAGCTTGCTGTCCGAAACGCGGGAGTTTGAGCGGGGGGTGACAGCTGCCGTGAACGCCTCTGTCCAGCCACTGCTGGAACGCTATGTCCGCCGTCTGCGCGATAGGCTGGGTGAAAAAGGATACGCCGGCGATGTCTTGGTGATGAATGGCAATGGCGGCATGGTGGCATCACGCCTCGTCTCACGCGAGGCCGCCAAGACGGTGATGTCGGGCCCCGCCTCAGGCGTCATGGCGGCCGCCTACACCGGGCAACGGGCGGGCGAGCACAACCTCCTGACCTATGACATGGGCGGTACGTCAACCGATGTGGCGCTGGTCCGCAACGGCACGCCGCCGGTCTCGAACGAGATTGAAATCGAGTATGCGATGCCAATCCATGTGCCGATGGTCGATGTGCGCACCGTGGGCGCGGGCGGTGGCTCCATCGCCACTGTGAATGCCGCTGGGCTGTTGGAGGTTGGACCGGCCAGTGCAGGCGCGGACCCCGGGCCGATCTGTTACGGCAAGAGTGGGCAAGAGCCCACAATCTCCGACGCGAACATGCTCTTGGGTCGGCTGAACCCCGATAAACTGAACGCGGTTGCAGGTGGGATCAGTCAGGCGAGGATTGCAGAGATTTTTGACCAGAAGCTTGGCGAACCACTTGGCGTGGATGCAATGGCCGCTGCAGAGGCGGTGATCCGGCTGGCCAACGCCAAAATGGCCGGGGCGATCCGGATGGTCTCCCTCTCTCTTGGGGCTGACCCGCGCGATTTTGCGCTATTTGCATTCGGTGGCGCTGGGCCGCTGCATGCGGCAGCTTTGGCGAAAGAACTGGGCGTGCCGCGCGTTTTGATCCCGGCCCGACCGGGGATGACCAACGCGCTTGGGTGCATCGTCGCGGACCTGCGACACGACTACGTGCAAACCGTAAACCAACCGCTCGGATCAGCGGATATCAGCGTGATCCACGATGTTTTCACCAACCAGATCGCTGCCGGTGAGGCGGCTTTGGCCCGTGAAAACGTGACACTCAATGCGATCCAACAGCACTTCAGCGTCGATATGCAGTTTTTGGGCCAAAGCCATGTCGTCCGGGTGCCATTGGAAACTGCGAAGCCTTCAGCGGCGGACCTGAGAACCAAGTTCGAAGACGTTTATTGGCAGCGGTTCAAGGTCGAACTGCCCGAAATCCGGGCGCGGATTGTGAACGTGAATACCTCGGTGATTGGGGTGAGCGATCCTGTCGACCTCTCCGGCCTGATCGACCCGGCTGGGCGGAAGGCCACAGCCACGCCAACCAACACCCGAGACGTCGTTTTTGACGGGACACTGCACGCCACACCGATCTATTGGCGCGACCATCTGCCAGCCGATGCCACGCTCGCCGGGCCTGCGGTGATCGAGCAACTCGACACCACAATCCTTGTCCCGCCGGGCGACACGGTGACCTCTGGTGATGATGGCAATCTGACGATTCACATCGGGGCAACGGCATGAGCATCGACCCAATCACCCTGTCCGTTATTCAAGCTGGTCTTCAGCAGGTCTGCGACGAAATGGACCTCAGCTTTTCACGCGCCGCGTTCTCGCCGGTCATTGCAGAGGCCAATGATCGGTCGGACGGGATTTACAGCGCTGATGACGGCGCATTGATCGCCCAGGGCGCGGGCGGGCTGCCGGTCTTTGTGGGTACCATGCAATACTCTACCCGGGTCCTCATTGAGATGATTGCCGAAGGCACGGTCGCGGCACCGGAACCGGATGACATATACATCGTGAACGACCCTTATCTGGGTGGCACACACCTTATGGACGTCCGTTTTGCACGCCCGTTCTTTAGGGATGGAGAGATTTTCTGCTGGCTGTCTAACACAGGCCATTGGCCGGACACAGGCGGCGCGGTGCCCGGCGGCTTTTCGGCCTCCGCCACCTCGGTCGAACAAGAAGGATTGCGCCTGCCACCCGTGCGCCTGTTCAAGCGAGGCGTCATGGATCCGGAAATCTACGCCATCATCTGCTCCAACATTCGCGTGGCGAACCAACGGATTGGAGATGTCAAAGCGCAAGCAGCGGCCTTGATGGTCGGTGAAGAGCGATTGAACGCCTTGCTGGACCGCTATGGTGACGACGTTGTGCAAGAGGCGATTGCAGAGCTGAGAAAACGGGCCGAAGCCCAAATGCGCACACTGATCGATGAGATCCCGGATGGGACATATCAATCTACTGCATGGATCGACAGCGATGGAGTGGTCAATGAACCGCTGGCCATCAAATTGACGGTCGACAAAACACCGGGCCACCTCAAGTTCGACTTTTCAGACAGCAGCCCACCCTGCATGGGGCCGATGAACTCGGTGCTCGCCACGACGTTGTCCTCGGTCTATTTGGCCATGCGGCACATCTTTCCCGAAGTGCCGATCAGCGCCGGGGCTTTTGCCCCGTTGGAGGTCGTGCGCCCGGCGGGCACATTCCTTGACGCCCGCTACCCGCGCCCCGTCTCCGGCTGCGCGGCAGAAGTCTCGCAGCGCATCGCCGAGGCTGTTTTTGCGGCCTTGGTCGAGGCCTTGCCTCATCGGGTGACCGCCGCCCCCGCCGGGACCAGCGGGAACTTTGCCCTCGGCGGATATGACCCGGACACCGGCCGAGACTTTGTGATGTACCAGCTCTCAGGCGGCGGTTACGGGGGCAATGCGGATCACGACGGGCTCACCAACGGGTGCTCGACCATCGGCATCTCAAAGGCGCCGCCCGTTGAAATCATGGAACAGAATTTCCCGGTGCTCTACCACCGCTACGCTATGCGAGAAGGCTCCGGCGGGGCGGGCAAGCATCGGGGCGGGCTTGGTCTGGAATATGAGGTCGAGCTGCGGCGCGGCACGGCGCGTGCGAGCTTTGTGATGGATCACGGTCGGTTCGGGCCACAGGGCGTGCTCGGCGGTGAGGATGGCGCGGTCAATGTTGTAGAAATCAGGCGCGGTGGAGAGATCTACACGCCGAAACATCTGTCGAAAGAACAGGACATTTCCCTGGAACCAGGAGACAGAGTGAGCGTGAAAACCCCTGGCGGAGGAGGATACGGTGATCCAGCGGACAGGGATCCTGCGCTGATAAAGGCCGACAAGCGGCTGGGGCGCGGCTGAAGCGCAGTTAAGAAAGTCAGCTTTGCAACTTATGCGTTGGTGGATTTCTACCCTCTGCGAGGGATCGCTTTGCACACTGGCATCTGATCATTGTTGTCGAATTACGGGCGCGACTGCAGAAGCTTAAATCAATGATCAATGTCGGCTAAGGGCCGTTTTCTCTCAAACGGATATTTCTCAAATACGAGAGGGACGTAGCCGGTTGGCGTCTGCAGACGTCAAGCCGATATCAGCTGCGATGTTTCTGCCTTTGCATGGGTTTAGGTCTTCTTTGAGGATTTGCGGAAGGGTCTGGCGTCTCCGCCTTTGCCTTGTTTGCTTCGCGAAGGCTCCCCATCTTGGGCTTTGGCTTTTGACGCGTGCCGCGCTTTGCCTGCTCGTAACGACTTGGATTTGTTCAAAGCGTCTCTGTCTCGGTTTTGTTGCCTAGCCGGTTTTCGGCTCGCCTTTGCTTTTGGCTCTGTGCCATCGCTCTGCTTTTTCGGCGCCGCGTCCTTTGGCCTTTTGTCTTTGCCTCGATTGCTGTGGGCTGCCTTTTCCGGGGGCTTGGTCTTGGGTTTCGCGCGCCCGGGCGCCGCTTTGGTGGTTTTCTCTTCCTGTTCAGGGGATTTCCTGGACTTTGACCCTACGTCAGCGTGTGTTCTGGGCCGACCATGGGGCCTCTGCGACAGTCGCGGGTCAGCAGTTGGGCCTTTGGGCGAGGCGTCGAAATCTGGCGGGCCCGCCAATTCCGTCAGGGTTGCCCCTTGTTCGATTGCCAGACCTTCGCCCAACTCTTGTTTCATCGCCGCGACGGCGTCACTGGCGATCTCCACAAATGTTTCCTGATACTGGACGCGAATCGCGCCAATCGCGTTTTTGGCCAGCCCGGCGTTGCGGCAAAGCATGGGCAACAACCAACGCGGCTCTGCCCGATGTTTGCGCCCCAGAGAGAGCGAAAACCATGTGCTCGGGCCAAAGTCGGCATGATTCGATTGGGAGCGTTTTCCGGGTTCTGGCGCTGCGCCCAGGATTTCGGGAGCAGAGTTCTGTTCACGGTACAGGCGCAGATATGCAGCGGCCACTTGCTCGGGTGTTCTTCCCGCAAGCAACCGTTCGGCGAACCCGGCCTCTTCGGGGCTGAGCGCCTCATTCAGGGCTGGATCAGCGATCATGCGTTCCTCTTCGCGCTCCAGCACCTCTTCCGCAGACGGCGGCGCCCCCCATGTTGCATTGAGCTTTGCAGCCTTGAGCAACCTTTGCGCTTTGGACCGATGCCGCCCAGGTACGATCAGGATCGACTGGCCTTTGCGACCTGCGCGGCCCGTCCGGCCAGACCGGTGAAGCAGCGTTTCGGCATTTGACGGCAGATCCGCGTGGATCACCAATTCCAGGCCCGGAAGATCAATCCCGCGCGCCGCGACATCTGTGGCGACACAGACATGCGCGCGGCCATCCCGCAACGCCTGCATGGCATTGCTGCGCTCGGCTTGGCTAAGCTCCCCGGAGAGTGAAACAACCTTGAAACCCCGGTTGGAGAATTTCGCCGTCAAACGGGCCACCATTGAGCGGGTATTGGCGAAGACGATTGCGGTTTGGACCGCGTGGAAACACAGCAAATTTATGATCGCCTTTTCGATATCCGACGGCGCGACATTCAACGCGATATAGGAGATGTCGGCGTGCTGTGCCTCGGAACTGCCGACCTTCAGGCGATGCGCATCTTCTTTCTGATAGGTTTGGGCGAGCTTGGTGATGCCGCGGGGGACAGTGGCCGAGAACATCAGCGTCCGCCGGGTGTCAGGTATTTGATCGAGGATGAATTCAAGATCCTCGGCAAATCCCATATCCAGCATCTCATCGGCTTCATCGAGGACGACGGCCCGTATGTCGCTGAGGTCAATGGCACCGCGCGTGGCGTGATCGCGTAACCGCCCGGGGGTTGCGACCACGATGTGCGCGCCGCGTTCCAGCGCCCGGCGTTCGGTTCGGGTATCCATGCCGCCCACCGCCGATGCCGTCACGATCCCTGCCTGTTCGAAAAGCCATTCGAACTCTCTGCGCACTTGCAGCGCCAATTCTCGCGTTGGTGCGATGATGACAACAAGAGGCGCCGCCGGTCGCCCGAATTTTCCGTTCTCGTCAAGGAGATCATGAGCGATGCATAGGCCGAAGCCCACGGTCTTTCCCGACCCGGTTTGTGCAGAGACAAGCAGGTCCTTGCCGCGCAGACTCTCGTCCAGCACCGCTTTTTGCACGGGGGTCAAGTCGCTGTAACCCTTGCCCAGAAGCGCCGCCGACAGCGTCTGCGGGAGGTTTGAGAAGTCTTGCATGAATCACCAACGGCAAGGAAAGAGTTCGCCGATAGTGACATTCGCGTCTGATGTATAGCCGATAAATCGTTGGCAAAAACGTGAGTGAGGTATTGTCCCAGACTGAACCTGTCTTCCAAACAGATGCCGATCCAACGAATGTCCGGAGAGCTGGCTGCAAACGGAGCAATCGATCATTTTGTTCAAGGTCAGCTTTGGGCCGGAACTCACATGAACTCCTGAAATGCCACAGCTTTCCCGATTGCAGCGCTTTTCGTAATACCGCCGTCGAGGTCGGGCGTAGATCTTCTCCTTTTTGTCAGGCGCGGAGGCCGCGGGTGTTGTCCCCTGGTGGCGACGAACCGTCATTCTTCCAGTCAAATGCTGCTTCACGCCACGTGTCGCGATAGTCGTAGTCAGTCTCAAGCACGATGTTGAGCCGGTTGTAGGAGGCAAAGTCGCTGACCAGATGCACCAGTTGCACTATACCTTTGTCGGTCAGACCGATCTTGCGAAGTCCCTCGACATCCTCATCTGTGATCTCGCGAGCGTCGTGGTTTGACTTCAGGGCAAACTCCAAGATGGTGCGCAACCTCTCTTCGTTCACCACAGTGATGCCTTCCGAAGCGAGCAACTTCACATAATCTTCTTCCTCTCCCAATCCGTAGTTCAGGATCGTGCAGAAAGCTGACGTGCAATAGGGACAATGGTTCGCCTTGGAAACCAGGATGCCGACATGCTGTATTTCGGGCATCGAGAGCTCTCCGAATTGCCAAAGCGCCTTGGTCGAGCCGAGCTTGGCTTTGAGGTATTCGGGGAAGTTCATCTCGACATTGAAATGGTTTGGAACATCGCCTTCCATCTCCGTCACCCAGGCGAAGATCTCCTGAATGATGGGGTCGTCGGTGTCTTCGGGCTTCCAGACCTTCACACGTGCCATCGCGGACCTCCGTTCTTGCGCTAGCCCGCCTGGTATTGCGGGCAAGAGGCCAGGAATTCACCGTAGGCCTTGTGGTTTGGGTAGCTGAATTGCTCGGCCAGGGGGTTGCTGCGCTTTCGTTTTTTGGCGCCCATATCGGCAAGCAATTCGTCGAAATGCTTGAAGTGGAAGGGCGCTGAGCAAAGCCCGCCATAGATCTGCGCCGCCGGCCGCTCGTTGCGCTTCCAGTCGAGCATCATATCGATATTGGCCGTCATGTCGGCCTCGGATGGCTGCTCTGCCAATTGCCCGTCCGCATAGCGCACCAGCCAGTTGGCGATCATTTCAGCCGAGAGCACCGTGCAGAAGGACGAGTTGAAACCCACAAACCCCATATTCGGAAGATCCGGGTTCACCGACAGCCGATAGGTGCGGTATTGCCCGTCGCTTTCGATCAGCTTGTCCTGATATTCTTGCGGCAGGTATGGCACGCCCAGTTTCCACCCCACGGCGAGGATCGCGACATCGGCCTCGACCTTTTCGCCTCCCGTCATGTGGATCGTCTTGCCATCGTAGCGGTCGAATGTGCCTTCGATGTTCTTGATCTTGCCCGCCTTGAGCGCCTCAAAGAGGCCAGGCGTTACGATGGGGACCGAACAGGAAACATCCTTTTCAATCGGTAATTTCGGAACCAGCCCGTACTTCTTCAAACCGAGTTGGGTTTTCAGAAGCGTTTCGAGGCCACGGAAGTTGGCCCACACGAGCGGTTTGAACAGCGCCGCGATCACCTTTTGCAGACCGTTCTTGCCCCATGCGTTGAACTGCTGTTCTTGCGCGCGCATGTAGAGCAGCCGCTTGAAGTTGATGCCGCCGACGAAATAGGGCACGCGCCAGACCGGTTCGAGGTAAACCCAATGCACCGATTGTGCACCGCTTTGGGCAGCGTTCACTGCGATATCGGTGGCTGATTTCGATCCGCCAAGCACCACCACCCGCTTTCCTGCGATCATGGCCGGATCGGTGTATTCGGACGAATGCAGAACCTTGCCGCCCGCCGCCTCGAAACCATCCTGCCCCGGGTGGCTGAGGATGTTCTTGTCCGAGAACTGGCCCGTGCCGATGGCAACGAAATCGAAGTCTTCAGACCAACGCTGACTGCCCGCTTCCAGAGTCAGCGTCCAGCCCGGTGCGCCATCAGCGCGGCGTTCCATCCCTGCCACATTGGTGTTGAGCAGGAACAGCCGGTGCAGATTGTGCTTTTCGGCGTAAGAATGCAGATAGGCGTGAACCTGCGGACCCTTTGGCCATTCCGGGTAGTCTTCGGGCATGGGATGATCGGTGTAGCAGTACAGGTCCTTGGGCGATTGGGTCTGCACATCCGGGTAGGATCGGCTAAGTTCCCAGACCCCACCAAAATCGTGGCTGCGTTCGAACCCAACGACGCGGTGGCCGCGTTCATCAAAGGCCTTGGCTGCGGCAAGACCCGAGACCCCGCCGCCGATAACGGCCACTTTCTTACGGTTGATCATTGTCGCCGTCCCTCAGCCAGCATCGGGTGGCGGCGGCAGGAAATCGACCTCATGCAGGGCTGAAAGACGCACCAGCTCGGCCGGGTCTGTCACGCCGTCAAGCTGCCCGAAGAGGTCAAACAGCTTGCGCGCGGGCGCCACCCCAAAGACGCAAGTGGCCTCAGCACCTGAGCGGTTGAATATCCCGTGGGATTTGCCCATCGGCATCCGCACGAGATCACCGGGCCCGGCCTTGTGGGTCGTGACATTGCCCTCGTCATGGCCAAACTCGATTTCAAGATTGCCGCTCAGGATCGTAATCCATTCGTCCTGAGTTGGATGAATATGAGGCGGTACAAAAGTGTCATCCGGTATGTACGCATGCCAGATAAAGGCATTCGGGCTGTGCAGTTTCGGCGTGTAAATGTGACCGACCACATTCCAGGCCTTGTCGCCCACATGACCGTCGCTTGGTGTCACTCCCATGTCCATTTCAGTATCCTCACTTTGGTTATCGGCGCAGTCTGGGGGCGAAAGTCGCGGTTGGTTTATCCATATTGCGAGTCAAAAAGCTTCAGGCTTGAAATAGTATCGGTTTTGCCTAGGCTTCCGCGAATGGGGACGCACGATTACCTGCTCCGATCGCATAATGTCCTGCGCACGGACGAGCTTGATGAAGCCCGCGCGGCCGTTTCTAAACGCTATTGCGATCATCGGCTGTCGCTTGTGACAGGCCGCAAGGCGAGAGTTGTGCATAACCATGTGCGCGGGGCGCACGTGTCGCTCAACGTTCTGGGATACGGGGCTGATGTCGCGATCAATCCCGGTGAGTTGCAGGATTTCTATTTGCTGCAATTGCCCCTGTCTGGCTGGGCGATTGTTCATCACCGGGGCGAGGAGGTGCGCGCAAATCCGGCTTGCGGAACCCTCCTCAATCCGGACAGGCCAGCCGAGATGATCTGGAAAAGCGACTGCCGCAAGCTGATGGTGCAAATTGACGCCACCTATCTGCAGAGGGTGGCGCGTGAGGAAATCGGGGCTGATCTTCCAGGGCCGGTCCGCTTCGACCCCAAGGTCGAGTTGACGAGCCAGGAAGGGCAGCGGCTATTCGGGGTGTCTTTGGCAGCGGCGCGTATCTTTGAAGCGGGTGAGGTTCCCCCTACGGCACAAGACCTCAACCTGTTGGCGCTCGAACGGCAACTGGCGGTGTCCATGCTGGAAACCCAGCCAAGCAACATATCCCATCTTTTGGCGGCCCGCCATGTGTGTTCTGCGGCCCATTTGCGCCGCGCGATTGCGTATATTCGGTCGAGCTTCCACGACAGCATTACCTTGGACGACATCGCAACGGCGGCAGGGGTCCACCACCGGACCCTGCAGACGACATTTCGCGCGCAACTTGGCGTTACACCGATCCAGTTCCTGAGGGACGTGCGACTGGACAATGCACGGTTCCACCTGTTGCGGCGTCACAATCGGGCGAGTGTCTCCGACATCGCGTATGACTGCGGCTATAGTCACCTGGGCCGATTTTCGCGGGACTTTCGCGCACGTTTTGGGCACGCGCCGAGTGAGACGACTTAAGCGGTCGAAGCACCGGCATGAAGGGTCCGTATTGACCGCGTAGCAGCCGGATCTGCGTTGGCGCTCAGAGGGTTACAAGACCCCTGCTGCGCTTCGGACTGACCCAGATAACTCAACGCGTTCAATAGTCTATTGCCGGCCGTGACCACCGCATTCCCAAACGACCGTCAGGCGAAAGCCTGAAGGCCGGTCTGCGCACGTCCGAGGATAAGGGCGTGAATATCATGCGTGCCCTCATAGGTGTTAACGGCCTCAAGGTTCATGACATGGCGGATGACGCCATATTCATCACTGATACCGTTACCACCGTGAATATCCCTCGCCTCTCGGGCGATGCTGAGTGCCTTGCCGCAATTGTTCCGCTTCATCAGCGAAATCACTTCGGACGGGGCGATATTCGCATCCAGCATGCGCCCAAGCTGCAATGCGCCAAGCAGGCCCAGCGAAATCTCTGTCTGCATATCGGCCAGCTTTTTCTGGATGAGCTGCGTCTGCGCCAGGGGCTTGCCGAACTGCTTGCGATCCAGCGCATAGCTTCGCGCCGCGTGCCAGCAGGCCTCCGCCGCACCCATGGCGCCCCACGCAATGCCGTAGCGTGCGCGGTTCAGACAGCCGAATGGCCCGGCAAGGCCGCTGACATGGGGCAAAAGGTTTTCTTCCGGCACGAAGACCTCATCCATTTGGATCATGCCCGTGACCGATGCCCGAAGGCTGAACTTCCCCTCGATCTTTGGTGCGTGGAGCCCTTTCATTCCCTTTTCGAGAATGAAGCCCTTGATCTTGCCGTCATGTGCTGCGGATTTTGCCCAGACAATCAATACATCCGCTATCGGGCTATTGGTGATCCAGTTCTTGGCGCCCGACAGCAGATAGCCGCCATCGACAGGAACAGCTTTCGTGGTCATCCCACTGGGGTCTGATCCGTGATCCGGTTCGGTCAAGCCAAAGCAGCCGACCCATTCCCCAGCGGCCAACTTGGGCAGAAATTTTTGCCGCTGCGCGTCGATGCCGTAGGCAAAGATCGGATGCATGGCCAGCGAGGATTGCACCGACATGGCGGACCGATAGCCGCTATCAACGCGCTCCACTTCTCGGGCGATCAGGCCGTAGCTGACATAGTTGGCACCCACGCCACCAACATCTTCCGGCAGGGTAGACCCCAAAAGGCCAAGCGCACCCATTTCAGCGATAATCTCGCGATCGAATATCTCATCCCGGTTGGCTTCAACGACGCGGTTGATCAGTCTGTCCTGCGCATATGCATGGGCCGTGTCGCGTATCATCCGCTCTTCTTCGCTCAGCTGCGTATCGATCCGAAACGGATCGGCCCAGTCGAGCGCAGCAAGCTTTGCACGAGCATGTTCAGGGGTCATGGCGATTGGGGCAGCGTCTTTTGGCATGAGGCTCTCCAAGTTTCCTTTAGGCTTAAAGCTTCAAATAAAAAACTTCAAGCTTGAAGCAAATTGCATACTGGGTCATGCTGGAGCCCAGAATCAACACGGATGGGGCAAAGCGTCGATGCGAATTGCGTGCTTGGGAGGGGGGCCGGCGGGTCTCTACTTCGCGATTTCGATGAAGGTCCGAAATCCTGAGCATGACGTGGTTGTCATCGAACGGAACAAGGCCGACGACACCTTTGGCTGGGGCGTCGTTCTGTCGGATGAAACGCTTGAAAACCTCGCCGCGAACGACCCGTGCAGCGCGGCCAAGATCAAGGGAAATTTTGCCTATTGGGACGACATCGCCCTGCACTACCAAGGCGAGCGGATCGTCTCTTCCGGTCATGGCTTCTGCGGCATTGGTCGCAAAACGCTGCTTATCCTCCTGCAGGAACGAGCCCGAGAACTGGGCGTGGAACTACGGTTTGAGACCGAGATCGAAAGCGCCGAAACCTACCGCGCTGACTACGATATCGTGGTCGCATCCGACGGCCTGAATTCGAAGACGCGGATGCTTTATGCGGACGCCTTTAAGCCTGATATCGACCAGCGTTTGTGCCAGTTTGTCTGGCTTGGCACCTATCAGACCTTTGCGGATGCGTTCACCTTTATCTTCGAAGAAACAGAACACGGTTGGGTCTGGGCACACGCCTATCAGTTCGACGACAGCACCGCGACGTTCATCGTGGAATGCGCACAAGACACGTTCGACGCCTGGGGGTTTGGCGAGATGAGCCAAGAGGAGTCGATTGCCGTCTGTGAGGAGATTTTCAAAGATCATCTGGGCGGTCACCCTCTGATGACCAACGCCAAGCACCTGCGCGGCTCTGCTTGGCTGAGGTTCCCGCGTGTCTTGTGTGAAAAATGGAGCAACGGCAACGTCGTACTGCTGGGGGATGCGGCAGCAACCGCTCATTTTTCGATCGGCTCTGGAACAAAGCTCGCACTGGAAAGCGCCGTGGCGTTGGCCGATCTTCTGCACTCGGAGCCAGATATTGATACGGCTTTTACCCGCTACGAAGACGAGCGACGCCTTGAAGTTCTGCGCCTGCAATCCGCTGCGCGCAATTCGCTTGAATGGTTTGAAACGGTCGAACGGTATCTGGGTCTCGACCCAGTGCAGTTGAATTACTCGATGCTGACCCGCAGCCAGCGGATCAGCCATGAAAACCTGCGCGAGCGCGACAAGGATTGGCTGGAAGGGGCTGAGCGCTGGTTCATGACCCAAAGCGGTTGTGGTGAGAACCTGCCCCTTCGCGCGCCGATGTTTGCGCCATTCAAGCTGCGTGAAATGGAGCTGAAGAACCGCGTCGTCGTCTCGCCCATGGCGCAGTACAAAGCGGTGAATGGATGCCCGACGGACTGGCACCTGATCCACTACGGCGAACGGGCCAAGGGTGGTGCCGGGCTTGTCTATACCGAGATGACCTGTGTCAGTTCCGAGGGTCGGATCACGCCGGGCTGCACCGGGCTTTATCTCCCGGAACATGAGGTGGCTTGGACCCGGCTGGTGGATTTTGTTCACACACATACCGACGCAAAACTGTGCTGTCAGATCGGTCATTCCGGGCGCAAAGGATCCACACAACTGGGCTGGGAGCGGATGGATGCACCCTTGCCCAGGAACAACTGGGACTTGCTGAGTGCATCCGCCGTGCCCTGGTCGTCCGAGAACGCCGTTCCCCGCGAAATCTCACGCGCGGAGATGGACGAGGTCAAAGTGCAATTCGTGGCATCGGCTGAAATGGCTGCCCGCGCCGGGTTTGACATGATCGAACTTCACGCAGCGCATGGCTATTTGATTTCCTCTTTTCTCTCACCTGTCTCGAACATCCGAAGCGATGAGTATGGCGGGTCACTCGAGAACCGACTGCGCTGGCCGCTTGAGGTCTTTGCTGCGATGCGCGCTATCTGGCCAACGGAAAAGCCGATGTCGGTGCGTATCTCTGCCAATGATTGGGTGGGCGATGCGGGGGTCACACCCGAGGATGCGGTCGAGATCTCACGCGCCTTCTGGGAAGCCGGTGCTGATTTGATCGACGTTTCGGCAGGTCAAACGACGGTTGAGGCCAAGCCCGTTTATGGCCGCATGTTCCAGACGCCGTTCTCCGACCGGATCCGGAACGAGGCGGGCATCCGAACCATGGCAGTCGGCAACATCTACGAAGCCGATCACGCCAATTCCATCCTGATGGCGGGTCGTGCCGATCTGGTTGCCGTCGGTCGCCCACATCTGGCCGATCCCTACTGGACGCTACGCGAGGCCACGAAGATCGGTGACCGCAAGGCACCGGACTGGCCGCTGCCCTATCTTGCCGGTCGCGATCAGGCCTGGCGGCTGGCAGACCGTGACGCAGAGATGGTGCGGGCATGAAACGCGCTCTGGTTACCGGCGGCGGTACTGGAATAGGACAAGCGATTGCCCATGCCTTTGACGACGCCGGATATGCCGTAACGATTGCGGGCCGCCGCCCTGCCCCCTTGGACGCGACGGCGAAAGGGCGGGACATCACAACGCGTATCTGTGATGTGACAGACGAGGCCTCGGTCCAAGAGTTGTTCGACCAGAGCTATGACATCGTCATTGCAAACGCCGGCGCCGGAACATCGTCAACGGTCGCCGAAATGCCCCTCGATCTCTGGTCTTCGACGCTGGCCGTGAACCTGACCGGTACGTTCCTGACCTTTCGCGCCGCCCTTGGCAGTATGACTGAAGGTGGAAGGCTGATCGCCATCGCCTCAACAGCTTCGCTGCAAGGGGGCAAAAACATCGCCGCATACTCGGCAGCCAAACACGGGGTTTTGGGTCTTGTCCGCAGCCTTGCCAAAGAAATCGCCAAAGACGGTTTGACGTGTAATGCAATCTGCCCGGGATTTGTCGACACCGACATGGCCGAAGCGGCGATCGCGGGCGTCATGAAACGCTTCGATGTAGACCGTGAACGCGCGACGAAAATGATCGTGTCCGGCAACCCGATGGGCCGATTGATAAACCCGGCCGAGGTCGCGGATGCGGCGCTGTGGCTGGCTTCGCCCGGTGCATCGTCGATCAATGGTCACGCGCTATCCGTCTCCGGAGGAGAAATATGAGCCTTGATCCCAAACACCAGCCAGAACCCGGGTCGAAGACACGGCTTCGCCTGTGGCTGCGCCTTCTGAAGGTTTCAGGGCAGGTAGAAGCCGAGCTGCGCCGCAAGCTGCGTGATGAGCATGACACGACACTGCCGCGCTTTGACGTGATGGCCGCCCTCGCGCGTCATCCGCAGGGGCTGAAGATGAGTGAACTGTCGAGCTATTTGCGCGTCTCCAACGGGAACGTGACAGGGATAGTTGATCGGCTGACCGAGGATGGCTTGGCCCTGCGCGTCGCCGTGAAAGGTGACCGTCGCGCGCAAATGGCGCGGCTGACGCCCAAGGGACAACAGGCTTTCGCCGATTTGGCGCAACATCACGAAGCCTGGATCGACAAGCTACTGAGGGATCTCAGCCCCGCCGAGGCTGATACGGTTTTGGACATACTTGGCAAACTGAACGAACCAGAGGGCAAAACATGAGCTTGCCGCAGCCTCAACATTTTCGGTGTGAAATCACGGACGGCATCGCGCGAATTGCCCATGATCGACCCGAGCGCAAGAACCCGTTCACCTTCGACAGCTACGCCGAGATGCGCGATTGGTTCCGGGCGCTGGTCTATGCCGATGATGTCCACGCGATTGTGATCCTGCCCAATGGCGGCAACTTCAGCTCTGGCGGCGATGTGCATGACATCATCGGACCGCTGACCAAAATGTCGATGAAGGAGTTGCTGGCCTTCACCCGAATGACCGGGGATCTGGTCAAGGCGATGGTGCACTGCGGTAAGCCGATCATTGCCGCCGTCGACGGGGTCTGCGCTGGTGCGGGCGCGATTATGGCGATGGCCAGCGACATGCGGCTCGCAGGGCCAGACGCCAAGGTGGCGTTTCTGTTCAATCGGGTTGGGCTTGCCGGCTGTGACATGGGGGCATGCGCGATGCTGCCCCGTATCATCGGCCAAGGCCGGGCGGCGGAACTGCTCTATACCGGTCGCACGCTACGCGCAGAGGAAGGCGAGCAGTGGGGCTTTTTCAACCGTGTCGTCGCGGCCGAAGCGCTGGAGGATAAAGCGATCGCTCTGGCCGAACGTATCGTCGCCGGACCCACCTTTGCCAACTCGATGACCAAGACGATGCTGGCCCAGGAATGGAACATGAGCATCGACCAGGCGATCGAGGCCGAGGCCCAGGCGCAGGCTATCTGTATGCAGGGCCGTGATTTCACCCGCGCTTACGAGGCGTTCGTCGCCAGGCAAAAGCCAGTGTTCGAGGGAGATTGATGGCAGATCAGACCTTCCTCGATTGGCCATTTTTCGATGACACCCACCGGGGCTGGGCGTCGGAGGTCGAAAGCGTTGCCAAGAGCTTGGCCATCGATCATGCCGACACGGACAATGCGTGTCGCGCGCTTGTGGCCGAGATGGGGGATGCTGGGCTTTTGCGCCTAACCGGGGGAAGTTTGAGCGTCCGGCATCTGTGCCTCGCCCGAGAAATACTCGCGCGCCATGACGGGCTCGCGGATTTCAGCTTTGCGATGCAGGGGCTGGGCACGGGGGCCATTTCGCTCTTTGGAACGGATGCGCAGAAAGAGGCGTGGCTGCGCAAAACCACATCTGGGAAAGCCATAGCGGCCTTCGCCCTGACCGAGCCGCAGTCGGGATCAGACGTCGCCAGCTCGACGATGACCGCGGATCGCGACGGGGACGAATTTGTTCTGAACGGTGAAAAGACGTGGATATCCAACGGTGGCATCGCCGATCTCTACACGCTCTTTGCGCGCAGCGAAGATGCGCCCGGCGCGCGTGGATTGTCGGCATTCATCGTTACGCCCGATCTGACGGGGTTCGAGATCGTAGAACGGCTCGACACCATCGCGCCCCATCCCTTGGCCACACTTAGATTTACCGATTGCCGCATCCCGGCCGACGCCATGATCGGTGAACCCGGCAGCGGCTTTAAGATCGCCATGTCTGTGCTTGACGTCTTTCGTTCAACCGTCGCGGCGGCAGCCCTCGGGTTTGCGCGCCGGGCACTGGACGAAGCCCTCGCACGTGTGACCGCCCGGCATGTGCAAGGGTCTCCGCTTTTCGATCTGCAGATGGTTCAGGGGCACATCGCGGATATGGCCCTCGACATCGATGCGGCGGCACTGCTCGTTTATCGCGCCGCATGGACAAAAGACCAAGGCGCGTCTCGGGTGACCCGCGAGGCGGCCATGGCCAAGCTCTTTTCCACCGAACAGGCGCAGAAAGTCATCGACAATGCCGTCCAACTGTTCGGTGGAGAAGGCGTTCGTTCCGGCAACACTGTCGAGACGCTCTACCGCGAAATTCGGGCTCTTCGGATCTACGAGGGCGCAAGCGATGTGCAAAAGGTCATCATCGCGCGTGAGGCACTCTGCGCATTTGAAAGGGATCGCATATGCTAGGCCCATCTGCCCATACCGACACGTTTGCGCGAGACAACCTGCCACCGCAGGATCAATGGCCCGACTTTCTGCTGGACGATTTCGACTATCCCGACCGGCTGAATGCCGGGTTTGAGTTGACCGACGCGATGGTCGCGAAAGGGTTTGGCGATCACACCGCGCTCATCGGCAACGGGCGGTTGCGCACCTACAAAGAGCTGACGGATTGGACTAACCGGCTTGCCCATGCGCTGGTGGAAGATATCGGCGTGAAACCCGGCAACCGCGTATTGATCCGATCGGCTAACAACCCGGCGATGGTGGCGTGTTGGCTGGCGGCGACAAAAGTGGGTGCCGTCGTCGTCAATACGATGCCGATGCTGCGCGCAGGCGAATTGTCGAAATACGTTGATAAGGCGCAGATCCAATACGCCCTTTGCGACACCCGTCTGATGGAGGAAATGGAAACCTGCGCAGCGAATAGCCCAACCCTTAAGGGGGTGATTGGCTTTGACGGCACATCGAACCATGACGCGGAACTTGACCGCCTCGCGCTTGAAAAACCCGTGAGGTTTCAGTCGGTTGCTACCAGTCGGGATGACGTCGCACTCTTGGGTTTTACCTCGGGTTCAACGGGTGAACCCAAGGCAACGATCCATTTTCACCGCGACCTGCTGATCATCGCAGATGGATACGCCAAGCACATACTGAACGTCACGCCAGAGGACGTTTTCGTGGGCTCGCCCCCTTTGGCCTTCACTTTCGGTCTGGGGGGGCTTGCGATCTTTCCGCTGCGATTCGGGGCAACCGCCACGCTGCTGGAGCAAGCCACACCGGCGGGCATGATCGAAATCATTGAAAAGTATCGCGCCACGGTTTGCTTCACGGCCCCGACTGCCTATCGCGTTATGTTGAGCGCAATGGAGGACGGCGCAGACCTGTCGAGCTTGCGCGCGGCGGTATCAGCCGGTGAGACCCTGCCAAAGCCGATCTACGACGCCTGGATGGAACGAACCGGCAAGCCGATGCTCGATGGAATTGGCGCGACCGAGATGCTTCATATCTTTATCTCCAACCGCTTTGATGACCACCAGGCCGCCTGCACTGGCAAACCTGTTCCGGGGTACGAGGCCAAGGTCATCGGGACGGCCGGTCAGGAAGTCCCCGATGGCGAGGTCGGTCGGCTTGCTGTTCGGGGTCCCACGGGATGCAGATATCTGAACGATGACAGACAGGCCGGCTATGTTGCGGATGGCTGGAACATCACCGGCGACAGCTTCGTCCGCGATGAACACGGCTATTTCCACTTCACGGCCCGCAATGACGACGTGATTGTCTCTGCGGGATACAATATCGCCGGACCCGAGGTCGAAGCGGCGCTGTTGTCTCACGAAGCCGTCAGCGAATGCGGTGTGGTCGGCGCGCCCGATCCCGAGCGTGGACACATCGTGGAAGCACATATTGTTGTAAGTCCGGGTTTTTCGCGAGACGATGCACTGAAAAAGACGCTTCAGGATCACGTCAAAGCGACGATCGCACCTTACAAGTATCCGCGATCAATCTGCTTTTGTCAGGATTTGCCAAAGACACCGACCGGCAAGATCCAGCGTTTCAAACTAAGGCACTGGGAGGCCGGTACAAAATGACCTTTGTTTTCGGACAAGTAAGATCCGCGGCGGTGAACACCTCCGAATTTGTGGGCGAAATCGAGCTTGAAGAAAGGCACGCGATCAACAGCGGGTTTCACCTTTCGCTGAAAACTGATGTCCCGGATGGTCAAGAGATCGGTCACTAAATCAATGACAGCTTAAGCGCGGTCGAAGACATCGAGCGCATCCTCAAGACGCTCAGCTTCCTCGCGCTCAAATCCAATCAAAACAGGGAGTACAAGAAAATGCGTAAACTACTTTTGGCGACGGCCTCCGCCGCGCTGATGGCCATGCCCACACTTGCCGAGGTCAAGGTTGGCATGATCACCACGTTGTCCGGCGGCGGTGCGGGCCTTGGCATTGACGTCCGGGATGGCTTCATGCTCGCAATCCAGCAATCGGGCCGCGACGACATCGAAGTCGTGATCGAAGACGATCAACGCAAACCGGACATTGCGGTACAGCTGGCCGACAAGATGGTGCAGTCCGAAAAGGTCGATGTGCTGACCGGCATTATCTGGTCAAACCTTGCAATGGCTGTCGTGCCGTCCGTCACCGCTCAGGGCAAATTCTACCTTTCGCCGAACGCAGGGCCGTCGCCGCTTGCCGGTGCGGGTTGCCACGAAAACTACTTCAACGTGGCATGGCAGAACGACAACCTTCATGAGGCGGCGGGCGCTTACGCAAACACCGCAAACTACGCCAACAGCTTTATCATGGCGCCGAACTACCCCGCGGGCAAAGACGCACTGACAGGGTACAAGCGGATGTTTGAGGGTGCGGTCGCCAACGAGGTCTATACCGAACTTGGGCAAACCGATTACGCCGCCGAAATCGCACAAATCCGGGCATCCGGCGCTGATAGCGTCTATTTCTTCTTGCCCGGCGGCATGGGTATCTCATTCCTCAAGCAATACGCAGACAGCGGAGTTGATATCCCGGTCATCGGACCCGCATTCAGCTTTGATCAGGGGATCTTGCAGGCTGTTGGCGATGCGGCACTTGGCGTCGTGAATACTTCGCAGTGGAACAAGGACATCGACAACCCCACCAATGCCGCCTTTGTTGAGAGCTTTCAGGCCGCGTACGGTCGTTTGCCCTCGCTCTATGCCAGTCAGGGTTTCGACACGGCGAACTTGCTGATTTCGGCCATCGAGGCAGCGGATGTTTCCGATGCTGACGCCTTCCGCGACGCGCTCAGGGCTGCGAATTTCGATAGCACACGGGGTGATTTTGCGTTCGGCCCAAACCAGCACCCGGTGCAAACGATCTACGCGCGCGAAGTGATCCAGGAAGGTGACGTTTTCACCAACAAGATCATCGCCACAGCGCTCGAAAATCATGCCGATGCGTATGCGTCACAGTGCAAGATGTAACAAAAAAACCAAGCTGCCCCGGGCTCAGCGCCCGGGGTTTCCCTTCAGGTTGAGACCCAGAAATGCGTCCCGGATCCGATCCGGAGCAGTGTGAACCCTCATGTCAACTATCCTAGTTATCGAGCAGGTGCTGAACGGCCTTCAGTTCGGCGTGATGCTGTTCCTTATGGCCGCCGGCTTGACCCTCATCTTCGGGGTGATGGGGCTGATCAACCTTGCCCATGGATCGCTCTATATGGTCGGTGCTTTTGTGGCCGCTTGGGTTGCGGGGCTTACCGGTTCGTTTGCGCTTGCGCTGGTTGCCGCGCTCGCAGCTTCAGCCGCTGCCGGTGCGCTCGTCGAGGTTACGATTATCCGAAGGCTCTACAAGGCCGCGCATCTTGACCAGGTGCTGGCGACTTTCGCACTCATACTGATCTTCTCGGAAGGCACGCGCTGGATCTTTGGATCCTTCCCACTGTTTCTGGATGTACCGGACTACCTCTCGGGTCCGATCTCGTTGCCCGGCGGCATTCAATACCCGCTTTATCGACTTGTCCTGATCGGTGTGGGGCTGGCCGTGGCCTTGTTTCTGTGGTGGCTGACCGCACGAACCCGCATTGGCATCCAGATCCGTGCGGGGGCCAATGACCGTGAGATGATTGCCGCGCTCGGGATCGATATCTCAAAGCTCTACACGCTCATTTTTGCTCTCGGCGCAGCCTTGGCCGGTCTCGCGGGCGCGTTGGTAGGCGCCATTCAATCGGTGCAGGTCGGGATGGGGGAGCCTGTTCTGATCCTCGCGTTTGTCGTGATCGTCATCGGCGGCATCGGTTCCATTCGCGGCGCCTTCATCGGCGCCCTGTTGGTGGGGCTCACTGACACGCTCGGCGGGATCTTTCTGCCAGAATTCTTCAAGCTCTTCATGGAAAGCGGCAGTGCCACCCAGACGGGATCGGCACTCGCATCGATGGCCGTCTATATCCTGATGGGCATCGTTCTGGTCTGGCGTCCCACGGGCCTGTTCGGAGCGCGCGCATGATCGAGGAACGCTATATCAACTCGGTCGTTCTTGCTGGACTTATTGCGCTTCCGCTTTGGGCGCTGATGTCTGACGAACCCTTCACAATTACCCTGACCACGCGAGCCGTTATTCTTGCGCTTGCCGCTGTCGGGCTCAACATCGCGCTTGGCATCGGCGGCATGGTGTCCTTCGGGCACGCCGTCTTTTTCGGCCTTGGTGGCTATGCCATGGGCATCCTCGCATTTCACGCGCAGAACTTTGACCCGCTGGTCATAGGGCCCCTCAGCATCGCCGGCACGAAATCCATGCCAATCATCTGGCTGGTCGCCACCGTTGTTTCGGCGCTGGTGGCTTGGCTTATCGGGCTGCTCAGCCTGCGAACGACAGGCGTCTATTTCATCATGATCACGCTGGCATTCGGGCAGATGTTCTTTTTCTTCTCGATCTCTTGGGGTGCCTATGGCGGAGAGGATGGTCTTTCGATCTGGGTGCGCAACGAATTCCCCGGGCTGAACACGCTTGTCCCGATCCAGTTTTTCGGGCTGTGCTTTGCAGCGCTTTGCCTCGCGCTTTTGGTTCAATGGCGGCTGCGGGCATCGCCGTTCGGGTTGGCGCTGAATGCCGGGCGCCAGACGCCTGAGCGGGTGCAGAATGTGGGTCTGAACCCCATGCGGCTGAAGCTTCTCGCATTTGTCATATCAGGCGCCATCACCGGGCTTGCGGGCGCCCTTTTTGCGGACCTCAACCGCTTTGTCTCGCCCACCATGTTCAGCTGGCAATTGTCGGGGGAGCTGATCATTCTGATCATCATCGGCGGTGTGGGTCGCCTGATGGGACCGGTAATCGGGGCCGCTATCTTTGTGGCGCTTGAACACTGGCTCGGTGGGTTGACAGATTTCTGGCACGTCTGGCTGGGCAGCATCCTTTTGGTGATTGTCCTCTTTGGACGCGGCGGCGTCATCGGGTTCCTGACCGGGAAGGAGGGGCCCCATGTCTGACGCGATACTCGCCACGCATGGGTTGATGAAGTCCTTTGGCGCACTCAAGGCGACCGATGATGTATCCATCAATCTGCGCCCCGGCGAAATCCACGCCATTATCGGGCCGAACGGCGCAGGCAAATCCACATTGATCGGTCAGATCAGCGGTGGACTGCAGTCTGATGCCGGACGGGTCGAACTAATGGGCCACGATGTCACCGCACTTCCGACCGAGGCGCGGGCCAAGGCCGGTCTGGGCCGCACGTTTCAGATCTCCGCGCTGGCGATGGAGGATACGGTTCTCGAAAACGTGCTTCTCGGGGCAGTGGGTGCAACGTCGAGCGGTTGGCAGTTGTTTCGGTCGGTCTTGGGGATCAGTGATCTGAACGACCGTGCGAGGGAAGCACTCACGCGGGTTGGCCTGCAAGACGCCGAGAATACGCGTTGCGCGGATCTTTCTCACGGCCAACGGCGGCAGCTTGAGGTCGCCGTGGCGCTGACGCTTTCGCCCAAGGCTTTCGTGATGGATGAACCCATGGCCGGGCTGGGCGCTGAAGGCTCCAAAAAGATGACGGCCTTCCTCGATGGTCTGCGGTCCGAGGCGCCGATTTTGCTGGTCGAGCACGATATGGACGCCGTATTTGCGCTCGCCGACCGCATAAGCGTGCTCGTGTACGGCCGGATCATCGCAACCGGTAGTGTGGATGAAATCCGCAGCTCCAGTGAAGTCAAAGAAGCCTATCTGGGAGAAAGCGCATGAGCCTGCTTTCGATAGAGGGCCTCTCGGCATCTTACGGTCAGTCCCAGGCGCTCTTTGATGTTTCGCTGCAGCTTGAGGCGGGTGAGGTCATGGCGCTGATGGGGCGCAACGGGATGGGCAAGACCACGACCGTTCGGGCCATTTGCGGGATGATGGCCTCTGCCGGGCGGCTCGAATTTGAAGGCCGTGATTTGCGGTCGCTGCCAAGCCACAAGGTTGCAAGGCTGGGCATCGGACTGGTTCCCGAAGGCAGGCGTTGCTTCAAAGACCTGACGGTGCGCGAAAACCTGATTGCCGCGGCGCGACCAGGCGATTGGAGGCTTGAGAGCGTGGGCGCTCTCTTCCCTCGCCTGGCCGAGCGGGCCGGCCAGGTCGCTGCCTCGCTGTCTGGCGGTGAGCAACAGATGCTCGCAATCGGACGGGCGCTCATGACCAACCCGCAGCTTTTGATCCTGGACGAAGCGACCGAAGGTCTTGCCCCGATCATTCGCCAGGAGATCTGGGGTGCCATTGCGCGGCTCAAACGCGAGACTGGTATGGCCATCCTTGTGATCGACAAGTCTCTGAAAGAGCTTTCAGCGGTATCCGATCACGCCGTCATCCTGGAACGCGGCGCGACCGTTTGGAGTGGCGCGATGCAGGATCTGACTTCGGACGTTTCCGAGAAATACGTGGGGGTCTGATGAGTTTTCGGTTTTCACAAAAGGTCCTGTTCAAACACTGCGATCCGGCCGGCATCGTCTTTTACCCGCGCTACTTCGAAATGGTGAATGACTGCGTCGAGGCCTTTTTTGACGAGGTTCTTGAGATGCCATTCGAGCGACTGCACAAATCGGGCGGTGTGCCCACGGCCCAGATCAGTTCGCGCTTTTCCAAGCCGAGCCGCCATGGAGACCAACTTGTTCTGACGTTGCATGTGATAAATGTAGGACGCAGTTCGATGACGTATGAGATGCAAGCGCATGCTGACGATACATTGCGTTTTGAAACGACCGCAACGCTGGTTCATGTGAATGCGGCAGGACGTCCGACCCCTTGGCCAGCCTCGACCAAAGACAGATTGCAGATGCAAAAGGACGCTCTGGCATGACCCACAAGACCATTCATCCGGAAAACTGGCTGCCGGCCAAAGGCTATGCCAACGGCATGCTCACGAAAGACGGCACCCTCCATATCGGCGGTCAAATCGGATGGGATGAGCAAAAACGTTTCGTCAGTGACGACTTTATCGGTCAGATGCGACAGGCGCTTTTGAACATTCGGGCGATCGTGGAGGCCGCCGGCGGAACGGTCGAGGATGTCACGCGTCTAACCTGGTTTGTGACCGACAAGGCGGAATACCTCGCCGCTCAGAGCGCCGTCGGCGACGCGTATCGCGAGGTCTTTGGCCGACACTTTCCGGCAATGTCTATGGTCGTCGTCGCAGGTCTGGTGGAAGACGATGCAAAGGTCGAGATCGAGGCGACGGCGCATCTGGGATGACGCCGCTGCCGGTTCATGCTGGCGATTGGTCGAGCCAGTATCAAAGGAAATCGTCGCGACGCGGCGTGAAGCAGTCAACCAGCGTACCGGGCTCCAAACAGACACATCCGTGGGTGACACCCGATGGCACGACAAAGCTGTCACCTGGGCCGACCTCACGTGCCTCATCCCCGATCGTAAAGCGGAAGCGACCCTGTTCGACGTATGTCGACTGAACATGCGGGTGATCATGCAGCGCGCCTATGGCCCCCACACTGTCGAAACGAAATGCGACAACCATCAGCTCGGGATGATCCGCCAAAACCTGTCGGGTCACGCCGTCACCAGTCGCAACAATGGGAAATTCGGTCATGTCAAAGGTCCCTCCTGCGTTCAGGAAAACAGCATACCGCCATTGATGTCGATGTTTGCACCCGTGATGAAGGCCGAGTCATCACAGGCCAGGAACAGGATCAGATTGGCGGTATCCTCGGTCGTGCCTTGGCGCTTGACGGGAGCCGAGGCTTCGTAACCGCGTCGAGCGGCGTCAGCAGTGTGGATGTTATGAAAGTCCGTGTCGATCATGCCGGGGCAAAGCGCATTCACACGGATGTCCGGCCCAACCTCTTTGGCAAGGCCCCGGGTCATGGTCGCGATGGCCCCTTTTGACGTGGCATAGGCGACTGCGCCGGGGCCGCCGCCATCGCGAGCTGCTTGGCTGGCGAGGTTCACGATTGCACCCGTTTTCATATGCGCAAGGCACGCCTTGGTAACCATGAACACGCTGGTGAGGTTCAGATCCATCACCGTGTTCCAGTGGTCGAGTTCCATCTCTGCGATGGTTTTGCGGGCGACCAGGCCACCGGAATTGTTCACGAGGACGTTTATGCCACCAAATGTCTCGACAGTCTTGGATATCAGCGCATCGACATCATCTTGCCGGGTCATGTCACCTTGCAGGCTAAACGCTTGCCCACCTCGTTCGTTGATCTTTTGCACAGCGGCTTCGGCCCCTGTGCCGCTGGAAAAGTAGTTGATCGCAACATTCGCGCCTTCCGATGCAAGTTTCAGAGCGGCTGCGAGACCGATGTCGCGGCCTCCTCCGGTCACGATGGCTGTTTGTCCCGCAAGTTTCATCGTCTCGTCCCCTTGTCGATCTTGTCTTTTGATGCAGCCCTTGGACCGTGTCCTACATTGCGGCGCATTCACGTCCGAACATGCGTTGCATCGAGATTCGATTTCACTTTTCTCTAAAACTGGTATACTAGTCAATCAGTGTTGATCGAAGCACTTTTGCGCGGGTGGCGGCGCTGAAGCCCGCGCGATCACCGGACTTGCAAATTGAGTGTTCGTTGCACTGCAAACTCAGTAGACCTTGCAAAAGGCGAACACTGTACGGAGACCGCCAAATGGCACAGGTAACTCAAATTGGTGCACGGCGCACAAGCGTGGACGATATCTATGACTACCTCTACGAAGAGATATCGGCGCTGCGTTTGAGACCCGGCGACAAGATCTCCGAAGCGGATATCGCGACCCAATTTGGCGTGTCACGGCAACCTGTTCGGGATGCGTTCAACCGGTTGGCCACGCTCGACCTGCTGCTGATCCGTCCGCAACGCGCGACCGAGGTCAAACGCTTTTCTATGCGAGAGATCATCAAATCGCGGTTTGTTCGTCTGTCCGTCGAAAAGGAAGTTCTACAACGCGCAGCCATGCACTGCGACGATGAGAATGCGAAGCAGCTAGAGGAGGCACTACGCCTACAGGAACAGTCGGTTCACGACCGCGACATCGACCGCTTCAATGCCCTCGACTACGAATTTCACAAACTGATCTGCCACATTGCGCGGTCTGGGTTTGCGTTCGACGTGATCTTATCTGAAAAATCAAAAGTCGACCGCTTGTGTACGCTGAGCCTGTCCAAGGGTGATCGCATGCCAGAACTGGTCGATGACCACCGCGCCATCACGACTGCAATCCAGAACCATGATGCTGCCGCCGCGATCAAGGCTGGTGTCCATCACCTGTCGCGACTGGACGAGACAATCGATCAGATATCTGCATCCAACGCGAATTACTTCATGCCTGAGGACGCCTGACCCAAGGCGACCAACCGCGTGATTGCAAGCCGGGCACATTCTGCTCGGCCTAGGCTCACAGACCGAAATCAGACGCGAACGGGATCCGTGCGACCAAGTTCGGGCGAGGTAGAAAACATTTCAGTTGACAAAACTGGTATACTAGTAATCCTCTAGGGTCATCAAGACGCCAGATCGCCGTGTCGAGCCGGGCGGAGCGCAACAGCCCTGCGCCGGGGACCGCACGCGGCGATGCAAAAAGTGGATTGAGACTTAAGGGAGGACAACATGTTTCAAAAAATCGCCAAGTCATTGGTCGGGGCGGCAGCTATTTCCGTTATGGCTGTAGCTGCAAACGCTGCCGACTGGCGCGGATGGAATATCCACGTCGAAGGGTATCCAAACACCGTCGCCATGGACAAATTCGCTGAGCTGCTCGCCGAGAAGACCGGCGGCGAGGTGACCCTGCAAATGTTCCACGGTGGGACACTCGGCAGCCAGCCGGATGCCATCGAACAGGTACGGGCGGGAGCACTCGAAATCGGCAACTTCAACCTGGGCCCGATTGGCCCGATTGTGGCCGAGGCGAACGTCGTCTCGCTACCCTTCATCTTCAAGGACGTACCGCACATGTTCCGCGTGCTCGACGGTGAAGGCGGGGCGGCCATCGCCGAAGGGATGGCTTCCAAAGGTCTGACGCCGCTGGCTTGGTACGACGCCGGGGCACGATCGTTCTACAACGGTGAGAAGCCAATCAACACGCCGGCCGATGTCGAAGGCATGAAGGTCCGAGTGATGAACAACGACCTCTTCACCGGAATGATCGCACAGCTAGGGGGAAATCCCTCGCCCATGGCCTTTGCCGAAGTCTATCAGGCCCTGAAAACGGGTGTCGTTGATGGCGCCGAAAACAACTGGCCATCGTATGAGTCCACCGGGCACTTCGAGGTGGCCGGCTATTACTCGCTATCGCAGCACCTGATCATCCCCGAATGCATCTGTGTAAACACTGCGGCATTCGACGCGCTCTCAGCTGACATGCAGGCCGCAGTGACAGAGGCCGCCCAGGAATCTGCCACCTTGCAGAGAGAACTATGGGCCGCCCGCGAAGCAGCAAGCCGCAAGGCCGTGGAAGCAGGTGGGGTGGTCGTGAACGAAGTCGCAGACAAGGCTCCGTTCCAAAACGCGATGGCACCTGTATACGAAGCATATTTCGAGACCAACCCGGGCCTTCGGTCGCTGGTCGAACTGATCCAGGCCACCGAGTAACCCGCTTCCGTGCTATGCATCAAAAGACCCGGTTCCGTCTCTGCGGAATCGGGCAACTGAATTTGGGAACCATTCGATGAGAGATACCTTGGACGTTGCACCGCGATTGCGGCGCATGTCTGCCGTGCTCGACGCGATTGCGCTGCTTTGCAAGATCGTGACGGGCCTTGCGCTTGTGGTGCTGACCGTGATTTTCGGATGGTTGGTTTTCGGTCGCTACGTTTTGAACGCAACGCCGACATGGGTCGAACAAGCGGCTCTGCTCCTTGTCATGCTGATTGCATTCCTGGGCGCCGCAGTGGGCGTGCATGAAAACACCCACCTGTCGGTGTCCATCCTCCGCACTGCGGTGCCGAGGCATGTTCGGTCCGTTCTGGTCGTCATATCCGATGTCGCAATGGCCGGATTTGGCGGTTTGATGCTGTGGTATGGCTGGCAACTGACGCTTTTCAAATGGGGCTCGCTCATCCCATTGATCCAGGTTCCCGAGGGGTTGCGATCACTGCCACTAACGGTCGGAGGTGGTTTGATCCTGCTCTTTTCGCTTGGCCATCTCGTCCGCCTCTTTCAGGGCGCGGATGAGCGCAAAGACAGCATCGAATAGGGTCTGAGCATGGGAATTGCAGTCCTCTTGGGTGCCTTTGCCCTTTGTGTCCTGATCGGGACGCCAATTGCCTTCGCGCTTGGTATCTCGGCCATCATTGCCTTCTGGTACGAGGGACTGCCTTTGATGATCGGCTTTCAGCGGATCATCAGCGGCATTAATGTCTTCGCGCTCATGGCGATCCCGTTCTTCATCTTTGCGGGCGAGCTGATGTTCCACGGTGGCATCGCGATGCGGCTTGTTCGCTTTGCCCAAGCGGCTGTCGGTGCCGTGCGCGGCGGGCTGGGCATCGTCAACGTGTTTTCATCCATGCTCTTTGGCGGCATCTCGGGCTCGGCCATTGCCGACATCTCGGCACTTGGCTCGATCCTGGTGCCAGTCATGAAGGAAAAGGGCTATGACGCGGATTACGCGGTGAATGTCACGGTGACCTCGTCCATCGCCGGCATCATCATTCCACCCAGTCACAACATGATCATCTTTGCGATAGCCGCCGGCGGGGGCATCTCAATTTCCAAACTGTTTCTTGCCGGTGTGGTGCCCGGCATCCTGATGTGTCTGTGCCTTGCCGCTGCAGCCTACATCGTGGCCGTCAAACGGGGTTACAGCGCTGAAAAGTTCCCCGGCTGGACGGCGCTGGTGATGGCGTTCTTTGGCGCGATACCCGGCCTCTTGACCGCGGTGATCATCGTCGGCGGCGTCCTGTCGGGCGTATTCACTGTTACTGAGTCCGGTGCCTTCGGCGCGATCTATGCCTTCGTCGTTACCCTGGTGGTCTACAGGTCCATCACCGTAGACAAGTTCAAAACCGCAGTCCTTCAGTCCGTCCGGACCACCGCGATGGTCATGATCCTGATCGCCTGTGCGGGTGCGTTTGCCTACATGCTGACCTTTTATCGGGTCCCCGCCAAAACGGTGGACCTGCTGACGGGTTTGACCGAGAACCCTATCCTGATCTTGTTGATGATCAATCTTGTCCTGCTGATCCTTGGGATGATCATGGACATGGCTGCGCTGATCCTGATCTGCACACCCATCTTCCTACCAGTCGCCAACAGCCTCGGCATTGATCCTCTTCAGTTCGGCATGATCCTTCTGGTCAATCTGGGCCTCGGGCTGTGCACGCCGCCTGTCGGATCGTGCCTGTTTGTCGGGTGCGCCGTCGGCAAGCTGCCGATGGAAAAGGCGGTCAGGACGATCTGGCCCTTTTACATCGCGATCCTGGTCGCGTTGATGCTGATTACATTCGTTCCGGAGATCTCGCTCACGCTACCGTCGCTGATCGGCGGTTAGGCCGTGAACACACATCGGGAAGTCATCAGCAGGCAAGGTCTCGAAATTCGGTCTGGTCGCAAAGCCCACGAAGGTTCCGATGCAACTTTCAAGGGATTGTTTAACTGACGCCCAAGCGACTTGCGCAACCCATCCGGCTTGTTTCGTCCATAGTCACCGACGAGCGTTTGGCCCCGTCGGAACTGACCGAAAAGTGCAGCTCGTCCTCATGCCATTTCCATTCGATTATGGGCGCGCACCTGACCCCTCAGGCGGCAAGCGCGCCAACCTGCGCGCACCGCCCGTTAGGTGAGCGAGGCGATTTTTCTTTGTGATTTTAGCCACTTGGTGCAGTGTTCTTATTGTCACTTACCAAGGTCCCCCTGTTTTCACTAAAACACACACCGCGAATGGATAGATCCATGACGACCCAAGACCAGCTCTCTCAATCCGCGCCGACTTACCTGATCAACCGTACTGCACAAAGCGACGCCTACAGCCTTTGGCAGATGGATCCCCAGAGTGCCCAACTCTTCAAAAAGGTGGAAATCGCGAGTGGCGCGAGCTTTCCGGCGGGCAAGAAGCTTTGCGCCGTTGGGAACTATATGCTGGCCTACGATCTTGCACCCCTGCAGAATGATCCGGCTGTGGTGACCTATGATCTGTTTGCATTCGATCCCACACAATCTGATCCGCTGAACGCGGCACCTGTCCAGCATGGGCAGTGGGCCAAGCACAAGTTCTGGCAATACTACGATCACTACACCTGGGACCCGACCGAGACCGATATCGTCCAACTGGTCCCGATGACCGGATACGTGATGGCGTACATGCCGACGGCTGCCCGCGGCACCTTCATGTTGTGGAACTTCGATCCGGCCCCCAACACGCCAAATGCCGTAGACCCGCTGCCGAACTCTATGGGGCCGCAGGATGCGTTTTCGTTGATCACGGGCGGCAGTCAACTGGTTCCGATGGGCAACTACGTTCTGGAATGGATGGCGGACACGTCGCAGTACCGGGTCTGGAATTTCGACCCGCAGGCCATGCATCCCTTGGCGCTGCCAAAGATGTCGGGCGGCAGCCGAACCGACATCGACAGCACCCACAAGTTGATCCCACTCGGAGAATTCATCCTGGACGTCGTGCCAAGCACCGGTGCATTCCGTCTGTGGGGGTTCGACCCTTTCCTCGCTGACCCGTTCGTCGGGCCGATCAAACAAGGCACATTGCCCACCGGACTTAATGCAAGTGGCGACCTGACACCGATCCAGACATTGATCCCCGTAGATTCAGTTGCCGCGCAGACCCCCGGCACGATGGATTTCATGCGGGCGAATATCGAACACGTCGTCGTCTACATGCTGGAAAGCCGCACCATGGACAGCGTGCTGGGCTGGCTCTACGAAAAGAACCCGCCGCAACTGAATTACGTCCATGCCCAGCCGCCGTTCAAAGGCAATTCGTTCACGAATTCGAACGTGGTGGATGGCGTCTCATATCCCGCCTACGTGTTCGAAGACGGACAGCTCAGCACGAACTTCGTGCTTGCGGCGCCGTCGATCGATCCCTTTCACGCCACCTCGGACTGCGTGAAACAGCAATTCAGCGCCGGCTACTCCTCCTATCTCGATGGCGACGCAGCCGACATGGGCGGTTTCGTTTCAAACAATCTCAGCAGCGAGGTGATGGTGTCGTTCAGTCCGACCCAGTTGCCGGTCCTGCATGGCTTGGCCGCGAACTTCGCGGTCAGCGACTATTGGTTTTCGCCAATGCCGGGCGGCACCATTGCGAACCGGGGCTTTGCCCTTTCCGGGTCGAACTACAACATCATCATCAATTCGGAAGGTGAGCCGCAATACACTGAATTTGCGGACGGCGCTTTACGACAACCGATCTGGAAGGTCCTGCAAAACAACGGGATAATGGATTGGAAGATATACTACTCGGTCGAGTGGGAGAACGCGGTTTTCACCTACTACCTCTATCTCAGAAACCAGCTGCCGAGTGTCGACAACAACAAGGACGATTTTGTCAAAAAGCTGGATGATTTCTTTGCGGATGCATCGGCGGGACAACTGCCGAAGTTCAGCTTTGTCGAGCCCGCCTGGATCGCGCCATCGGGGGCGACCTCTTATCATCCGGGCGAGACCGGCGACATGGTCCCGGCCGAGGTCGCGCTGAACAAGCTGTATGAGGCGCTGCTTAACAGTCCTAACTGGAACAAGACGGCGCTTGTCATCACCTTCAGCAAGGGGGGCGGTCTTTATGATCACGAACCCACACCCGAAGCGCAACCCGCCTGGCCCTTTGATGTGAACGATGGTTTTACCTACAACGTCCTCGGGCCGCGCGTGCCAACAATTGTCGTTTCCCCGCTGGTCAAGAAAAACACGGTGTTCCGCAGCGGAGAGAGCCGCCCGTATGAGGGAACATCGCTGCTTTCGACCATTCTGGAGTGGTGCGGCATCCCCCGCGCCCGCTGGGGGCTGGGTGATCGCGTTCCACTTGCGCCAACCTTCGAGTCCGTTTTCGAGCTTAGTACGCCACGAACAGACCAACCCAAGTTCACGCCACCCTACGACAGCAAGTTCCCACCTCGAGGGTCAGAGAGCTGATCCATGGCAAAATACGCTTATGCCTTGGGGAGCGTCGCGCTCTTGGACGAACTGTTCCCGCCTGCTGATCTCGCGAATTCGGATGTCGGCCTCACTGACCGGGAAAGCGTGATTGCGCACTATACCCGCAATTCGCTGCTTGCCGACGGTTTCATCACTCCAACTGCATCGGTTCAAAGAGCCGACAACCAGTATTGGATAGAGATCGCGGCGGGTGGAGACGAAAGCGCACTTGCCGCCTTTGCCGACTACCATCGACAGATCTTTTCCAGTGAAGTTGCTGGGAAAGCGATTGTCGGCCGGGATCTGTTGAAGGAATTCGGCGTCTGGAACCCGATGGAGGGCTATCCGGTCAATAGCGACAGTGACGACGGAAAGTGCAAATGGCACCTATTCCCGCCCTTGGGATTGAATGTGATGGGCCAGCGTGGGGTGCTGCTGATGCACTATCCGCCCTGGCAGGTTCTGCAACAGGGGACGTTCCTTGACTGCATGACCATGCACCGGTGGGACACCGTACTGCGTGCCAGCGGAATTCCAGAGGACGAGGTCAGCTATTTCCGGACCATCGTCGACGTCAATCCGATCGCAGCACCCGGCGCGGGTCAGAGCGAATATCCGAATGACTACTTCCCGATCATGATGGCGTCAGGCTTTTTCGACGGACCTGACGACCGCGATTACATCCGAACGATGCTGAAGCTCTATCTGAACGGACCGAACGCGACCGGCGAGCGGCATACCCTGCCCCTGCTCGTCTGCGGCTCACCCCTTTATGATCCACAGGCCCCCGGATGGTTCCGTGTCGCCTACAAGGATGTGATGCCGACAAACGAAAACGGCACACCCGTGACGGATGTGCTGCAAGTCGGAAAGGTGCGGTTGTCACCGGATGATACCCGGGAGACCCCCTATATGGTGGCCAATCACATGATCGCCGCGGGGGTCACTGGCAAATGCACGGACGATCCCTCCCACATTCCAGACATCAGAATGTACGAGGCGCAGGATCTGGTCGCGGCGACATTCCTTTATGAATATGCGCAGAACCCAGATATCGAGCCGGAAGAGGCAAAATCGAAGGCGTGTCTGCGCTGGTTCGGGAATGCCGACGGGAAAGGCCCTCCCAACCCACCAGACGAAAAAGACGCCCAGGTCATCTGCGCGCTGGCGCAGATGGATCTGTTCTTTTGCCCGGGACCGCCGCCGCATCCAAAGTATATGTTCGAAGAGGCCATGAGACGATGCGCCGATGCGGACAACGCGCCGTGCAGCTGCGCTATCGGGCCACCAGCGGGGCCAAAGAACACGATGAGCAAATCGCAGGGCTGATCCGATTGAAGGTCGCTATTGCCCGGTCTGCGCAAGATCTATGATTTCATAGGTCTGGACCGGGCGGGCGATGCCGCGCAGCTCGATCTGCCCCCGCTTGACGCAGTCGACATCATCCTTGATCTGATCGAACGTGCTTTCGGAAATGAGAATGGAACCAGTCTCGGCCGCACTTTCAAGGCGGGCCGCCAAATTCACAGCGCGGCCAATGATCGTGTAGTCCATCCGCGTCTCACTGCCGAAATTGCCCACAGTGCAAAAGCCGGTATGAATGCCCATGCGGCAATCCAGCGGTTTTTCGATCCCCTGGTCGAGCCAGCTTTGCCGTAACTCTCCAAGCCTTTTGCGCATCGCAATCGCCATCTTTGCGCAGGCGACAGCATCGTTCTTTATCCCCCTGCTTTCCGGATCGCCGAAGAAGATAACAATTCCATCCCCAACATACTTATCCACCGTGGCACCAAACGACAGCGCGACATCGGACATCTCGGAAAGATAGTCATTCAACAGCCGCGTAAGCGCACCTGATCCCATATTTTCAGCAACTTCCGTGAAACCGACCAGATCCGAAAAGAATACCGTCAGATGTTTCCGCTCGGATGCAACACGTACCTCTCGATCACGATCAAAGATCGACCGATAGACCTGTGGAGAAAGATATTTTGACAATTGATTAGCGACGAGGCTAAGGGCAATTGACTTTCGACTAAGTTCCGCAGTGCGTTGATCGACCTTTTGTTCAAGATCATCATATAGTTTTGCGTTTTCGATCGATATCGAAGCCTGGGCGGCCAGCAGTTCAACCATTCCAAGTCTCTCATCTGAAAATGCTCCGGATGCGAGGTCGTTCTCAAGCAAAATAACGCCTTCGAGGTTTTCAGACCGCAGCACTGGCACGCACATGACAGATTTGGGATCTCTTTTCTCGCGATATGGATCCTTACTGAATTGAGAATGTACAAGACCATTCTCCAGCACCAGCGGTTTCTGTGTTCGAAGCACATAGTTGACAACCGAATGCGGAATGTCATCGGGCGATGCTATATGTGACGCCTCGTTTACCTCTCGCTGTCTGTCGGTCACCGAACTGGTAGTTTCAATGGTGAGCTCGCCTGCATTGCGACTGATGAAGTAACCCCGTTGCGCACCCGTGCTCTCCAAAAGGATATTCATTGTTTTCGACAGAAGTTTCGGCAGGACAATTTCGCTCGAGATGGCCCTTGTCGCATTCATAACCGCATCGAGGTCAAGCGCCTCTTGCGAGATGCCCGTGTCGTTTGCCACCATGGGGCGCGCCAAATCCGATGCACCTGCATCTTGGTCAGACATTTGCTCAAGAGAGGGATACTGGGCGTCGAGTTGAGCAACCTTTCGATCTGCACCCCAACGATAAAACAGCTGTCGGGCGGCCCGCAGATGCGTCGTTGCGGCGGCTCCAAGACCCATGGCGCCGAACGCGTCCCCGTAGCGTTCGTGGATCATCGCCTGATCCCTTGTAAAGCCAAATGATGCTGCGCTTTGTATCGCGGCTTCGAAGCTCTGTAGGGCCTTAACCATGTCGCCATCCAGCCTTGCCAACTCTGCAGTCATCGCGAGGTACAGGTGGCGAAAATTCTCGGGGCAGTTGTCAGCCCAAATCTGCATCTTCGAAAGATGAGCGGACATCCTGTCCCGAAAACTCTCGCGCCGCCGTTCGGGCCCGTTCAGACAGATCGACGCGTATGTCAGAAACGCGATGAACCGGAACCTCGTTGACTGAGGAAGCGACATTACGCTGTCGATCAGTTCCTCCTGCGCTTCAACAAAGGGAAGCGCCCCTTCAGGATCGCCATACAAGTAATGAATTTCGGCTTTGTATATATTGAAGTTCGCAACACCGGTCATGAATTCCCGGGATCGAATTCCTTCTAACCGAGATTTCTCATCAAACGTCTCACTCGCAAGAGAAAATTGATCAGAAGTTTTTCCCGCAAAGTTTTTGTACATTTGCAAGAAAAGTGACCCCGAGTCATAGCTGTCAAGATAGTTACAATCCCGAACTACCTCGAGATACTTACTCTGCTCGTCAATAACAGTCGGCACATCCAGCCTCGGGTCCCAAATAATACAATCTTGCGCATTATAGGCTAGATATAACAAATCACCAGATTGATAGCCTGCATCGATTCCCCTCTTGAACCAATCAGTCATAGTGGTCCAATGCTGACTCCAATGGTGAATAAACATTCCATAGAGGTAAATAATACGGGACTTCAGGCCAATATCATCAAAACTGTCATTCATCGCCAATGCCAGTTTGCCATACTTGAAGCCCTCAGCTGGACGATCAAGGCCGCCGCATAACAGCATTCCATAGGCGGCATAGGCAAAGGCTGTTTCGGTCGAGTTGCCAAACTCTAGAGACAAATTAACGGATTTAAGCACCAAAAAATAAAACAGGTTTCCCGCCCCCGACAAGAATGCAGCTGGAAAGATCTCCATCAGCAGGCCAACGGCCGTTGCCATTTCGGGGTTCGTCATGCGGCCAGCGTCAATCAGCTCGGCGATCTCACGCTGGCCCAGATTTCGCGAAATAGCCTCGATTTCTGCTACGACCGTATCGTCGCTCACGTCCTGCTCGATATCGATACCCAAAAGCTGCAGCCCTTCTAGCGCCGCAACGATCGAGTCGGCCATCCGCCCGGATGTCGAATAGTGCCGGGTCCGCATCGACAAGACCTGGGCCTTTTCCAGCGCGGTTTTCAGATGGTTCAACGCAACAGACAGTTCTTGATCCGCATCCTCATGCCGACCCACCAGATAAACGGTCTGCGCATAAAGCGCCGAAAATTCCTTCGACAAGTCGTAGTGGCTTTCCCAGGCATTCCGGGGAAGCAATGATCGCCCGACTTCAAGATAATGAAGTGCCGCCGGATAAGATGAGGCATCGTGTGCTACGGTTGCTGCCTTGAGATTCAGGTGTGCCAGCTCCACTTTTGCGTCAGGCTCGCCGATCAGGGCAATCGCTTCGTTCAGGTGGCGGACGATCTTGATAACGCCTTCGTCGTTAAGGTCGCCTGATGCCTCCTCCTGCAACAGCCTGCCTATGGACAGATGCACCCGCTTTTTGTCGTCCGCATCAATCAGGTCGTATGCGGCCTGATGCAGACGGTCATGCTGAAACCGGAAACGCGGGTTCATCTCAGCGTCGATCGGTGTTTCTGACCGGGAAGCCGCCTCGTCGAAAAGCTGATAGCTGTCATCGAGCGGCAAGATGATGTTCCGGGCGAGCGCGCTCATGAGCGCGAGGCCAATCTCTTTTTTCGGCCGCCGGTGAACCACCGCCAACTTCTGAAGATCGAATTCGTGGCCAATACAGGCAGCCATGCGGAGCGTTTGCTTGGTTTGATCTGGCAGCTTGCCGAGATTTCCCAGCAGGAAATCCACCACATCGGAGTCCACATCGGCCTTGTTGATCCCGTCGACATCCCACGTCCAGCGGCCCTTCGCCCGCTCAAACCGGATCAACTCGTCGTCGACCAGCGACTTCAGCAGCTCGTTCACAAAGAATGGGTTACCTTCGGTCTTTCGGTAGAGAACAGCGCTCAGCGTTTCGGTCTCATCGGCATCGGTGCGCAAGGCTGTCGAAACGATCTGATTGACGACAGAGCGCTTAAGGGGCTGGAGCGATACCTCATGTACCGGCCTCACCTTGGAAATCTCGTTTCGCGCCAGCGACAACAGATGGTTGCTATCCACTTCGTTGCTTCGATAGGCACCCAAAATAAACAGATTGCTGATGTCTCGCGTCGTCGCGAATTTCTGCAGCAAGTTGAGCGTTGGCGCATCGCTCCATTGCAGATCATCGAGGTAGATGACAACCGGCCGATCCGAGCCGGTCAAAAGGCGGACAAGGCTGATGAACATGAGCTGAAGCCTGTTCTGCGCCTCCGTCGGTGGCAGGGCTGGCACGGCATCTTGCGGCCCGATAATCTTTTCGAGATCCGGCAGAACATCGATCATGGCCTGCGCATTGCCGCCGAGCGCCTCGGTGATGCTAGTTTTCCAAGTTGCCAGGCGATCGGCGGGTTCGGCCAGGAGTTCGTGAACCAGCCCTGAAAACGCGGCCGAGATGCCGGCATAGGGTTTGGCGCGCTCGAATTGATCGAACTTGCCGCGCAAAATGTATCCGCGCGATCGAACGATCGGTTTGTTCAACTCTTCCACGAGGGCGGATTTACCAACCCCGGAGTGGCCTGAAATCAGGCATACTTCGGTTCCGCCCCGTTCTACGTTTTCAAGAAGCGCCGCAAGCTGCGCCATTTCTTCATCCCGTCCATAGACGACCTGCGGGACGCGAAAGACCTCGGAAATATCGCGCTCGCCCAGCGTGAATGACTGGATCTGACCGGTCTTGGTCAGCTGGCTGTGGCACTCCCTCAGATCGTGTAACAGACCGAAACAGCTCTGATAGCGATCCTCGGGGCTTTTTGCGAGCAATCGCAGGACGATGTTCGCGAGCGTTGACGGAACGCGCGCGCCCGCGTCATCCGGTAGCGTAGGCGCCTTGCCGATATGCGCATGTACCCATTCAAGCTGGGTTGTGGCGTCAAACGGCGATCGGCCGAACAGCATCTCAAAAAACACGACGCCCAAAGAATAGAAATCAGACCTGTGATCGACATCGTGCGAAATGCGCCCGGTCTGCTCTGGCGAGATGTAGGGCAACGACCCGCGCATGTGTTTCGATATGGTTTTGTCCTGATGTTCCCGGGACAGCGCTGAAGCAATCTCGAAGTTCATCAATTTGACCGACCAGTCGGCATCGTCGATGAGGATGTTTTGTGGGGCGATGTTCTTGTGAACCGTATTGTGATCGTGGACAGCATCGATGGCAGTCGTCAGTTGAATAACAATGTCGACGATCCGATCCAGTGGCCACGTCGAAGCGCGATTGGAGCTGAGATAGTATGACAGGGTTCGACCGCTCGTCTGACTGACAACAGCGGGATTGCCGTTGTCATGGAAAACCAGTTCCGAGGCCGGCAAGACACCTTCGACGTCGTCCAGCTCCTTCAATAGCCAGTACTCGCGCTCGAGGCGCTTGATATCGCGAATGTCGGGATAGGCAGCGGATAACGTCTTGATGATTGCCGGTCTTCCGCTTGAACGATCGCGGGCACGAAACAAGGAACTGGCGTAGTAGGACTCGATCTTTTTTTCGATCTCGTATCCAGCGATTGTGAGGTGCAAACCAGTACTTCCTTTCAGTGGCGAACTGTTTGAACCGGCCAAAATCGACTAGGCTACTGGCCAAACCTTTTTCAATATGCACTCTGTGATAGAACAGCGATTTTGTGAATATGATCAAGTATTTCGGATATGGCTCCAATATGGACTTCACCTCGCTCAGGGCGAAAGGTGTTGTTCCGTCCGCTTCCCGGCGTGCGGCACTCAAGGGCTGGCGCCTTCGGTTCAATGTCGAACACTTCTTTCGCCATGAGGGCGGGGTTGGAAACATCGAACATACAGGCGATCCCGCGGACGAAGTTCTTGGTGTGCTTCACTGTTGCGACGAGGATGATCTTGCGGCGCTTGACCGGGTCGAAGCCTACGGGATCGGGTATGATCGCATCGACGTGGATCTGGAAACATCGATCGGTATTGAACGTGGTCTCGCCTATATCGGCTTGCCGCGTTACGTGAACCAGGATTGCCTTCCGACACGCCGTTATCTCAACATCCTCGTCCGGGGCGCGATCGCAGCCAAGATCGACCATGCGTATGTCGACATGCTGAAAAACCATCCAATCCTGGAACCCTTGGATTTGCCGCCTTTTGAGCCAGCCGCAACCCAGCCGGCCCTAGGCCATGCCGACCTGAAACCGCCCCTGACGGTTCTTGCAGGGCATGTCTTCGACATGAGCAACGCGCGTGCTGCACATGACATCCCAAAGGACTGGTTTGGCGGTAAGGATGTGACCGTTTTTCACCTTAGACGGATGGACAGCAGCGACGGCACCGAGAACCTTCTCGATGTCATCGACGACCGGCTGAGCGCCGGACAGCGCACCTATCTCAATCGGTACCTGCACGCATTCGACGAAGAATACGACTATGTCGGGCGCTTTGATTATGCTTCATTGCCGCCAGAAAAACAGTTCGGCTCAAAGGGCTGAACACCTGCCAGCGAAGGGGGACATCATGGCGGATACCGAAACAACACATCTGGCGGCGACGCCGCACGGATCCATATCGGAGCCGCTTCAGGACATCTTTTTCGTCTCCGGCACCCGGGAATGGCAATTCATGGATCTCGACTGGCAGTTCAGCCGCAACATGACCGTCCTGCGCGAGGGCGGGAAGCTGACCCTCTTCAACGCAGTCCGCCTGTCTGACGCAGGCCTTCAAGAGCTGGAAAAGCTCGGTAAAATCGAAAACGTCGTTCAGGTTGGCGGCCTTCACGGCGCAGACGACGCCTTTTATCGGGATACCTTCGGCGCAACCTACTGGGCACAGCCCGGCGCCGGGCAAGCAGGCGTGCCGGTTGATCAGGAACTGACCGAAGGCGGCGCGCTCCCGATATCGGACGCGGAACTCTTCGTTTTCAAAACCACCAATGTTCCGGAATGCATCTTCCGCCTGAACCGCGACGGCGGCGTCCTGATCGCGTGCGATGCCCTGCAGAACTATCTCGCGCCAGATGAGTTCTTCAGTGAACAATCCGCGCAGGTGATGACCGATATGGGCTTTTTCACACCGGCCAATGTTGGACCGGTCTGGATGCAGGCGGCCGAGCCCGGTGCCGACGACTTCAAACGTCTGTCAGAAATGGAATTCGAGCATGTGTTTTGCGGCCATGGCGCGCCTGTGAACGGCGACGCATCTCAGGCCTACAAGGCAACGTTCCAGCGCTTGTTCGATATCTGAGCCACCCGATCTAAGGCTTTTCGTGGACAAAACGTTCCGGCTCGGCGGTGGCCAAGACTGTTGACCCGGAACGCGAATACCCCAATGCTGACACGTATGGGTTTAGGGAATTGGAAAGCAGAGCCGTCTAACGGTTTTTGGAATGACGGGGCGAATTGGGACGGCGGCACAGTTCCGACTGCGTCAGCCACATTCGGAAAGTCCAACATTACCTCCATCGGTTTTACCGACGCTTCGGCGGCCACCATCCTGTCCATCGAGTTTGGTCCGGATGCCGACGCCTACACGTTCAGCGTCCATGTTCTTGCATCGACCCCTGCCCTAACGATCGAAGGCGCGGGCATCGTCAACCAATCCACGAAAACCCAGCACTTCGTGGTTGCTTCGCAGGGCACATACAACCAGCCACAGCTCAAGTTCATCGGGTCGGCATCCGCTGGTAGCGATCTGGTGTCTTACTATGCGGGGCCAACATCGCTGGAGGACTCCTTCGGCGGCGGCACAATTGAATTCTGCGACGAAGCAACCGGCGGATCGGCTCATTTTGTCTCGCGCACGGGTAAGGTGGCACCGCCGAACGACAACAGCACACTGGGCGGCCAGATTGTTTTCCGCGACAGGACGACGGCCGGCACTGCAACCTTTTCCATCTGGGGTACGTTGGGCACCGACGGCGATACCTTTGGCAACGCGGTTTTCCACGACACCGCTTCGGCAGATCACGCGACCTTCACCAATAATGGTGGCACAGTACCGGGAGGTGATGGTGGCAACACACAGTTCTACGACACCTCATCGGCTGCCCATGGCTTATACCTGAACTATGGCGGTACTGCACATGACACCAGACTCGGCGGTGCGAACGGCGGCGACGTCGCCTTTGATGGCAACGCCACGGGTGGACACGGGCACTTCAACAACTACCCGGCAACGGTAAGCGGCGCCAATGGCGGCGTCACCAGCTTCAACAACAACCCCAACTATCCGACCCTGCAAAACGCCGGAGCGTCCGCGGGCAACGGGTGCTATCTGAACTTTGGCGCGACGACCGAGAGCCCGGGAGGCGGAGGTCATACCGAACTGACGGCCCGATATGGCTTCTCAAACGCCGGTAAGGGGTCATTCTACAATTTTGGAAGCGCCTTGAACGAAAGCTGGACGGCGGGCCACACGATCTTTGCCATCAAACCGCCTAACGAGTTCTTTCCAAGCGCTGGTAACGGCACGTTCTGGAACCTGCCCGGCGCCGCGGGCGGCTTTACGGTTTTCCAATCCTACGGTGATGGGACGCCGAACCAGAACCCGACTGCGGGGACCGGCACCTTTCACAATCTTGGCGGCAGCGGCGCTGATCAGCAGGGCGGATACACGCGCTTCCGCAACACGTCGAAAGCTGAAAACGCGACGCTGATCTCACATACCGGTGCAAACGGCGGAACGGGTGGGACGACCCTCTTCGAAGATCGTTCACAAGGCGACGGTGCGCATGTTCAGTTGATCGGAAATGGCGCCCTTGATCTGACAGGCCACGATGGGGCGCTGACGATCGGAACACTGAGTATTGCAACCGGTATTCTGCGCGTCCTCTTAGGAACGAATACAACCACCCTCGTTGTATCAAATCCGGTTCAACTGTCCGGCGGCGTCGTCACACTCGATCTGTCATTCCCGGAGGGCGAAACGTTTACAAGCGGACAGCAATACGACGTGTTACAGGCCCCGAACCTTTCGCAGTATTCAGCGTCGCAGTTCGAAGCCAACAAGATCGGCACCGCCGAACCGGTCATCACGATCGACGGTTCAACACTGAAGATCGCCTACCACCCCACGGCCTGACACAACCGACACTTTCACGATTTCCGCGCACGACCGTGCGAGACAATAGCGTACGGAATGGCATTGATTTTTTCCGCGCGATAAGAAATTGTAAACATTGTGGAAGATTGGGGTCGCGCCAGCCGCGGCCCGGATAAGAGACGTGCAACCATGGGCGCAACGAAGATCAGGAATATGGAAGAGTTCGCCGCTGTCAGTGGCATCTCACGCCCGACCGTTTCGAAGTACTTCCACGATCCCGAAAGTGTCAGAGCCTCAACCCGGCAAAAGATAGAAGAAGCGCTGGCGCGATACGACTATCGCCCAAACATCTTTGCGATGAACCAGAACCGCAAACTGACCAAGAATGTTGGTGTGGTGGTTCCGTATCTTGCCGATCCGTTCTTTGTCGAGATCGCGCGCAATATTGAACAAAGCTGCATCGACGCCGGGTATCGCCCGACGCTTTACAGCTCGCACGGCCAACCGGAGCTTGAGAAGGATATTCTCGACAGCCTGCGTTCGCTCAAACCGGCAGGCGTTTTGCTCGCCCCGCTGGGCCGCGCATCCGACAAGTCGGCGGTTGAGAGTTTTTGTAACGATGTCCCGACCGTACTCTTTGATAGTGGCATCCAGAAGCTCGGCCTCGCATTCGTCGGATCCGATAACCCGCAATTCGCGATGCTGATCGTTGATTACCTATGCCGTACCGGTGAACCGCCGTGCTTTCTTGAAATGCGAACACCTTCAAACCCGAATGCGAACAAGCGTCGCGAGGGTTACGTCGCCGCGATGGAACGTCTTGGCCACGAGCCCTGCATCGTTCAGATGGCGGGCGAAGGCTGGGATTTCGAGGAAATTGGTCGCCGAGAAGGTGGCGTTGCACTGGATAGAAAGCAGTTCAAAACCAACACGGTATTGTGCAGCAACGACCGTCTTGCGATCGGCTTTCTGACCGCCTGCTATGAACGGCGCCTGCGCGTCGGTCGGGATACAGATTGCACGATCCGCGTTGCCGGGCAGGACGATCATCCGTTTTCACGCTTTACCTGCCCGCCGCTGACGACGGTTGCACAGGATTACGATGCCATTTCGCGGCATGCGGTGAAATCTCTCTTCGAAGCGATCGAGGGGGATAACAAGCCGCACGAAACCACGCTTTTCCAGGGACGGCTCGTCATGCGGGATTCGGCCTAGACGGTGCCAAAACTTATCGCGCGTAAAACTTTTATTGACTCCGCGATTATATTTCACCTAGGCTTCGAGCGTAGCATCCAAACAGGGAGGAGTCGGATGTACCTGAGGAACGCACTTTGTGCGGCGACGGCTATGTCGCTCATCGCAGTGGGCAGCGCTCACGCTGAAACCATCACCATCGCAACTGTGAACAACGGCGACATGATCCGCATGCAGGGTCTGACCGATGACTTCACCGAAAAGACCGGTCACCAAGTTGAATGGGTCACGCTGGAAGAGAACGTTCTGCGCCAGCGCGTCACAACCGACATCACGACCAAGGGTGGCCAGTTCGACATCATGACAATCGGCATGTACGAAGCCCCGATCTGGGGTTCGAACGGCTGGCTGGTCCCGCTGGACAACCTGTCCGCGGAATACAATGTCGACGACATCCTGCCCGCCATGCGCGGCGGTCTGAGCCATGAAGGCACGCTTTATGCGGCACCTTTCTACGGCGAAAGCTCGATGATCATGTATCGCACCGACCTGATGGAAAAGGCCGGTATGGAAATGCCGACGTCGCCCACCTGGGACTTTATCCGCGAAGCGGCTGCGGCAATGACGGATCGCGACAATGACATCAACGGCATCTGCCTGCGCGGCAAGGCCGGTTGGGGTGAAGGCGGTGCCTTTATCACCGCGATGTCCAACTCATTCGGAGCCCGCTGGTTCGATATGGACTGGAAAGCGCAGTTCGATACCGACCCGTGGAAGAACACGCTGACCTTCTTCAAGGGCATGATGGACGAGTCCGGCCCCGCTGGTTACGCGACCAACGGTTTCAACGAAAACCTCTCGCTGTTCCAACAGGGCAAATGCGGCATGTGGATTGACGCCACCGTCGCGGCGTCCTTCGTGACCAACCCCAACGACAGCACCGTCGCTGACAGCGTGGGCTTTGCTCTGGCGCCCAACACTGGCCTGGGCAAAAACGCCAACTGGCTGTGGGCCTGGGCTCTTGCCATCCCGGCCGGCTCTCAAAAGCAGGATGCGGCATTGGCGTTCATCGAGTGGGCCACGTCGAACAGCTATATCGAACTGGTGGCGGCCAACGAAGGCTGGGCCAATGTCCCTCCGGGTGCGCGTACCTCGCTGTACGAGAACCCGAACTACAAGGACATTCCTTTCGCCAAGATGACACTGGAATCAATCCTGACGGCTGATCCCAATAACTCTACGGTCGAACCGTCGCCGTATGTCGGCATCCAGTTCGCGGCCATTCCGGAGTTTGCGGGCATCGCCACAGAAGTCAGCCAGGAATTTGCGGCGGCTTATGCCGGGCAGCAAACCGTCGAAGAAGCTCTGGCCAAAGCACAGGCTCTGACGACGGACGCAATGGAAGCTGCAGGCTACTAAGCGTCTTCCCCACCGGAGGGCGGTCTCGCGCTGCCCTTCGGACCACCCGAACACTCTTGCAATCAAAGCCCATCCGCTGAGACGGTAATCCCGTCAACAGAAGAGGTGTATCCAATGGCCACCAAAGCATCCCGATCCGCTGCACGCCTCATGATGGCACCCGCCGTGATCCTGCTGCTGGGCTGGATGCTGGTGCCGCTCAGCCTGACACTGATCTTCTCATTCAAAAAGTTCCTGCCGTTGCGTGGCGACCAGATCGCCAGCGGATGGGACTGGGTCACCTTCTTTCCCAGCCTCAACTGGGTTGGCTTCGACAACTTCACCCGCTTTGTCAGTTCCAGCTCGTTTTGGCCCGCAGTCTACACGACGCTGATCCTGGTTGGTGGCGTGCTGATCATCACGGTTTGCCTCGGGATCATGCTCGCCATCCTGCTGGACCAGCCGATGTGGGGCCAGGGGGTGGTGCGCATTCTTGTCATCGCGCCGTTCTTTGTCATGCCAACCGTATCGGCGCTGGTCTGGAAGAACATGTTCATGGACCCGGTGAACGGCCTGCTCGCGCATTTGTGGCGCTTTGTCGGGCTCGAACCCTTATCATGGCTCTCCGAGGCGGCGATACCATCGATCATTATAATCGTGAGCTGGCAATGGCTGCCATTCGCCACGCTCATCCTGCTGACGGCGATCCAATCGCTGGACGGTGAACAGCTCGAAGCGGCAGAGATGGACGGCGCGCCGGCGCATAAACGGTTCTGGTTCATCGTGCTGCCGCATCTGAGCCGCGCCATCACCATCGTGATCCTGATCCAGACCATCTTTCTGCTGGCAATCTTTGCCGAGATCTTTGTCACCACGGGCGGCGCATTCGGCACCCGAACGCTGTCCTACCTGATTTTCCAGCGCGTGCTCGAAAGTCAGAATGTCGGGCTGGGATCAGCAGGCGGCGTCTATGCCATCATCCTCGCCAATATCGTTGCCATCTTCCTGATGCGCATCGTCGGCAAGAACCTGGACGCTTGAGGGAGGAGGAAGCCATGGCACGAGCAATCACACCACGCCGCAAAGCGATCAACACAGGCCTCGCCTGGGCAATCGGATTGCTGATCTTTTTCCCGATCCTCTGGACCATCCTGACCAGCTTTAAGTCCGAGGGACAGGCCATCGCCAGTCCGCCGCTCTTTCTGAACTTCGACTGGACGCTGGAGAACTATTCAGTCGTGCAAGAGCGGTCCGACTACATGAAGTTCCTCTGGAATTCGGTGATCCTGGCCGGGGGCTCGACCATTCTGGGCACCATCATCGCGGTTCCGGCTGCTTGGTCGATGGCCTTTGTGCCTTCGAAACGTACCAAAGACATCCTGCTGTGGATGCTGTCGACCAAAATGCTTCCTGCTGTCGGTGTGCTGTACCCGATCTATCTGCTCTTTATTCAATTGGGGCTGCTCGATAGCCGAGCGGGTCTGGTCGTGGTCCTGATGCTGATCAACCTGCCGATCATCGTTTGGATGCTCTACACCTACTTCAAGGAAATCCCGGGCGAGATCCTGGAAGCGGCGCGCATGGACGGAGCTACGCTGCGGGACGAGATCCTGTACGTCCTCACACCAATGGCTGTCCCCGGCATCGCATCGACCGTACTTCTCAACTTCATCCTCGCCTGGAACGAGGCATTTTGGACATTGAACCTGACCGCGGTGAACGCGGCACCCCTAACGGCATTTATTGCCAGCTATTCCAGCCCCGAGGGCCTGTTTTACGCCAAACTCAGCGCGGCATCGACCATGGCAATCGCGCCGATCCTCATCCTTGGCTGGTTCAGCCAGAAACAACTCGTGCGCGGCCTCACCTTCGGCGCCGTCAAATAAGGGCCAATCACATGGGACGTATTATACTTGATCAGGTCACCAAGAGCTTCGGCGAGGTCGAGGTTATTCCACCGCTCGATCTGACGATCGAAGACGGCGAGTTCACCGTGTTCGTCGGCCCGTCCGGCTGCGGGAAATCGACACTTCTGCGGCTTATCGCGGGTCTTGAGGATGTCACCAGCGGCCAGATCAGGATCGACGGTGAGGACGCCACGATGGTACCGCCAGCGAAACGCGGCCTTGCCATGGTGTTCCAGTCCTACGCCCTTTATCCGCACATGTCGGTGCGAAAGAACATCGCCTTTCCGCTGCGCATGGCGAAACTGGACAAGGCCGAACAGGACCGGCGGGTGGAACAGGCCGCGGCGGTTCTGAACCTGACCGAATACCTCGATCGGCGCCCGGGCCAGTTATCAGGCGGTCAGCGTCAGAGGGTTGCGATCGGCCGGGCCATTGTTCGCGAACCAGCCGCGTTTCTCTTTGATGAGCCCCTGTCGAACCTCGACGCAGCACTGCGGGTGGGCATGCGGCTTGAGATCAGCGAGCTTCACGAGCGGCTCAAGACAACGATGATCTACGTGACCCACGATCAGGTCGAAGCGATGACCATGGCCGACAAGATCGTCGTGCTGCGGGCCGGCAACATCGAGCAGGTGGGCTCCCCCCTCGATCTTTATCGCGAGCCCCAAAACCTGTTCGTCGCGGGCTTCATCGGATCACCGAAAATGAACTTCGTCGAAGGAGAAGAAGCAGCCAAGCGCGGCGCACATACGCTGGGTGTCCGGCCAGAACACATTTCCGTATCTGACAGCGAAGGCAGTTGGTCGGGGACGGTTGGCGTGTCCGAGCATCTGGGTTCTGACACGTTTCTCCATATCCACGACACGGGTCTCGCGGAAACGCTGACGGTGCGCGTCGATGGTGAGGTTGGGTTTCGTCATGGTGATCGGGTGTTTCTCACCCCGCGCGAGGACGTGATCCACAAGTTCGGCCCTGACGGCTTGAGGCTGACATGAAGCGACTTGCCGGCAAAACGGCACTGATTACCGGAGCGGCCCGCGGGATCGGTCTGGCGTTTGCAGCGGCATACCGGAACGAAGGCGCACAGGTGGCGATCGCCGACATCGACATGGACCGGGCAAGGGCAAGCGCCGAAAAGATCGGTGCGCATGCGGTGGAACTGGACGTTTCCCGACATGACAGCATTACCGACGGGGTCGAGACAGCGATCTCGGAGCTTGGCCAAATTGATATCCTGATCAACAATGCAGCCATCTTCACCGCAGCACCCATCACTGAGATCTCTCCGGACGATTACAGCCGCGTCTTCAACATCAACGTGGCAGGCACGCTTTTCACCCTTCAGGCCGTAGCGCGACACATGATCGATCATGGGATCAAGGGCCGCATCATCAATATGGCCAGCCAGGCCGGTCGCCGGGGTGAGCCCTTGGTGGCCGTGTACTGCGCATCAAAGGCGGCTGTCATAAGCCTCACGCAGTCCGCAGGCCTGAACCTTATCCAGCATGGCATCAACGTGAATGCCATAGCCCCCGGCGTTGTCGATGGAGAACACTGGGACGGCGTCGATGCGTTCTTTGCAAAGTACGAAGGCAAACCACCCGGACAGAAGAAAAAGGAAGTCGCAGGCGCGGTTCCCTTCGGTCGCATGGGGCGCGCCGAAGATCTGACCGGGATGGCAGTATTTCTGGCCTCTGACGAAGCTGAATACATCGTCGCCCAGACCTATAATGTCGATGGCGGCAACTGGATGAGTTGATGGAAGACAGCGTGAAAGGAGCCTCGGCAATACGACTGTGCGATGCACACCTGGCCGATCTACCATCCGGGATCGACCGGCCGCGTTATGATCGATCGCGGCTTACACCCGGCATTGTCCATATCGGACTTGGCAATTTTCACAGGGCGCATCAGGCTTGGTACCTTCATCGGCTCATGCAGCAGGGTAAGGCTCTTGATTGGGCGATCATCGGCGCGGGGGTCAGGCCTTATGACGCGGCAATGCGCGACAAGCTGATCGCGCAGGATTGCCTGACGACCCTCATCGAACTTGATCCCGGCGGCAGTTCCGCCGAGGTCATCGGCTCCATGATCGACTATCTGCCGATCGAAGACGGTAATGCGAGCCTTATCAGGCAGATGACCGACCCCCAGATCCGGATCGTATCGCTCACCGTGACCGAGGGCGGTTACTACATCGATCCCGTATCCGGCGGCTTCGATGGCGCCCATCCCGACATCCGACACGATGCCGCTGAACCCGCCCTGCCCCGCACAGCGTTCGGTGCCATCGTCGCCGCCCTGAAAGCGCGCCGGCAAAACGGCACCGGTCCGTTCACGGTTCTAAGTTGCGACAACCTTCAGGGCAACGGCGATGTCGCGCGCCAGACGGTCGTTTCACTTGCCAAGCTCTCGGATCCCAAGCTTGCTCAATGGATCGACGACAACACTGCGTTCCCCAATTCGATGGTCGACTGCATTGTTCCGGCCACCGGCGCGCAAGAGATCGCCACAGCCCAAGCGCTCGGCGTCGACGACGCCGCGCCCGTCACGCACGAGAACTTTCGCCAATGGGTGATCGAAGACCGGTTTTACGCCGGGCGGCCGCCATGGGAGGATGTTGGCGCCACCATCACCGACGATGTGCATGTTTATGAAGCCATGAAGATCCGCGTTCTGAACGCCGGTCATCAGGTGCTCGCGAATGTGGGTGAGATACTAGGCGCCCCGACAATATCAGCGTGTATGGACGACAGGGCGATCGCAGCTTTTTTCCGAAAGGTCCAAACCGAAGAAATCCTGCCCTATGTCGATCCAGTGCCAGAGATGACGCCCCAAGCCTATCTTGCGCTGATCGAAAAGCGTTTCGCCAATCCGTCCATCCTCGACACAACCCGCCGCGTGGCCTTCGATGGGTCATCACGGCACACCGGGTTTGTCCTGCCCATCTTGCGGGATGCGCTGGCGGCGGGTGGTTCGGTCCAGGGTCTCGCATTGGTGGAGGCGTTCTGGGCGCGCATGTGTGCGGGCGAACGCGAGGACGGAACACAGATCGAACCGAATGACCCACACTGGGCGGCGTTGCAATCATGCGCCGAGGCGGCGCGGCAGGATCCATCGGCATGGCTGAGACAGAGCTATATCTATGGCGATCTGGTCGATGAAATGCGTTTCGCTGCGCCGTTCAACAAGTGGCTGGCCAAGATCTGGTCCGAAGGCGCAAATGCCGCGATCGATCAGTATCAGGCGGACCAAAACGACTGAGCCAATCGGCGCACGATCAAATCCTCAGACGGCGGTTTCCTGAAAGTCGATCGGGTCAGGCACTTTCAGAGACTTTTCACCGAACAGCACTTTTCCGGCCCTTTCCCAGCTGCGAAATTGCCTGTTGATGCTTTCGCGCGAACATCCAACCAGGCGAGCGAGTTCGGATTGAGATGGCAGTTCGTTGACGATCAGCATCCCGTTTTCGTCCTCGTGACCAAGGTTCAAGAGCTGCAAGGCGAGGCGGCCAGACAATGACCCTAACGCGTGAGCCTCTGCATGGGCGTTCGAACCCCGAAGCCTTTGGCAAAGGATCTTTACGAAGAAGGCGGAGACAGCGTGATCCTGACGCATCAGGCTATGGACGTCTGCGGCAGAAACCACAGTGACATCCGCCTTGCCGACCGCAATGGCGTCCGCGGTTCGGTCGAAACCATCCAGCACAGCCACTTCGCCAAACACATCCTGCGGCCCCAAAAGAGCCAAGGCGAGTTCCCGCCCTTCGGCATTGAAAACGCTGATGCGAACGGCGCCGCTTTCGATGATCCCCAGAAACGCCCCGGGCTCACCCCGACCCAGGATTGTCTGCCGCTGTGAAAACCGCTTGAGACGGCCCCGCGCCCGTAACGTATCCAAGGCTTCATGACGCAAATTCGGATCCCCACTCATTCCGCAGCTCTTTACCTTACGACCGCGCAATCCATCGTGACGCGTGTATACGTATGAATTGCCCCGCGTTGCAAATGCTGGCTTCGGCCGCCGTTAGCTCGTGCCAATTCAACCAAGAATGGCAGACGGCTTATGTTTCAACCACTCGCCGAGCCGTGTGTCGTTCATCCGGTCCTTTGGTGGTAAGATCAGTCCGTAATATTGGATCAAGGGACAGATTTTGGGCAGGTTCTTTCTAAAACGACCTTTCCTTGCCGTCGTGCTCGTCGTGTTCGGGCTTGTCTCATTGCCGATGGCGCTATGGCTCGATCTGAGAACCCTTTCTGATCAGAACCTAAGGCGGCAAGCGTCGTCGCTGAGCGACGTTTTTGACAGCGTGCGGTCCTACTACGCGGGCAACGTGGTCGGTCGGGTCTGGGATCAGTCCCACGTCACGACGGTTAGGCACGATTATCAGGATCATCCGGGCGCGATACCAATTCCGGCGACGCTGTCGATCGAGCTGAGCCAACGGATCGGCAACGAAGCGAGCAACGTGTCCTACCGCTTTGTCTCGGACTATCCATTCCGAAACCGGCCATCACACAACCTGACCGCCTTCGAAATCGAGGCCCTCGCGACGTTCCGTGATCAGTCGCAAGAAATAGAAATGCTTGTCCGCAAGGAGGGCAATCTGCTGAACCGGCGCGTCACCATCGCAACGCCCGTCGTTCTGGATCAAGGCTGTGTAGCCTGCCACAACGCCCATCCGGAAAGCCCACGGTCGGGGTGGAGCCAGGGTGACGTCCGTGGGCTTCAGACGTTCACGGTCAGCCAGCCGATCACACTGGGACTTGGGTCTTTCCGCTGGCTCTTAGGCTATTTTGCCCTGGCAGGCACGGTCGGGATCGTTTTCGCGGCTTTACAATTCCGCCTGGCCCGATCCTTTTCTTCCGTGAACCAAGAGCTCGCCTCCAAGAACCAGTTCCTTGCCGACCTCTCGTCGAAGATCGGAAAGTATCTGTCGCCGCAGGTCTACGCTTCGATCTTCGCAGGTGAGAAGGATGTAACGATCTCGACCGAGCGCAAGAAGCTGACGGTGTTCTTTTCGGACATCAAGGATTTCACGCTCACGACCGAACGACTCCAGCCCGAAGAGATTACCGAACTGCTGAACGAGTACTTCTCAGAGATGTCGCATGTCGCCGACCAACACGGCGCCACCCTCGACAAGTTCATAGGCGACGCGATGCTCGCATTCTTCGGCGATCCCCATTCGCAAGGTGTGGCAAACGATGCCAAGGCCTGCGTTTCCATGGCCGTTGCGATGCAGAAACGGATCAAGGAATTGCAGTCTGCCTGGCGTGACCGCGGCGTGGAACATCCGTTTGCGGTTCGGATGGGCATAAACACCGGCTATTGCAACGTGGGGAATTTCGGTTCGAAAGACCGGCTCGACTACACGATCATTGGGGCCGAGGCGAACCTGGCGGGAAGGTTGCAAAGCATAGCGCAGCCCGGTGAGATCATCATGAGCTATGAAACCTATGTTCATGTCAGCGATCTTTTCGACGCGACCAAGCTTGAACCTCTGCGCGTCAAAGGGATCAGCCGTGATGTGATCGCCTACAGGCTCGATCAGCCAGAGCCCGATAGGCTCGCACCAGATCTGACAGAAACAGACTTGCCCGGCCTGTCGGTCAAGGTCGATCCGGCGGCGTTGGATGAGGGCGAGCGCGAGAAAGCCAAGGCGGTGCTGAGGCAAGCGCTGCGAGATATCGATTCAAAGTGAGGTGCGCCCGCACCGATTGACGGGCCGGGCTGCTGATCCAATCCGCGGCATAAACAGCTGACTGCTCTGAACGCCCTCAAAACCGCGGTTCGGGATGAACGAGAATCAACGCGGATCGGCCGGCGAAACCACGAATCGCGCTTACCCAAACGTGCGCGCATGGTTCGATCACACGCGCCGGGTGCAGGGGGACACCAAATTGGCGGTCACGCACAGCGAACAAAGGACGGCCCTTGGCGCGATTGTTTTTCGTGCCACTTTTTCCCGATGCACCATTAAGCAAATGCCCGCGTAAAAAGGATCAAACGACACGAATTTCCGCCGACGGCTCATAATCGGCGGAAACGTGGCTTTTGATCATCAAAAACTTGCACTTACAGGCTAACCGCCTGATACCAAGCACCCTTTGCCCCATACCACCGCCACAACTTTGCCAGCATCGGACATAGGCCCGCCTCATTTGTGGCCAGAATAAGGCGGGACTGCCCAGATTTTTCCCAAATCGTTGTTCCTATTCCCGCCATGGTGGCCGGGCTTTGCTCGAACAACGGGTCAGTCAATGGCTCGTGGGACAAGTGGGAGACTAAACTGTGGTAACGAACATTTCTGGAACCGACCGGGGCGATCGCGCTGTGCTCGGCTCTGGCGCGCAGAACATCGACATGGGCGCCGGCAATGATCGCATAATCTCATATGCTGATGCTGGTGAACCTGATCCGGCACAAACAGAGGGTTCCGAAGGGCGCGTCACACCAGCCATCCCCGCGGAAGAGGCCAACGACACGCTCACCGGCGGCGATGGTGCCGACAGGTTTGAGTTTCGAGCACTGATCGACGCCACAGAAGAAGTCATCGCGGAACATACGAATTCGGCGGGTGTCACCAACTGGGGCAAAGTCGCCGGGGAAAACGACAACGTCCACGATCACTGGGTCAACGGTTTCGGTCTCGACACGATCACCGACTATTCCAAGAGCGAAGGCGATACGATTGTCGTCAAAGGCCATACGGCTACGCTCGAGTCGATCACCTATGGTAGCGATGAGAACGGTGAATACTCGCTTCTCACGTTCATCAGCCAGCAGGGCAATGGCGGCGCGGGCGGCGCCAATACCGCGACCGGAGCGCATGACGAAGACCCGCTCGGCCAAATCAAGGTGTACGGCGACAAGGTCACCGAGAATGACGTGGAAGTCATAAATACCAACGATGGCATCGACCGGCTTTATCACGCAGATGCAGCCTTTGCAGCAAGAGCAGCTGGAACGACACAAGAGGTCTTCAGCAACACCGACGGTGACAACTACGACGGCAGCCTCTACCGGCAAACCGACAAGATCCACATCGGCGAGGGCAGCCAGAACGTCAATGCTGGCGGCGGCTGGGATATCATCTACAGCTATTCTGACGGCGGCGAACCTGATCCGGCACAGACAAATGGCGCTGAAGGCCGCATTAACCCGCCTGTTGCCGAAGGTGCTGCGGACGACATCATCGCCGGCGGACAGGGCAAAGACACGTTTGCTTTCCGCCTGCTTTTGAACGCCACGGATGAAATCCTTGAAAAGCACACCCGCGATGATGGCTCCGTCAACTGGCGCAAGGTCGCGGGCGAGAATGACAACGTGCACGACCACTGGGTTGAAGGGATCGGCAACGATGTCATTCTCGACTTCTCGAACCAGGATGGAGACAAGATCGACATCCGTGGTCACACGGTCGAAATCGCGTCGATAACCTATGGCGAGGACGACGGCGGCGACTATTCCCTGATCGCCCTGCGCTCGCAGCAAGGCGACGGCGGCGGCGCCCACGATGAAGATGAGCTGGGCACCATCAAGGTCTACGGTGACAAGGTCACCGAGGACGACATCAACGTCAAAGCCAGCGTGTTCTACGGCATCGATCAGATCGACGAGATTGCCGAGGGCGAAGAAACGGCACCGGCCAGCACACCGGAGATGGTGATCGAGCAACCCCAGTGGGGCGCAGAAAACCCGGACACCATCAATCTGGAGTTCGAAGGCACCGACCGGTCGGACAAGATCGAGGCGGGCAGCGGATCGCAATCGATCAACGGTGGCAAGGGGAACGACCGCCTCATCTCGTACGGCGATGCAGGCGAACCCGATCCGGCACAAACCGAAGGAGCTGAGGGGCGCATCAACGACCCGGTCGCCGACGGGGCCGGAAACGACACCATGACTGGTGGAGAAGGGGCAGACCGCTTCGAATTCCGCGCGCTGCTCAATGCCACGGCCGAGGTTCTGGCCCAGCACACAAACTCCAAAGGTCACATCAACTGGCGCAAGGTCGCCGGTGAAAATGACAACGTCCACGATCACTGGGTCGAAGGCTTTGGTGACGAAACGATCACCGATTACTCGAAGGCCGAGAAGGACAAGATCGTTGTTCGTGGCCACACGGTCGAGATTGCCGAGATTACCTATGGCGAAGACGAAGACGGTGCTTACTCACTGATCCGCGTCATCAGTCAACAGGGCAACGGCGGAGCGGGCGGTGCCAACACCGCGACAGGCGCCCACGACGAAGATGAGCTGGGCACCATCAAGGTCTATGGCGACAAGGTCACCGAGAAGGACATCACCGTACAAGCGGCAGGTGTCTTTGACGGTGTCGATCGCCTGACCGAGAAAGATAAGCTCGCCGAATACAACGGCGGTGTTCAAAGCTTTGAGTCGTCAACCGATGGTGATGTCATCGTCACCGCCGACAGCACCATGGAGACCGTCGACTATGTCGAGGTCGGTGCGGGCGCTCAGACGGTTTCGACCGGCGCGGGCCGGGACCACATTCGTGTCTATGCGGATGCGGGCGAGCCTGATCCCGCACAAACCGACGGGGCCGAGGGCCGTATCAATCCACCGGTCGACCGGGCAACGACAGATGACGTGATCTCCGGCGGTCAGGGCAAGGATCGGTTCACCTTCAACATGCTGCTGAACGCGACCGATGTCGTGATGGCACGCCACACCAAGGACGACGGCAGCATCAACTGGCGCAAGGTCGCGGGTGAGAACGACGCCGTGCACGACCATTGGGTCGAAGGTATCGGCAACGATGTCCTGCTCGACTTCTCCAATCAGGATGGTGACAAGATCACGTTGCGCGGTCACACCGTCGAAATCGCCGACATCACCTATGGCGAGGACGATGGCGGGGACTTCTCGCTGGTCGAAATCCGGTCGCAGCAAGGCGATGGCGGAGGTGCCCATGACGAGGACCCGCTTGGCACCCTCAAGATCTATGGCGACAAAGTCACTGAGAACGACATCGAAGTCAAAGCCAAGGGCGTTTACGACGGCATCGACATCTTCGAACCCATCGAGGATGCGCCCGAATTCATCAACGGGACGCGCGAAGACGACGAACTCGTCGGAACCGCAGGGTCGGACAATATCCACGGAGACCGCGGCGATGACGCGATCGAAGCCGGGGATGGCGACGACTATCTCTTTGGCGAAGGCGGCAGCGACATGATGTTCGGTGGCGACGGCAACGACTATCTCGAAGGAAGCTGGGGGCGCGACACGATGTCAGGCGGCGACGGCGACGACTTCATCGTGTCGACCGCTGGCCGCGATTTGATGATCGGCGGTGCCGGTGCCGATACGTTCGGCTTCGAGAGCAAGGCCTGCCGGGCGACCATCGTTGACTGGGAGGATGGTATCGACATGATCGACCTCTCGCGGATGAACAGTATCGACGATGCATCAGATATCTCGATCACCAAGACATCGGCGCTCAGCTACGAAGTCACCTTTGAAAACGAAAAAGGCAAAACGGCCGAGGTCACCGTGATGGGCACTTCGCCCTTCACCCTCGACACCGAAGATTTCATGTTCGCATGATCTGAGACCGGAGAGAGCGATGCTGTGCCAGCGCTCTCTCCAACCAACTACCCAGCGGTGGTTTCCACGACCAGCTCCGGCGCCGCCTGCTCCGCCATATGGCAGGCCACCCTGCTCTCTCCGACAATCCGCAGTTCCGGGCGCTCCTTGCGACAAATGTCTGCGGCCAGCGGACAGCGCGGGTGAAACGCACATCCGCTCGGCGGGTTGATTGGGTCTGGGATCTCGCCCTGCGGGGGCGGTACGTCACGACCAAAGGCATCGACTCGCGGCGCAGCCGCCAGCAGCATCTGGGTGTAGGGGTGTCGCGGCGCTTCGAACAGCGACTGCGGATCGGCCTCTTCGACCAGACGCCCAAGGTACAAAACCCCGATGCGGTCAGCCATATGCCGGACGACGGTCAGGTCATGACTGATCAAAAGATACGTGAGGCCCAGCCGATCCTTGAGATCCGACATTAGGTTCAGCACCTGGGCCTGGACCGAAACATCGAGCGCGGATGTCGGCTCGTCACAGACGATCAGTTTCGGTTCCGAAGCGAGTGCCCGGGCAATACATATGCGTTGCCGTTGGCCGCCTGAAAACTCATGCGGAAACTTGTCGGCATCAAGGGCCGACAGCCCCACCTGCTCCAACAGTCTTTCGGCCAGCCCCTCGGTATTCCCGCCTCGCGCAGCGACCGGTTCCGAAATGATGTGTTTGACCTTCCAGCGCGGATTGAGGCTCGCATAGGGATCCTGAAAGATCATCTGGATATCGGACCGGATACGATCGATTGTCGCCGGATCGATTTCGGTCTGAAGATTGACACCTTCAATTTCGACCGCACCGCCCGTTGGCTCCAGCAGGCCCACGATCATCTTGCCGATCGTTGATTTGCCCGACCCGCTTTCGCCCACTAGCGCGTATGTTGAGCGGGGCTCGATCTCGAAGGAAACATCCGAAACTGCCTTGAGCATTTGCACCGGCAAACGTTCCAGGAGACGATTGAGCCAAGGCTTTGAGACATCGAAACCGCGCGAAAGGTTTCTGACAGAGACGATGGGCTTCATTCGGCATACTCCAACGGATGCCAGCAGGCCGCCCGTCCGCCCGTCCTTTCGACTTGCGGTGCCGGATCATGCGTACATTGCGCATCAACCCGCGGGCATCTTGGGTTGAACGCGCACCCATCCGGCAGCTGGCCCAGACGCGGCATTGAACCAGGGATCTGCCGCAAACGCGACTGCCCAATCGAAGCCAGCGGCGTCGAACCCATAAGGCCATCGGTATAGGGATGTTTGGGCCGGGCGAGCACGTCTTCGACCGCGCCAATCTCGGCAAGGCGGCCTGCATACATGACGGCGACCCGGTTGGCCGCTTCGGCGATGACGCCCATGTCATGAGTCACCAGCATCACAGCCGTCCCCCGTTCGCGGCACAGTCGTTTCAGAAGCGCTATGATCTGGGCCTGAACGCTCACGTCCAGCGCCGTTGTCGGTTCGTCGGCTATCACCAGCGACGGCTCAGCGCAAAGAGCCAGGGCGATAACCACGCGCTGGCGCATCCCGCCTGAGAATTCGTGGGGATAGCTGTCAATCCGCTGTGCCGCACCCGGTATGCCAACCTCTTCAAGCGCCGCCACAGCGCGCCGCCGCGCTTCCGACTGAGTGATACCAAGGTGTTCGAGCATGGTTTCGGCCAGTTGCTCGCCAATCGGAATCAGCGGGTTGAGCGAGGTTAGCGGATCCTGGAACACCATCCCGATTTCCTTGCCCCGCACCCGGCGCATGGCATCGCTCGAAAGGCTGTCGATGCGCTTTTCATTCAGCCAGATCTCACCACCTGCGATATGGGCAGGCCGGTCAAGGAGCCCGATGACGGCGTTGCCCGTCATCGACTTACCCGCGCCGGATTCGCCGACAACGCCCAAGATCTCGCCAGCTGCAATGTCCCACGAGACATGGTCGACGGGGCGCAAGATGCCCTGGCGCGTAGGGATTTCGACCGTCAGGTCGCGGATCATGAGAACGGCTTGGGTCATATGTCAGTCAATCACCGTGCAGAGCGCGACATAAGTCTAAGCCTCGAAACGAGTGGCGCTGCATCCGCGGATACGAGGCCAAGATCGGGGTGAGCGGTGAACGGGGACTTCTCGCAAGCTGCTTCTCGCAAAGCGCCCTGGGCGTGATGTTCCATGGTCTCTTTATCTCCTTTAGCCTCGGCTATCATCGCAAGGACGGCATGCCGACGGAACCGTTCCAAAGGAAAGAGCAGCGTCGCCGGGTCGAGCCGCAAAACTGCTTCCTGTGCCTGATCACGCCACGCGCTGAGGTCATGTTCGGCAACCAGCATTCCAAAGGCCAACTCGGCGCCGACTATGTGGTTGGGGTTCTGCTGTTGCCAGTCCAAGGCTTCGGCTAGGCTCTCGGCCGCCTCATCAAACTGTTTCATGGCGATGAATGCCTGCGCCTTGGACATGTGCACTTGGCCGTCATGGAATGGGTCTGACCACTCATCGAAATATAGCGTCGCAAGGCGCAAAGAATCCTGTGGATGCGTGTCGGCGAGGAAACCGATCTGGATCGCGAGACATTGCGAACCCTGTCCACGGGTGCGGCGCAATTTGTCGAGAAACGCGCATTCAGTTTTGAAGGACCAGATCTCGTTCCGGTACCAATTCTCCCGCCCTTGCTTCAAGACTTGGCCAGTCATCTCAGCCTCGGGTTCAACGCATCGCGCAACCAGTCCCCCAGGAGGTTGACCGACAAGGCAAGCGCCAGAAGTGTCACGGCGGGAAAGAGAAGGATCCACCATTCGCCTGAGAATAGGAACCCTTGCCCGATCCGGATCAGGGTGCCTAGCGATGGCTGCGTCGGTGGCGCGCCGACGCCTAGGAACGAAAGCGTCGCCTCGGCAATGATGGCCAGCGCCAGCGAAATCGTTGCGATCACCAGCACCGGCGAAAGGACATTTGGCAGGATGTGCCGAACCATGATCGCGACCTTGCCCCGCCCAATCAGGCGCGCGGCCTGCACGTACTCCTTGTTCTTCTCGACCAGCGTCGCGCCCCGCACGACACGCGCGAACTGCACCCAGTCCGAGAGGCCGATGGCAAGGATCAGCACCCAGATCGCCATCTGATCACGGTACTCGACCGGGGTGATGCCCTTGGCGATCCCGAAGATCAACATGGCAACAAGGATGGCTGGGAATGTGAGCTGTACATCCGCGACCCGCATGATGATCGTTTCGGTCCAACCGCCGAGGTAGCCTGCAATCAGGCCCAACGTCACGCCGAGGATCGTGGCAAATAGAACTGCGGCGAAACCCACGAAGAGCGAGATCCGCATTCCGTAGAGGATCGTGGAAAAAACATCACGCCCTTGATCATCGGTGCCCAGCCAGAAGGTTTCGCCCGTAAAGGCATTAGGCTGCATGGGCGCACTGAACCCGTTCATCAGGTTCAACGTCGCTGGATCAAATGGATTGTAAGGCGCAATGAGCGGCGCAAAGACTGCGCAGACGACCAAGAGGCTCAGCACCCCAAAGGAAATCATCGCAACGACTGAATGCCGGAATCTCCAAGCGAAATCCGACTGCCACGCGCGGCGCAGCGATGACGGTGCTTTTTCAGCGGGTTGCTCGACGCTTATCTCAGCCATCAATGCGCCCCCGCCCTGTCGACCCGCAAGCGGGGATCGATCGCAAAATAGAGAAGATCGACAATCAAATTGATCCCCACAAACATCACCGAGATCAGCATGAGGTACGCGGCCATCACGGGGATATCGACAAACTGAATGGCGTTGATGAACAAGAGACCGACACCGGGCCACTGGAACACTGTTTCAGTGATGATGGCAAAAGCGATGATGCTGCCCAGTTGCAGACCCGTGACGGTGATGACGGGGACAAGCGTGTTCTTGAGCGCGTGCCGGAAATTCACCGCCCGCTCTCTCAGCCCGCGCGCCCGGGCGAAGCGGATGTAATCTTGTCTGAGCACCTCCAGCATCTCGGATCGGACGAGCCGCATGATCAGGGTCATCTGGTATAGACCGAGCGTGATGGCAGGCAGGATGAGTGCGATCAGCCCGCTCTGCGTTAGAAAGCCGGTCGACCAGCCGCCAACCTGCACGGTCTCACCACGCCCAAAACTGGGCAGCCAATCCAGTTCGACCGAAAAGACGTAGATCAACAGAATGCCGATCAGAAAGGTTGGCAGTGACACCCCGATGAGCGAGACGGTCATGATCACATGAGAGAGCCACCCGTCTCGTCGGATCGCCGTATAGACGCCAAGCGCAATGCCAACGAGGATGGCAAACAAGGCAGAGACCGCAGCCAATTCCAGGGTCGCTGGCGCACGTTCCATAAGAATGTCCGCCACGGGCCGCCCCTGCCTGTAGGACACGCCAAAATTGCCCTCAACCGCATTGCTCAGAAACTTCCAGTATTGCACCGGAAACGGCTGATCGAGCCCGAGCTGCGTGCGCAGTCTTTCGATGTCAGCCTGGGTCCGTTCCTGCCCCAGCATATTGTCGATCGGATCACCAACAAAGCGGAACATCGAGAACGCAACCAGCCCGACCACAAGCAGTACGATGGCTGATTGGAAAACGCGTCTTAGAACATAGGCTAGCATCAGTCGTGGCTTTCAGGGCATCTCGGGCGTAGCTGCATGGCTGCGCCCGGAATGCATCAGTTAACGGTAACCCATCGAAGGATAAAGAAGTTATCGGGGCGTTGCGTGAGGTCGATATTCGCGCCAGTCCCCCAGACCAGCGGCTGGGCATACAGGGGCACGTAAGCAACCTCGGCCTGCAGGATCGAAGCGGCCTCATCCAGCATCATCTGGCGCTTGCTTTCATCAATCTCTGACTGGATCTGGGGCAGCATCTCATCGATGCGGGCGTTCGAATATCCACCAAAGTTCCACGACCCCAGCTTCTTTTCTTCGTTCGGTGTCGAGGCGAGAAAACGCAGCGGATGCTCAGCATCGAATGTACCCGGCGACCAACCCAAGAGGTACATGTCGTAATTGTCCGCCCGAAGTTCCGGCCAGTAGTTCTGCACCGGCATCGCGTCGAGTTCGGGCCGCATACCGACCTGCGCCAGCATGGACGTGACAGCCTGGCAAACGGCCTCATCGTTCAGATACCGGTTGTTCGGGCATTTCAGGCCAAAGGTGAAACCGTCCGGATACCCGGCCTCGGCCAGCAACGACTTCGCACCTTCGGGATCATACTCATAGCCGGCCGTGTTCTGAGTGGAATAGCCCCGCATGGCCGGGCTAACCAACTGACTGGCCTGTTCGGCGCTGCCGCGCATGATCGTTTGCAGGATCGCAGGAACATTGACGGCTTTGGCCACCGCCTCGCGCACGCGCGCATCTCTGAACGGATTTGCCGCACCGCTGTCGGCACCGTATTTCAGCGCCTCGGCTTCGTGCGGAAATCCAAGCATGATCACCCGCGCTTCGATCCCCTGGATAACCATCACGTCGTCGCTTTGCGAAAGCCGTTCCGCGTCCTGAATGGGCACCGGGTTTATCATGTCGACGTCACCCGAAAGCAGTGCCGCGACAGCAGTTGCCGGGTTCTGGATTGGCGTGAATTCGGCGCGGGTGATGTTGTGCTCGACATCGCCCCACCAGTCGCCATGCGGCTCAAGGACGGTGCGCAGACCCGGCTCCCGTGTCGTGACGCGGAAGGCGCCAGTGCCATTCGCATTAAGGGTCGCGAAGTTACCGCTTTCCTTATCAGGCAAAGTCGCGTCGTTCGAGGCGGTCCAATCCGCATCCATGATCATCCAGTTGGCGATGCTGTCCGGAAAGATCGGGTTCGGGGCAGTGGTCAGAATGTCGACGGTATAGTCATCGACGATCTTGACGTCCGATACCGGCGCGAACCAGCTTCGGGTATCCGATGCCTCGCTCGAGGCACGCTCATAGGAAAACAGAACGTCAGCGGCATCGAAGGTGCTGCCGTCATGAAACACTACCCCCTCGCGCAGCGTGAAACGCCATCCGGCGCCGCCTTCGATCGGCTCCCACGATGTTGCGAGCGCGGGCTCGATCGTCATGTCCTTGCCACGGCGAACAAGCCCTTCATAGACATTGTTGAGGAAGCCAAGAACCGGCGCGGAGTTGACCGCGTGGGGGTCCAACGTCGCTGGATCCGTGGTGCCTGCCCAGCGGAATTCTTCTGCGAATGACGCCTGCGCCCAAAGGGCTGTGGCGATGGTCGTAATGATTTTGGCTTTCATGGCATTCCCCCAATTTGGCCGCTCTGGTTTGAGCGGGCCATTCAAGTAAACCGAGCGGGATTAGCCGGTCGGACCGCCTTGAACGAATGCGCCCCGGCGAAAGGCCGGGGCGCGATTTTCAGCTTAGTTCAGCTTGAAATATTTGAACTTAGCCGTGTCGTCGGGTGCCACCACGGTATCGATACCAGAGCCCATGCCCCAGTTCAGAACTTGGTGGTGGATCGGGATGTAAAGCTGCTGTTCCTGAACGACGGCCCAGATGTCAGCAATCATCTCGTTGCGCTTTGTCAGATCCGTTTCGCTGGCCAGCGCCTCGATCTGAGCGTCCAAGGCGGTATCGCCAAAGCGGGTGCCGTTCCACGAACCATACTTCTCGCCCTTCGTGTGAACGAGGAAATTGAAGATGTATTCGCTGTCATAGGTCGGCACGCCCCACCCCAGCATGTAGAAATCCGTTTCCAGATTGTTGATCAGGGGGAAGTGCTGCGCCTTGGGTTTGGCATCAAGGTTAACGGTGATCCCGATCTGGGCCAGCATGCCGACGGCCGCCTGACAGATACCTTCGTCATTGATGTAGCGGTCATTCGGGCAATCCAGCTGGATCGAGAAGCCATCGGCATAACCAGCTTCCTCCATCAGCGCCTTGGCTGCGTCGATATCGGTTTTCGATGACGCGTCGAGCTCGGCGTCCCAGCCATTTACGAACGGCGGCGCGATCATGCCCGCGGGCTGCGATTGACCCCGCATGACGACCTGCTTAATGGCGTCACGATTGATCGACATCGACATGGCGCGCCGCACACGAACATCGGAAAGCGGGTTTGCACCTGACACGCTGTCATTCGACAGATCGGCGTCGCCCATGTTCATACCAAAAAAGATCACGCGATTCTGGGGCGCGGTCCGTACGTCCAGGCCCTCAGCCGCCGCAACGCGCTGCAGATCCTGCACCGGCACGTCCTGAATGAAATCGACCTCACCTGACAACAGCGCGGCGACCCGGGTCGCGGCATTCTGAATCGGCGTGTAGACGATCTCGGTCACGTCCATGGGGAACTCGTCCTTGCCCCAATACGCATCGTTCAGGGTTAGAACGGTTTTAACGTCGGGCTCACGGCTGACCAGCTTGTAAGGGCCTGTACCATTTGCATTTTTGGCCGCAAACGTATCTTCGCCGCCTTCATAGTCCTGCACCTTGACCGCATTGTTCGCCTCGGCCCAGCCTTTGTCCATCATGAACATGTTGGTCAGGTTGTTGGGCATGATCGGGTTGGGGCCGTTCGTGACGATCTCGACAGTGTACTTGTCGGGCGCGCGCACCTCGACGACCGAGGCCAGCAGCTCCTTGTAGTCCGAATCCGGCGTCATCGCCCGATCCAGGCTGAACTTGGCGTCTTCGCTGTCGAATTCCGCGCCATCATGGAACGTCACGCCCTCGCGCAGCTTGAAGACCCAGACATTGGGATCATCCGCTGATGGTGCCCATTCGGTTGCGAGCGCCGGCACGATTGCGCCGGTCATGTCCCGCATCACCAACGGCTCCATGATCTGATGCGCGAGGGCTGATGTCGGGCCCTCGTTCTGCGCATGGGGGTCGAGGGTCAGGCTGTCGCCCGCACGTGCCCAGCGCAGTGTTTCGGCCGACAAAGTACCTGCGCAAAGCGCAAGAGCACTGGCCGCCAGCATGGATTTGCTAAATCGGTTCATCTTGATCTCCCCAAATTTTTGTTTGTTCGAGCATGCAAGGCGCTCTCGCATTATGCAAGTCACCCCCTCGACTTGTTGAAGGGCAGCTTTCGATAGACTGATTTTTTGAGCAGTCCGGGATTTAGGGCAATCGCGCTGACGCACAAAAATCCCGTTGCCCGTCCAGGCAACCGATGAATCCGGGATCTTCTACCCTAAGTGATAGGGATAAGACAGCCGGACAAACCGGCCTTTGCCGGGGACGGAGAGCCACCAACGGAGAGGACCATGGTCGAATTCACACTAAACGGCGAAACCAAACAGGTAGACGCCGATCCAGACATGCCATTGCTTTGGGTATTGCGCGACGAATTGAACATGACCGGCACGAAATTCGGGTGCGGCGTGGCATCATGCGGCGCGTGTACTGTCCACATTGATGGGGTGCCATCACGATCGTGCCAGTCATACTTAGGCGATCTTGAAGGCGCAGAGATTACCACAATCGAAGGCATCGAAACCCCGCAGGCCCAGGCCATTCAGGCGGCATGGGTCGAGCTGCAGGTTCCCCAATGCGGGTATTGCCAGTCAGGTCAGATCATGTCGGCGGCAGCGCTTTTGTCCGAAACACCCAAACCGACGGACGAAGACATTGATTTCGCGATGGAAGGAAACCTTTGCCGCTGCGCGAGCTACGCGCGCATCCGCAAAGCGATCCATCGTGCCGCCGAGATGATGGAGGTCTGAGATGCTACATTATTTTGACAAAAAGCTTCCCGCGCCGACGCCCACGCGCCGCCAGTTCCTTGTCATGTCAGCGGGTGCTGCAGGCGGGCTCCTGATTGGTCTCGTCGTTCCACATCGTTCCATCGCCGCTGCGACAGCATCAGGGTCTGCCGATGCCTTGGTGACACCCTTCGTTCACATCACCCCCGACAACCGGGTCGTCGTTCTGAGTAAGCACCTCGACAAGGGTCAGGGTGCTGCAACAGGCCTCGCCACACTGATTGCGGAGGAGCTTGATGCAGCGCCCGACCAGATCGAGGTCGAATTCGCCCCGTCAAATCCGGACGTGTATGCGAACCTGCTTTTCGGAGTTCAGGGAACAGGCGGCTCGACCGCGATGGCGAATTCCTTTGATCAGTATCGCCAGGCTGGTGCGACCGCGCGGGCGATGCTAGTAAACGCGGCCGCCAAAACATGGGATATCGCTCCGGATCAGATCACCGTCGCAAACGGCGTTGTCTCGGGCGGCGGCAACTCGGCACCGTTCGGCGACCTTGCCAGCGCCGCCTCGACCGAAAGCGTGCCGGCAGAGGTCGTGCTCAAGTCGCCGGATAAATGGGTTTACATCGGCAAGTCGATGCCCCGAACTGAGTTGCCACAAAAGACCAAAGGCAGCGTTGGCCTGTTCGGCATGGATCATCAGCCCGAAGCCGGTTTGATCGCCGTAACCGCGCGTCCGCCACGGTTCGGCGCGACGCTGGCGTCCTTGGATGCCACCGAGGCACTGGCGATGGACGGCGTCGAAGCCGTGATCGAGATCCCTCAGGGTGTGGTGGTGATCGCCAACAACACCTGGAAGGCGATGCAGGCACGCGACGCGCTCGCAATCGAGTGGACGGAAGGCAGTGGCGAGACGCGAGGCAGCGAGGAGTTGCTGGCCGAGTATCGCGCCCTGCTGGATCAACAGGGCACACCCGCTCCCGCAAGAGGCGATGCAGAGGCGAAACTGGCCGAGGCGGCGCAGGTGATCGAGGCCGACTACCTGTTTCCGTATCTTGCCCACGCGACGATGGAGCCGCTCGATATGACCGTCCTTTATGACGGGTCGAGCGCTGCGTTTTGGGGCGGGTCACAGATACAGACCATTGATCACGGTACAGCCGCGGCTGTTCTGGGGCTCGATATGTCGCAAGTCGAGATCAACACCCTCTGGGGCGGCGGATCCTTTGGACGCCGAGCGACCGCCGACGCGCATCTCGTGGCCGAAGCGGCCGCGATCGGTAAGGCATGGCTCGATCAGGGCGGCGAGGCCCGTCCGATCAAGCTGGTCTACAGCCGCGAGGACGACATCAAGGGTGGTTACTACCGCCCATTGGCGCTGCACCGCGTCCGCGCGGGTCTTGACGCTGACGGTAATATCTCGGGCTGGGAACATCGTGTTGTCTGTCAGGGCATTCTGATCGGCACCCCCTTCGAAGCCTTCGGCGTGCAAGACGGGGTCGATCATTCAGCGGTCGAGGGCGTGGCTGACACGACCTACAGCTTGCCGGACATGGCGGTGGAGGTGCACCACCCCGACGTCGGTATCCCCGTTCTCTGGTGGCGTTCCGTCGGCCACACCCACACAGCCTATGTCATGGAAACGATGATGGATGAGCTTGCACAGGCTGCGGGGCGTGATCCGGTGGAATTTCGTCTGGCGCACCTCGATCAGGATGCGCGATTGGCTGGTGTGCTGTCGCTGGCTGCGGAAAAAGCGGGAACTGCGCCTGCTGATGGTCTTCATCGCGGGGTGGCCGTTCACAAGAGCTTCAACAGCTACGTGGCAGAGGTTGCCGATATCCGCATGCGTGACGATGGTACGGTAAAGGTCGAAAAGGTGACCTGTGCTGCTGATTGCGGTGTGCCGATCAATCCCGACAATATCGTCGCGCAGATCGAGGGTGGTTTGGGATATGGTCTATCGGCGATCCTGCGGGAAGAGATCACGCTGACCGGCGGCGAAGTGGATCAGTTCAACTATCCCGACTATACGCCGCTACGCATCACCGACATGCCTGAGGTCGAGGTCCATATCGTGAATTCCACCGAAGCGCCGACGGGTATTGGTGAGCCCGGCACACCGCCGATCGGACCAGCGGTGGCCAATGCGGTGTTTGCCGCGACCGGAACGCGGATCCGTGAATTGCCATTCACCAAGCACGGTTTGGCGTAGGGCTTTTTCCTAACGATTGAGGTGAGCCGGAGACGGCTCACCCGCCTTCTCTGCGGATCGACGCACCAGCTCGGACAGCTCGGACAGTTGCGGACCAAGCGGGCTGGTGCGGCGCCACACCATGCCCACCGTTCGTTTCGGTGCAGGGGCCTCAAATCGTCCGACAGCCACCTTTGCGGACCCAGCCTCAACCGGGACAGCCATTTCCGGGATAAGGGTCACACCGATCCCCGCACCGACCATCTGAACAAGGGTCGAAAGTGAACTGCCATCCAGGCCCTTGCGCGGAAAACCGGTTCGGAGGTCGCAAAACGACAGGGCCTGATCGCGAAAACAGTGCCCCTCTTCCAGAAGCAGTAAGTGCATCTCGCGCAGCTCGTCCTTGTCCGGTGTGGGGTCATCGCCTTGCTCGGCCGGGCGAACCAACACCAACTCCTCTTCGAACAAGGGCACCTCTTCGAACGCGGCCTCCGATATTGGTAACGCCACGATAGCGGCGTCGATCTGGCCAGCAGACAACTCCTCGATTAGCCGCTCGGTCAGTGTTTCCCGGATGTGAACGTCAAGGTCGGGATAGACCTCCGACAACTCGGCAATGAGGTTGGGCAACAGATACGGCGCTATGGTCGGGATGATCCCGAGACGCAGCCGACCCAAGAAACCTTCGCGCGCGGCGCGGGCCATATCGTCGAGCTCTTCGACCGACTGAAGAATTGCCCTGACCCTCGGTGCAAAATCCCGCCCAAAGGCCGTGAGTTCCACTTGTTTCGGGCGGCGTTCGAAGAGCGGCGTTCCAAGCGTCTCTTCGAGATCCTTGATCTGAACAGACAAGGCGGGTTGCGACACTGCGCATATGTCCGCAGCCCGTCCAAAATGCTGCTGTCGGGCAAGGGCCTCGAAATAGCGTAGCTGTCTCAGAGTGATATCCGCCATAACATGAACCTATCGCAGAGATTAAAAAACACAACTTATACCAATGGCACTGCTGTGCTATCTTCTTTGTGAGAATGGGCGGCGTACCTTTGCGTAACCGTTGGAATTGTTGGCTAGACACACCGGTGTTGCACAACCACATGCAATCAAACGCGATGCACTCGCCCCTTCAGGCCACAACACAAATGGGAGATCACAATGGACGGTAACAACGTTGAAACGAAGGGCCGATGCCCGGTTCTGCACGCGACATTCGGGGTCCGCTCCAACAAGGATTGGTGGCCCAACCAGCTTAACCTGAAGATCCTGCACCAGAACACCGCCGAGCTGGATCCGATCGGCGACGACTTTGACTATGCCGAGGCATTCAAATCGCTCGACCTGAAGGCGCTGAAAGAAGATCTGTATGCGCTGATGACCGACTCGCAGGATTGGTGGCCTGCCGATTACGGTCATTACGGCGGCCTCTTCATCCGCATGGCATGGCATAGCGCGGGAACCTACCGGATCGCTGACGGTCGCGGCGGTGCGGGATCGGGCATGCAACGCTTTGCCCCGCTCAACAGCTGGCCGGATAACGGGAACCTCGACAAGGCGCGTCGTCTGCTCTGGCCGATCAAGCAAAAGTACGGGAACAAGATCTCCTGGGCCGATCTGATGATCCTCGCCGGCAACTGCGCGATTGAATCCATGGGCGGCAAGACGTTCGGATTTGGCGGTGGCCGCCCCGACGTTTGGGAGCCCGAAGAAGATGTGTACTGGGGCACCGAGAACGAGTGGCTGGCCGTCAGCGACAACCCCAACAGCCGCTATGGTGGCCGTCGTGAACTTGAGGGCGATGACAGCGGCGCGGCCACTTTGGAAAATCCTTTGGCCGCCGTTCAGATGGGCCTGATCTATGTCAATCCGCAGGGTCCGGACGGCAACCCCGATCCGCTCGCCTCAGCCCATGACATCCGCCTGACCTTCGCGCGCATGGCGATGAACGACTACGAAACCGTGGCGCTGACTGCGGGTGGCCATACGTTCGGCAAGATGCACGGCGCGGGCGACGAAGCCCATGTCGGCCCAGAACCCGAAGGTGCGCCGATCCACGCCATGGGTCTGGGATGGCTCAGCACTTATGGCAGCGGTAAGGGTCGCGACGCCATAACCAGCGGTCTCGAAGGAGCATGGACCCCGAACCCGATCCAGTGGGACATGGGCTATTTCGACGTTCTCTTCAAATATGACTGGGAACTGACCAAGACCCCGGCCGGCGCATGGATCTGGACACCCAAAGACCTCAAGGAAGAGGACATGGCGCCCGATCCCGAAGATCCATCGAAGAAAGTGCCGATCTTCATGACCACCGCCGACATGGCGATGCGCATGGACCCGGAATACGAAAAGGTTTCGCGCCACTTCCAGGAAAACCCGGAGGAGTTCGCCGATGCCTTTGCCCGGGCGTGGTTCAAGCTGACACACCGGGATATGGGCCCCAAGGTCCGTTATCTGGGTGAGGAGGTGCCGGATGAAGACCTGATCTGGCAGGATCCGGTGCCTGCGGCCACGCACAATCTGGTCGATGCGGGAAACATCGCAGCGCTGAAATCGGAAATCCTTGGCTCCGGCCTTTCGATTTCTGAACTGGTCTCGACCGCATGGGCATCGGCTGCGACATTCCGCGGGTCCGACAAACGGGGTGGTGCAAACGGCTCTCGCATCCGCTTGGCACCGCAAAAGGACTGGGATGTGAACCAACCGGCACAGCTGGCCAAGGTGCTCGAAACCCTTGAGGGCATTCAGGCTAGGTTCAACGACAGCCAGTCGAACGGAAAGGCGATTTCCCTTGCTGACCTGATCGTTCTGGGTGGCTGTGCAGCGGTTGAACAAGCGGCCAAGAACGCGGGTCAGGACATCGAAGTGCCGTTCTCACCCGGACGTGGTGACGCTTCCGAAGAGCAAACGGACGCCGACTCGTTCGACGTCCTTGAGCCCGCCGCCGATGGGTTCCGCAACTACCAGAAGACGGAATACACCGTGTCCGCCGAAGAGTTGCTGATCGACCGGGCGCAGTTGCTGACGCTGACAGCACCAGAAATGACGGTTCTGTTGGGCGGTCTTCGGGTGCTGGGTGCAAACGTCGACGGGTCAAAGCATGGCGTCTTCACTGACAAGGCCGACGCGCTGACGAACGACTTCTTTGTCAATGTGCTCGACATGGGAACTGAGTGGAAGCCAACCTCGGACTCCGAAACCGAGTTCGAAGGCCGCGACCGCGCATCTGGCGATCTGAAATGGACCGCCACCCGGGTCGATCTGATCTTTGGTTCGAACTCGCAACTGCGCGCCCTGGCGGAAGTCTACGCACAGGAAGATGCGAAGGAGGCGTTCGCGCGCAAATTCGCAGCGGCATGGTCCAAAGTGATGGATCTGGATCGGTTCGATTTGGCGGCCTGATAGGCCAGTTCGCTTTGTAAAATGAGAGAAGCCGACGCGTCATGCGCGTCGGCTTCGATATTTCTGGCTTACGAAAAGATCCGATTAGCGGTGCCGAGGTCTTCTAGGCCGCGATATCCATCGCGTAGAACTGGCGCGCCGTCTCAAGGAACACGGCCGGCTTGTCCTGCTCAGGTATCAGTGTCTCATAGGCTGTCATAAGCTTCGCATAAATTGAATAGAGGCCGTCGACCGGAAAGTTCGATCCAAACATACAGCGGTCAGGGCCGAACTGCTCAAGACAAATCTCGACGATTGGCCTGATGCTCTCGACCGTCCAGTGATGATCGAACATTCCCAATCCCGAAAGCTTGCACGTGACATTCGGCAAGGCCGACAGATGCCGCAATTCCCGTTCCCACGCCGCAATCCCAGCCGGGCTGCGATCATGCGGCGATCCGGCATGACAAAGAGCGACTTTGGTCTGGGGAGACTTCTCTAAGAGCCGGGCAGTTCTCTCCATCAGTTCCGGCAGCAACTGCAGGTCAAAGGACAGTCCGAATTCGGGTAGGCGCCGCAAACCTGTCAGGAACGCGGGATCATCAAGCAATGCGTTCGTGCCTGTCTGGGCGTCTTCGCCGGGCGCACGCCCTACGATCTGACGCACGCCTCTGACTGTCGACAACGTCTTGTAGGCTTTGAGCTGTGCCAAGGCATCGGCGTGGGTCAGGTCGCAAAACGCAACCTGAACGAGGGGCCAATTTGGGTTCGCGTCTGCGATTGCCTGAACCCATTGGGCCTCTGCCCAACCATCATCCGCACCAACCTGAACATGGACTGATGCAGCGACACCATGCGCAGCGGCGTCGCCCGAAAACTCGTCGAGCAAATAGTTACGCTGGATCGGTGTCGGATCGCCGAAGAAACGCTTGGTTCCCTTGTCCATCAACCAAGGGTAGCTGACAGCGTCCAAATCCCACAAATGGTGGTGCGCGTCGATCTTCATGGATGGCCGATCTCTGTCGTTCTTTTCAAGATGTCGACGCCCTGCATCTTCCAGAAATGAAGCAGATCGATGAAGATCCAGTTCTCGGCCAGCTTGTCGCCCTCACGCCGGTAGATGTCGATCACGCGAAACTCGCCCGGTCGGCCCGTTGCTGGCATCCCCATGAACCCGCCAATCGGGACTGCGGTAAAGTTGGGCCAGCCGAAAAAGCCGCTGAAATGACCCTCGGCGATGCGGCAGCGATGTTGCGTCGGCGATCGCTGGTCAAAGGACGCCCGGAAAGGCCCCGCATGTTGCTGAGCATAGCGGTCGATCGTGAAGGTCGCGCCAATACCCGCCGGTCCCCACCAGATCATATCCTCGCGCCAGGTCCGCCGCAGCTCATCCCGCAGGGGCAAACCACCCTGCCATTGACCAAGGTCCGCGATCATCTGGTTCATGACCTGCATGGTCTTTTGACCAGACTCAGGCGGTTGGTTTTCAAACATCACACCGTCATGGGTTTGCGGTCCGGGTTGTACTAAGTGTGCGCCGGTTTGCTCGGGGAAGGGTCGCAGACCCGCCTGCAACATCAGGTGGGGAATGTCGAAATACATCGCCGTTTCGACAATCCTGTCATCCTGTACCCGGTGAAAGGCTGAATAACGCAGAAAGGCCATCTTGCCCGTGGGCGGAATGCCCAGCCATGGCTGATCGAAGAGCCCCATCAGGTGCCCCATCGAGGCAACCCATATGCCGCCGGTGTCGGTGATGAAGTTCTCGCCCGCCATGAAGACATCGATCCGACGACGCATTGACGAGAGACTACTGCGCAAGGGGGTCCAGAATTGCTGTGCGACCGCCTCGGCCCCGTCGATCCGGTCGAAGGGCGAAAAACCACACCACCTCAGATCGACGGCACAATGACGGCCAATTGCTTGTGGCAGATCCGATATCTCTGCCGTATCGAGGTCATCGTAGAAGGACTTAACCCTCTGTTTCTCCCGCTTAAAGTCCGCCATCCCGCGACCCGGTCCCTCTGCCCTTCGGCTGTTTGCTCGTCTTCGTGATGAATGAATCATCGCATGAAAATCGTTTTTGCATACATATGCAAACATGTCTTGCCAGAAGAAGAAGACTCCGCCTACGGTCAACGGAAACGTATGCGATGCGCGATTCATGTGCCTGGGGGGCCATCATGGCAGAGATACAGCTGCGCAATGTCGGAAAACGTTGGGGGTCGTTTGTCGGCGTTGACAATTTTGACCTGACAATCGCCGATCGGGAATTTCTTGTCCTGCTTGGGCCGTCTGGCTGCGGAAAGACCACGACTATGCGGATGATCGCAGGCCTCGAGGACGTGACCGAGGGCGATATCCTGATCGACGGCAAGGTCGTGAACGATCTGGAGCCCAAGGATCGTGATGTAGCGATGGTGTTTCAAAGCTACGCCCTCTACCCCAACATGAACGTTTACGAAAACATCCGCTTCCCGCTCAAGGTCCGCGGGATCAATCCGGACAGCCACGACGAAAAAGTGCGGCGGGCAAGTGCAATGGTCGAACTGGACGAATTTCTGCACCGAAAGCCTGCGGAACTGTCAGGGGGACAAAGGCAACGTGTTGCGCTGGCCCGCGCCATTGTACGGGAGCCCAATGTGTTCCTGATGGACGAGCCGCTTTCAAACCTCGATGCCAAGCTTCGCGTATCGACCCGGGCGCAGATCAAGAACCTCAGCCACGAACTGGCAGTGACCACGATCTATGTGACGCACGACCAGATCGAAGCCATGACGCTGGCCGACCGGGTTGTCGTTATGAAGAACGGCGTTGTGCAACAGGTTGGCTCACCGACCGAAATCTACGACAAACCTGCCAACTCATTTGTCGCCAGCTTCATCGGATCGCCAGCAATGAACCTGATGGACGGGCAAGTGAGGAACGGTGTTTTCGAGGCTGAAAATGTCAGAATTGCGGGTGTGAGCGCGCCGGATGGACCCGTCACTCTGGGGTTCCGCGCCGAGGATGCGGGCCTCGCCGCGAATGGAACAGGCGAAATCACCGCGCCAATCTACACGCTCGAATTGCTGGGTGATGCGACCATGATTTCGGTGCGCGTGGGTGGTGCTTTGGTATCGGTCAAGGCGGACAAGACCTTCAGGGCCGAAATCGGCGACACCGTCGCGCTATCGGTTCCGACAGACATTTGCCATCTCTTCGCAGATCGAAGCGGTGCGCGTATCGGGGGCTGACCCCCACAACCGCCCGGAAAGGGCATGATCCGGTCTGAAAGTCGACATCAGACCGGGACGACACAGGGAGAGAAAAAATGAAAATCAAAGCTCTGGTGATAGCGGGCGCGATTTCGCTGGCAACCACGGCGGCATGGAGTTGTTCGTTCGAGAACAGCGTTCCGTTGAAGTCGCTGTCGGCTGGTTTCGAGGCGTGGAAGGCTGTCACGGACGCCATGGCCGAATGCGGCAACTTCAGCGCGTCGCTCGATCAGGAATTCCGGGAAAAGCAACCAGAGGCGTTCGCAGCCAACCCGTCGCTTTATCAGATTGGCGGCGTGGCGAACGGCACAATGATCCCGCTGCTGAATGCGGGTACGATCCGTCCGCTTGATGATCTTGTCGCCAAGTACGGTCAGAATCTGACGCCGAACCAGCTGATCAAAGTGGACGGCAAGATCATGGCCATTGCCATGATGGTGAATGCCCAGCACCTGATGTACCGCAGCGATATTCTTGCAGATCTTGGCATCGCAGAACCAACGACCTGGGATGAGGTTCTCGCAGCGGCGGAGAAAATCAAGGCTGCCGGTGTCGTTGACTATCCGCTCGGGGGCACCTTCAAGACCGGTTGGAACCTCGGCGAAGAGTTCGTGAACCTCTATCTCGGTGAGGGTGGTGCCTTTGTCGGTGAAGGCAACATGCCCAGCATCAACAACGAAAAAGGGATCAGGGCGCTTGAGATCATGAAGTCAATGACCGCCTACATGGACCCGGAATACCTGGTTTCGGACTCCACCTATGTCCAGCAGCAATTCCAGCAGGGCAAGATCGCGATGGCGAACCTGTGGGCGTCGCGCGCCGCCGCGATGGACGATGAAGCAGAGAGCCAAGTGGTCGGCAAAGTGACCATGGCCGGAGCCCCCATGGGATCCGCCGCGCCGGCGACATCGCTCTGGTGGGACGGGATCGTGCTCGCGGCCAACATGAGCGACGAAGAGGCAGACGCCGCCTTCCGTGTCGCGATGGAAGGTATGGACACCGAAATGGTGCAGGCCAACAACGATGCCGCCGTCTGGCTGATCCCGGGTTACGAGCCCGGCAAGCTTGCGACCGGTGCAGCGGCATCGGCAGCTGCCGGTGCGGCGCCCTACCCCGCCTCTGGACCCATGGGCATCATGCACACGGCCCTTGGCAATGGCATCGCAGCTTACCTGACTGGCGCCAAAGACGCGGCAACCACGCTTGCCGACATCGAAGCGGATTATGTGACCGCGGCGAAAGAAGCGGGCTTGATCAACTAAGCTGGAAAACACCGGATGGGAGGGCATCTGTCCTCCCATCCTTCTTGGCATTAACGGAAGGGCTGAGCGATGAAATTCAGTACGTTTGCCGCCTTTGTCGGCCCGTCCGTCTTCATGATGCTGCTCTTTATCGCGTTCCCGCTCGTCAGCGTTTTCTCGCAGAGCTTTTATGTCACCCAAACCATTTACGAGACCGTCACGGTCGAAACCTGCACGCCGGGCTTTCTGACCCAGACATGCGTGACCGAACAAAAGCCGGTGCCGGTCCTCGATGAGGACGGCGAGATCGTCACGAAAACGATTTTTGTCGGGCTGCAGAGTTATAGAAACGTCTTGGAGCTCGACCGCGCCGCAGCAGCCATCCGCGCGGGAAGCTGGTCGGCCTTTCAGGCAATCGATTTCTGGAAGGCCCTGAGGTTTACGCTTACCTTCACGCTGATCACCCTGCCGCTGGTTATCGTCATGGGCCTGCTGATCGCACTGGTCATCAATAACGCGACGAAAGCCATTCGGGGGCCGGTAATCTTTGTGTCTCTGCTCCCCTTCATCATCACCCCGGTCATTGGGGCGCTATCGATCAACTGGCTCTTCCGCGGGGACGGCATCTTGACGGCTACGCTCGAATGGTGGCTGGCCCGCGACATCGCGATGTTCGCCCAGGCGTGGACGATCGAGATCCTGATGATGTTCTATCGCGTCTGGCACGTCGCACCCTTCGCAGCGATCGTATTCTATGCAGGCCTGCAGACCGTCAATCAGGACAGTCTGGAAAGCGCCATCATCGACGGAGCCAGCCGCTGGCAACGCCTGCGCTTCATCGTCGTACCGCATCTGATGCCGCTGATCATCTTCGTCAGCATGATCCACCTCATGGACAGCTACCGGGTGTTCGAAGAAGTCATCGGCTTCTCAAGTCAGGGCCACGTCATCAGCCTCCAATGGCTCACTTATGACTTCCTTGTTCCGGATGAAGCCGGGAACCGCTCGATCAGCCGCGCATCGGCAAGCGCCATGCTCACCATGATCGGGATCGTTCTGTTGCTCATCGCACCACTTCGCCGAACTTGGCGCGACCACAAAGGGAGCCACTGACATGGCATCGCGCGCAATGCGTCAACCGATTGGCCTCAAGCTGTCTTCGGCCGCGTTTCTCACCTTCTGGTGCCTGATCGCCGCCTTCCCGATCTTTTGGATCCTGGCGATGAGCTTCAAATCACCCGTGGACGCGTTTGACGCCAATGCGCTGAACGTCATCTTCGGACCGGAGACCCGGGCAGCGGGCAAAGGGCTTTCTTTGCTCGATCTGCTGGCAGGTTTGGGGGTGCTCTGGCTCGCAATTCGTCTGGGGTCGAAAACTCTTCCCGAAATGGTGAGCAGCTATGCCCCCACCGAAGCGCAGTGGATGGGCTGGCTGATCGGAGCCGGTGCCTTTGTTCTGGGACTTGTCCTGGTCTTGTTTGCCTTTTTGCCAGCGGTACTGGGCTTTCTTAATCCGCTCGTAGGCGCGCTTGGGCGGGATATCATCGGGCTGACGACCGAGCATTATGAAACGGTATGGATCGATCGCGGATTTTCGAACAACTTCCGGAACTCGCTGATTGTGACCGCCGGCGTGGTGACCGTTTCGCTGACGGTGGGCACTTTGGCGGGGTACGGGCTGGCCCGGTCGGGGTCGAACCTCGCCTTTTGGATCCTCATCATCGCGCTTGTCTTCCGGGCCCTGCCCCATTCCGTTCTCGTGGCGGGTTATCTTCCGGTTTTCATCAGCTCGGCTGAGTGGCTTTCGCCCATACTTGGGGAAAACGCACCGACGCTTTATGGCAAACCATGGGCGGTGATCGCGGTGCTCGTCGCGATCAATCAGCCGTTCACCATCTGGATGTTGCGGTCGTTCTTTCAGAATATCCCCGCCGAACTTGACGAAGCTGCGCGGGTCGATGGTTGCAATCACTTCCAGGCGTTCCGGCGGGTAATCATGCCGGTGATGTGGCCCGGGGTGATCACGACGGGGCTTTTCAGCTTCCTGCTGGCCTATAACGACTTTCTGGTAACATCGCTTTTGCTCGATGCGCAGAACCAGACGATGGTTCCGGCGATTGCGGGGATGTTCAACCGGGAAACGACAACCACGGATCAGGTCGTCGCGGTCGCCGCCGCGGTGTCGATCACGGCGCCGCTGTTTTTCCTCGTAATGGTCTTCCAGCGCCAGATCGTGAGCGGCCTGACCGCCGGCGCGGTCAAAGGATAAATCGCATGAACCCTACTATCCCCCAACAGGTCCACCCGGGATGAAAGGCACCAGACCAGAGCAGGCGGCACTGACCAAGGGCACGGATCTTTCCAAAACGGAAGAAACCAGGGCCGTGATCGAAGGCATGGTGGATGGGCTTAACGACCACCGGATCGATGATATCGGCGAGTTCTTCGCGGAAAATTTCCGCTGGATGGGCAACCAGGGCTGCGGGACCAAGAATGGTTTGCGTGAATTTCAGGATAATTGGCAACGCCCGTTTCAAGCCGCCTTTTCCGAAAAGGTCTGTATCGATGAGGCGCGCCTTTTCATGGGTGAATGGGCCGCGGCGTTCGGCCGTCAGGAGGCTACGCATTCCGGTGAGTTTCTGGGGATCCCACCGACAGGCAAGCGGGTCGAGATCCGGTACATGGATTTCTGGAAAGTCGTCGACGGCAAGATCGTCGACAACTGGGTCAATGTCGACTTTGCCCATGTCGCGGCGCAACTGGGTGTCGATCTCTTCAACGGTCAGGGATGGGAGGCATATGATCGCGGCGAACGGTCGGCACCCCGCCCCATACACGGAGGATAACTCAGATGGCCCGGGCGCTCAAAGAGATCGCGCGCGCCTATTGGGCTGCCTGTGATACGGGCGGCGACATCGCGCCCTACTTTGCCGATAGCATTTTGTGGGAGGGTCCGCGGCCAGTGGCCGACGCACAATCCGCCGCTGAGCTGACCGAAAACTGGCTCGCGCCTTTCCGTTCCGGTTTTCCCGACATCGAGCGACAGATTCACATCCTGATGTCCGGGGTATCTTCGGGCCGGGTCGATGGCGGGCCGGACGGCGGCACTTGGGTTGCGGGTACGGGATACCTCGTGGGTCAGCCCGTGGCTGATGTGCTGGGCATCCCGGCGGTCGACCATGGCCTGCGTCTTCGCTGGGGTGAGTTCCTGCGTTTCGAAGAGGGCCAGATCGTCGAGGCGCAGTTGCTCATCGATCAGATGGATTGGTTCGAACAGATTGGTCGTCCGGTCATGCCGCCTGCACGCGGTATCGCTGGCGTGTGGCCCGCCCCGACCGCATTTGACGGAGTACAAGGTGACCGAACCGACCCAGATGAAACGGGTAAGACGCTCGAACTGGGCCGCGCGCTGCTTTTCGGCGGGCTCAACACCTTCGACGAGAGCGATCTGTCGAGCATGGGCATGGCCCGCTTTTTCCACCCAAACATCAAATGGTACGGGCCAGGCGGGATCGGCGCTTGCCTCAGTCTCGACGAATTCGAAACGCGGCACCAGCAGGTCTGGCTCGAAAGCTTCCCGAACCGCAAGGTGCAGGATCTGTCGCTCTTTGCCGATGGGCGCATGCTGGCGGCGTCGGGCACGGCTGGGGTCAAGGCGCAGCATACCGGCGCGCCCTATCGGGGGTCTGGGCCCGCGCGGGGGCAAAGCGTCAACTTTTCCGGGCTCGATTTCTGGCTGCGCAGCGGTGATGTGTTCACCGAAAACTGGGTGTTTGTCGATTTTATTAAACTGTACGAAGAACTGGGTATCGATCTCATGGATCGGATGCGGCAGGGGGACAGGCTGGTGGCATGAGTTGCCCCTATACGAAGATGAAGGCGCTCGTCGCGCCGATACGCGCGGCGATGTACGACTTTACACCAGATGGCGTGCGCGCAGCCATGGACGCGGCTTTGACACCCGACGCACTCTGCCACTTTGCGCATCCGGTTGGCGACATGGTTGGGCCGAACGCTCTTTACACCACGGCCTATGCTCCATTGCTGGCCGCCATGCCGGATCTTGAACGACGTGACTACATCGTCATGGCGGGGCCGGATGACTTTGGGGCGGATTGGGTCGGATGCGGCGGATACTATTGCGGCACTTTCATCGCCCCCTGGCTCGACATCCCGCCCACGGGGCACATGACGCATATGCGCTTTCACGAGTTTTTCCGGATTGAGAACGGAAAAGTCGTTGAAATTCAAGCGCTTTGGGACATCCCCGAGGTGATGATGCAGGCTGACGCATGGCCGATGGCACCGTCGCTTGGACGGGAATGGCATGTGCCCGGTCCGGCAACGCAAGACGGGATCGTCCCGGGACCTTACGATAGTGTCGAGGGGGGGAACACCTGCCGTCTGATCGTCGACATGCTCGATCACATGAAACGTCATCCGAGCCACGGCGGACCCGAGGTGATGGAGATGTCACACTTCTGGCATCCAAAGATGAGCTGGTATGGCCCGTCGGGTATAGGCACCGGGCGGGGCATCTCGGGATTTCGAAACTGGCACCAGATCCCGTTTCTCAACGCTATGCCCGATCGCGGCCAGTACAGGGATGAAATAACCTACCACTTCTTCGGCGACAAAAACTATGCGGCAGTGACCGGATGGCCCAACATGATCCAGACGCTCAGCAGCGACGGCTGGATGGGCATCGCACCGGCTGGAACACGCATCACGATGAAATCGCTCGACTTCTGGCGCGTCGAAAATGGAAAGATCCGCGAAAACTGGGTGCTGGTGGATCTTCTTGACGCCTACAGGCAGCTTGGCGTTGATGTCTTTGCCCGCCTTCGCGAATTCAACAAGGCCCGAAACCTCGGTGCCATAACGATCCCAGACGGAACGACCTTATGACTGAACTGCCCCGGACCCCCTCGATGAACCTCTCTGGCAAGCTGGCGCTTGTAACCGGGGCGTCGTCCGGCATCGGGCAGGGATGCGCCGTGGCGCTTGCAGAGGCCGGGGCACATGTCATTTGCGCAGCGCGCGGTCGCGAACGCCTCGAAGAGACCGTCGAAGCCCTGCGAAAGAACGGATGGCGCGCCGAAATCGCTCCTCTCGACCAGGCCGATCTGGGCGCGATCGAAGCGCTGATCCAAGAACATGCGTTCGACATCGTGGTGAACTCTGCCGGTCTGGCCCGGCACGGACCAGCCCTCGAAACAACGCCCGAAGATTATGACTCAGTGGCCAATCTTAACCTCCGATCAGCCTACTTCCTGTCCACCTACGCGGCCAGATCCATGATCAAGGCGAACAAGCCGGGGTCGATCATCCACATCTCAAGCCAGATGGGCCACGTGGGCGGTATCGACCGCGCGGTCTATTGCGCGACGAAACACGGCCTCGAGGGTATGATCAAAGCGATGGCCATCGAATGGGGCCAGCACAAGATCCGCATCAACACCATTTGCCCGACCTTCATCCGGACCCCCCTGACGCAATCAACCTTCGACAATCCGGAGCGGGCGGCCTGGGTCCTCGACAAGATCAAGTTGGGGCGGGTCGGCGAAGTCGAGGACATCATGGGGTCCGTTGTGTACCTCGCCTCGGATGCATCGGCGCTTGTGACCGGGACCTCCCTGATCATCGACGGTGGCTGGACGGCGGACTGATGGCGGAAAAGGTCACATCGCTACAGGTTGCCGATCGGGCGGGCGTCAGCCAATCGGCCGTCAGCCGTGTCTTTACGCCCGGCGCCTCGGTATCAAAAAAGACTGCCGACAAAGTGCGCAAGGCAGCGGCAGAGCTGGGATACCGGCCCAATGTCCTGGCCCGCGCCATGGTGTCTGGTCGCAGCCGGATCATCGGATTGGTGGTCGCCTATCTCGAAAATCACTTCTACCCCGAGGCGTTGGAAAAGCTATCAAACGCGCTGCAAGAGCGTGGCTATCACGTCTTGATCTTCATGGCCGCGCAAACGGCGGGAAACATCGATAGCGTGATGGAAGAGATCCTCGACTACCAGGTCGACGGGATCGTGATGGCGTCGGTTGCTATGTCATCCGATATCGCGTCCCGATGTCGGCAGGCAGGCGTTCCCGTCGTGCTCTTTAACCGCTCACAGGATATTGGCGGCATCACCACGGTGACATCTGACAACTACGCCGGTGGCCGCAAAGTCGCGGAGTTCCTCGTTGCCGGTGGCCACGAACGGATCGCCTATATCGCCGGTTGGGAAGGCGCATCGACACAGCGCGACCGCGAAGCAGGTTTCCGTGCCGCGCTCGCCGAGGCCGGGATACAGCTCCATGCCCGCGAAGTCGGCGATTTCCGAAGCGACCGCGCGGCAGAGGCGGCGAGACGCCTTTTCGACGCATCCCAAAGCAACCGCCCCGACGCGGTGTTCGTCGCGAACGATCATATGGCATTCGCCGTGATGGACGTCCTTCGGTTTGAACTGGGTTTGCGGGTGCCTGAGGATGTGTCGGTGGTTGGATATGACGATGTACCGCCAGCAGCCTGGCCTGCGTACAACCTCACCACAATGCGGCAACGCGCCAATATGATGGTCGAAGAAACCGTCGTGGCCCTGCTCGACCAGATCGAAAACCCGGAGGCGCAAGCGCCCCGGCAAATCTCGATCGACTGCCCGTTTGTCATACGCGGATCTGCCCGCCTCCCCGAAGCCGAACTGAAATGGGACACCGCATGAAAGGGTTCGATCCGAAATTCAAAGACTTCCCGGACTACATCATCGGGATCACCAAAGAGATCTGGGAAGATCGGGGCATTGCGACCCTGCACGAATATTACAGCCCGGACATCGTGGTGCGCTCACCCGGCTCGGTCGTGATCGGCAATCAGGATGTCATAGGCGCGACCATGGCCACCCTGGCCGAGTTTCCGGATCGCCAATTGCTGGGAGAAGACGTGATATGGTCCGGCACACCTGAGCAGGGAATGCTCAGCTCGCACCGTATTCTGTCGACGGCGACCCATCTGTCGGATGGCGTTTACGGCAAGGCCAGCGGTAAGACGCTACGCTACCGTATCATCGCCGACTGCCACGCCATCGCGAACCAGATCAATGATGAATGGCTGATCCGCGATCAGGGCGCGATCGTACGGCAGCTGGGGTGGGATCCGCGCGACTATGCCGCCGACCTGATTGCCAAAGAGGGTGGTCCGGACACCTGCGTTAGGCCTTTGACACCCCAGACGGATCAGCAGGGTCCCTATGCCGGTACCGGTAACGACAACGAATGGGGTCAGCGCTACGCCGATATACTGACGCGGATCATGGGTGCCGATATGGCGGCCATACCCCACAATTACGACCGCGCGGTTCAGTCAGAGTATCCCGGCGGCTCCACCGGGTATTCCCACGACGCTGTTGATCGGTTCTGGATGGGTCTGCGGGCAAGCTTTCCCGATGCCGCTTTCACGATCCACCACCAGATCGGCCAAGACGATCCGATGATGCCGCCACGGGCCGCGATACGGTGGAGCCTCTGGGGCAAGCACGATGGCTGGGGTAGCTTTGGGCAGCCCACCGGCGCCGAGGTCTATGTACTGGGCATTTCACATGCAGAGTTCGGGCCAAGGGGCCTGCGCCGCGAATACACGCTGTTCGACGAGACGGCCATCTGGAAGCAGATCCGGCTCAAGACAGGTTGACGGGCAGACGCAGGGGAGGTGCATATGAAAGCAGAGAAGTTGCCGCTCGGCATCGTCAGCGCAGGCGATTTGGCGCAACACCGAACCAGAATGCTCGACGATATGATCGAAAACCTTGCGCTTGCGTCAGGCGCGACCTGGACCAAAGCAATTTAATTGACCAAGGCACCGAATGACCAAGATACTTACTACCCATGTTGGCTCCCTTCCACGCAGCCAGACCGTCGTTGATTACATCTTTGCCCGTGAAAGATCCGAGGCCTACGACCCCGATGAATTCGACACCTGCATGACTTCAGCCGTTTCCGAAACAGTCAGACGGCAACGTGAGGCTGGCATCGATGTGGTTAGCGACGGTGAGACCTCGAAAATCTCCTACGCGACATATGTCAAAGACCGCTATACCGGCTTTTCCGGCGACAGCCCGCGCAACCCACCTGCTGACCTCAAGATGTTTCCGAACTTTTTGAAGCGGCTCGCCGACGATGGTGGCACCCCGAAATACGCGCGGCCGATGTGTACGGGTGAAGTGAAATCCAAGGGCCAGGATGAGCTAGAAAAAGACATTGCCAACCTGAAGTCGGCGATGGCCGAACACGGCACGGATCGGGGCTTTATGAATGCGGCATCGCCGGGTGTTATTTCGCTTTTCCTCCAGAACGAGCATTACCCGACGCGTGAGGCCTACCTTGCTGCCCTGGCCGATGCGATGAAGACGGAATACGAAACCATTGTCGCCGCCGGGCTCGACCTCCAACTCGATTGCCCGGATCTGGCGCTTTCGCGCCATATGCTCTTTGCGGATCTCAGTGACGACGAATTCCTCAAAGTGGCCGCGATGCATGTCGAGGCCCTGAACCATGCCCTTGAAAACGTGCCTAAGGACAAGGTCAGGGTTCATATCTGCTGGGGGAATTACGAAGGACCCCATTGCTGCGACATACCCATGGATCAGGTCTTTGGTACCCTGATGGCGACCAAATCGCGCTATGTCCTGTTCGAGACATCCAACCCGCGCCACGCGCATGAGTGGGAGGTCTTTCAGGAACGGAAGTCAGAGATCCCGGATGACAAGGTGTTGGTACCGGGCGTCGTCGATACGACGACCAACTTTGTCGAACATCCACGGCTTGTCGCCCAACGGATCGAACGGTTCGTCGATATCGTGGGCGCCGACCGCGTCATCGCAGGCAGTGATTGCGGTTTCGGTACGTTCGCGGGCTTTGGATCAGTGGATCCGGACATCGCATATGCCAAGCTGAGCAGCCTTGTAGAAGGGGCGGCGTTGGCCAGCGCGCAACGCTAGGCGCTGCTAATTCGGAAGAGCGGAAGCATGATCCGATAACTGCGGCCGCCCCCAACACATCTTCCCAAAAAAACGCGGGCACAGGGCCCGCGTTCTCATTCGGCTTGAACGCCGCTATTCGATTTTCGCAACCTCGTCCTTGATGGCCGCAACGGCGTCATCAAGCGAGATTTGATCGTCGATGTATTCGCGGATGATCCGGTTGTAGACGAGGCTCGACACGATCTTTGAGGCGCGATTGAGCTCGTTTTCCTTGAGGCCCCAGCGGTCGCCTGTGGCCAAACCTGCAACGATGTTGTCAATCACATCCTGCGGGTAAATGTCTGCCAGCGGCGCCTTGCGATCGACACCGACTGGCAACGAGGCCCACTCAGCCACGAACTTTTCAGGATCGTCCGCCGTACCGCGGCGAACCGGGAACTTGCCCTCAGGCGCGATACGCAGGATGTACCCATAGCCTTCGTCCATAACGAAGTTTACGAACTCGATGGCTGCATCGGTATCGGCATCCGTGGTGACGCCCATATAACGAATGTCGGCATACCCCGCCCCGTCCGGGTTCGAGGGGCCAGCGATCTGTGTCACGAACCCGGTCTTGCCCGCCAATTCGCGAGACATCGGATCGTCGTTGATCGTTGGCGGCGCACTGTCCCGCAAGCCGGCCAATTCATCCATGATGAACGGCGACCAGATGATCATCGCAGTCTTGCCTGCGAAATACAGCTCCCGCGACTGCTTCCAGTAGAGCTCCCCATCCGGCGATGCGTCGGCGGTCGCCTTGAAAAGCTCAAGCGTTTCCTTCAGCTTCTGGTCGCTCGCATCACCTACCGGTGAGTAGCCGTTGGCGAGCAGCAGATGCTCAAGCACCTGCATCATGTACGTCTCATCGATTTTTGTGGCCGTCGTAAACGCGAACATCTCTGGCGGATTGTGCAATGCGTCAATCGCCGCCTTGATGGCCTCGAACGTAGTTGGGGCCGCCAAACCTTTTTCTTCGAACAGGTCCTTCCGATAGACGACCATCTGCGTCCATCCGTCGACCGGCACCGTCGACCATTCCCCATCACCGACAGAGGCGATGTTCATCGGTCCGGGCGCGAACGTGTCGACTCCAAGGTTTTCGATCACTTCTGTCGCTGCAAATGTGTCGAGGATCCCGGCCTCGGCCCATGGCTGAACATACTGGATCGAATGGTATACCACGTCGGGCAGATCGCCGGCAGCGAAGGCCGCCGTCATCCTTGTTCCCAGTTCCTTTTCGGTAACCGGGATCACTTCGACATCGTGGCCCGTCTTTGCCTTGAACGCCGCCGCCATCTCTTCCTGAATAGCCAGCCGCTCGGGCTGTTCTTCCGGTGTCCAGAATGTGATCGTGTCTGACCAGGCTGCATTGGCTGCAATGATGGCTCCCGCAGCGACGGTGCTTAGCCGCTTCAGCATGTTGTTCCTCCCTAATTCTGTGTCGCCAATCAGAGCGCCAGAATCGCGTCAGGGGGCAACACTTACTCGAATGTTCGATATAACGTTATATCAAGTCAAGAAAATTCAGGCTTTTACCAAATTGGATCAGTACGCAGACAGTTGATAAAATCAAAATCATTGACATGAGTATATGATGTAACGTTACATCAAAACACGCATTTTGGGAGGATTGCGTGTTAACTGCATTCGACACCACCGCAATAGCCTATGGAATGGCCGGTTGGCCCGCTGACCAGAGCATCCGTTCATTTCGCGACCGCTGTGCATCGGGGCAAACGAATGGAACCGCTCGCGCGGAGGCTGGCTATGGCGATACAAACGCCGCCTACAAAGAGCGAGTCTCAGGATGAGCGGGCGCCCGACCATAAGAACGGTTGCACGGGCGGCAGGTGTGTCGACATCGACGGTGAGCCAGGTCCTGCGCGGCAGCGGTCGCATCTCAGAGGAAACGCGGCGCAAAGTCCTGCAAGCCGCAAAGACCGTGAATTACGTTCAGGACCGGCGGGCCTCGGCCATGCGATCGGGGCAAAGCCGGGATATTGGCCTGCTGATCAACAAGATCGGCAACCCCTTCAATGCCGAGGTGGTGGGCGGCGTGAACGAGTCGCTCGAAGAGCACGGATATCTTGTCTATGTCCTCGACAGCCAGGACGACCCGGCGCGGCAGGAACGATATCTGCATACCATGATCGGTGGGGGGCTGGGCGGCCTGCTCTGGGTTCCGGCGATCGGAACGTCTCAGGACACGGTCGATTGGGTGATGGCCAACAGCCCCATCACCGTTACGCTGCTGCGGCAGTTTGCAGACCAGGTTTTCGATCACGTCGGAATCGATTCAGCCTATGGAACCAATCTCGCCACCAAGCATCTCATCGAGCTTGGGCACCAACGGATCGCTTTCTTGGGCGGCGAATTGGAAAATGCCACGCTGGACCAGCGCATTGGCGGCTATGTCACTGCTCTGATCGGCGCAAAATACAACAACCCGATCGTACGCAAATGCGATGAGACCAAGACCGCGGCCAAACAGGCCGCCATCGATCTGCATCGAGAGCACCCGGACGTCACCGGCTTTATCTGCAATTGCGATGTCGTGGCGGCCGGGGCCACGCTGGGCTTTGCCGAGCTGGGTTTGGAGGTGGGCAAGGACGTCTCGGTCGTGGGCTTTGACGATATCGAGGACTCGCGGCTGTGGGTGCCACCGCTCACATCCGTCGCGGTAGACCCGAAGGGCATTGGCCAGCAGCTGGCCGAAACGTTCCTCGCCAGAAAGGCAAATATCGATGCACCGGTGAGAACCGTCAGCCTGCCCGTCCGACTGAAAACACGGGCGTCGAGCGGCCCACCGGCGCAGGGAGGGATCAATGGCAAAAGCAACGGCTGAAGAGCTTGAAGCCGCGCGAAAGCGGATTGGCCCCATCGAGCGGCGGGAAATGCGGCTCGCCTTCGGGATGCTGGCGCCAACGGTGATCGCCGTCTTGCTGATCGTGATGATCCCCGTCTTCGCCAACTTCTGGATTTCGGTCAAACCGGTGGAGCTTGCGGACCTTCGGGCCGCCAAAGCCCTGGTGAGGGAGCGCGCCAGCGGCGACGTCGCGCGGCCCGGTGATCAGTTCAATATCGAGTACCAGATCAGGTCGAGCTCGCCCCAAGAGCCGGTCTTCGAGGCCGTGCTCACCGACAGTGTCCCGGAAGGTTTGAAGATCGTGAGCATCGAGGAGCCCTGCATCGTGGATGACAGCACGATCCGCTGTGATCTGGGCACGCTGGAACCGCGCCAGCGGATCCGGATCAAGGGCGTGCTCGAAGCGACTGCCGACTATGCCGGCGCGGCACCAAGAGATACCGAGGTGATCGTGAGCGGCCGATCGCAGAACGTTCTGACCAGTCTCGAATTTACGCTCGACAACTTCCGAAGGGTGTTTGACGCATCCGAATTCTGGGGGGTTCTCTGGGTTTCGATCGTCTACACGATCGGTGGTACCGGGGGCGCGCTGATCCTGGGGCTGTTTGCCGCGCAGCTCTTGATGACGGCGTTCCCGGGCCGGTCCTTGCTGCGCGGACTGTTCTTGTTCCCTTACGTCTCGCCGGTCATTGCAGTCGCGTTCACGTGGATATTCCTGCTCGATCCGTTTTCCGGAACCGTGAATGCCATTTTGCTGAACACCGGGGTCACAAGCGAGACAATCAACTTCCTTGGAACACGCGGCATCGCATTATGGACCGTGATCGCATTCGAGGCATGGCGCTATTTTCCCTTGGCGTTCCTGTTCATCCTCGCCCGCATGCAATCGCTGTCGGCCGATCTGAACGAGGCTGCCGAGATGGATGGCGCCACGCCGTTTCAAACCTTCTGGTATATCTCGTTACCGCAGCTTATCGGGATCATCTCGACGCTGTTCCTGCTGCGCTTCATTTGGACCTTTAACAAGTTCGACGACATCTTCCTGTTGACGGGGGGCGCATCAGGCACGCGGACTCTCACGGTTAACGTCTATGAACAGGCCTTTGCGCTTTCCAACCTCGGCGCCGGCGCTGCGGTGGCCGTCGTCATCTTCTTCATGCTCGCGATCTTCGTCTGGTTCTACTTCAAGTTCGTGCCGAAAGAGGAGGGTATGTGATGCAACGCGGTATCATTCTCGCCACAGCGCTCGGTGCCATATGGGGCTTCGTTGTCTCGGTCGTCTTTGGGGTCAGCATCACCTTGGTCTTCGGGACCGAGGCGGCCATGACATCGATCGCCTCAACGCTGGCCGGGATCGCGGGTGCGTTCGGCTGGCTGATGGCTGACCAGATCCGAAATGATCTGACGGGGCGCTGGATCATCGGTGGTGGGGCCTACGTCATCGTCACGCTGTTACTCACCTTCGTCGCACCGCTTGGCATCTCATTCGGCACGCGGCCCCTCACTGCCCTTTTGGTCCTCATCGCCCTTAGTGTGCTGACGGTCGGGGCGGTCGCACTGGCCTTCCACAAGCGCGATTGGCGGACACTCAACCGATATCGCAGCGAAGAGGTGCTGGGTCGCGCGCTCAAGGGTCTTGGCTTTGTCTTTTTCACGACGATCGTGCTGCTGCCCTTCTACGCAATGCTGATGACGAGCTTCAAAAAGCAGGCGGAACTGCTGCAGAACCCGCTCGATTACTCGATCAATATCAGCCAGGGCTTTGTCGAACTCTTCAGCTCGTACATCGAACTTTTCACGACGTTCGATTTTGGGCGGTACATCCTTGTTTCAACCCTGGTCTCGGTGGTGACGGTGCTGCTGACGCTAGCCGCGTCGATACCCGGAGCTTACGCGATCTCGCGCCTCAAATTCCCGGGGCGGCAAACGTTCTCACGCTCGATCCTGCTGATCTACATGGTGCCCGCCATTGTTCTGGTGATCCCGCTCTACGCGGTCTTCAGCCAGCTTGGATTGCGGGACAGCCTACTTGGCCTGGTGATCATCTATCCGGCAACGACAATCCCCGTCGCGCTCTACATGCTGCAGGGCTATTTCCGGGGGCTGCCCGCCGAATTGGAAGAGGCGGGCATGATGGATGGGTGTTCGCGGCTCGCCGTGATCTGGAAGATCACGCTGCCGCTGTCGCTGCCCGCCATCGCCTCTGTCGCACTCTACGTTTTCATGATCGCGTGGAACGAGTTCCTGTTCGCGTTCATGTTCCTCGACAGCCCCGAGATTTTCACGCTGCCGCGGGCTGTCGTCTCACTCAATTCGTCCGAAGTGCCGCGCCAGCACCTCATGGCCGGGGCCGTCATCGTGACCCTGCCTGTGCTCGCGATTTTCTTGTGGTTCGAACGGTTCCTCGTGACCGGTCTTACGGCCGGATCGGTGAAAGGCTGATATGGAAGATCTCAACGAAAAAGCACGCCAGATCCTGCGCGAAAACGACCGTGGCGGCTATACCGTCCCGACCGCGGGGCTCTACCCATATCAATGGAATTGGGATTCCGTCTTTGTAGCCCTTGGCTTTGCCACCTTTGATCGTGAGCGGGCGTGGCAAGAGCTTGACACCTTGTTCGAGGCGCAATGGCCTGACGGCATGGTGCCTCACATCGTTTTCCGCGTGGACGAACCCACGTATTTTCCCGGCCCCTCGGTCTGGAACGCGAATAACGGACCAATCCCAAGCTCTGGCATCACCCAGCCCCCGGTCGCAGCGATCGTGATAGAAGAGCTGGGACGCCAGGACCCTGCGCGCGCGACGGGATTCATCGAGGCGCTCGACCGATGGCACCAATGGTTCCACGACGCACGGGACCCCGAAGGGCTGGGCGTCATCGCGGTGACCCATCCTTGGGAAAGCGGCAGGGACAACCTGCCCGACTGGGACCGACCCGGCGATGCGATCGATGTGTCGAATGTTGGTGAATACACACGCCGTGACACATCCCTGATCGACAGTGAGATGCGGCCCAAGAAAGCCGATTACGACCGGTACCTTGCCCTTGTCCAGTTCGGCAGCGCCTGTGGCTGGGACCAGCGCAAAATTGCTGCTGAATGCCCGTTCTGCGTGGCTGATCCGGGGATCACGTCGATCCTGCTGCGGGCCGAGAAATCGCTCAAATCCATGCTCGAGAGAGCAGGCCGGCCGACTGAACACGTCGCGGAACGGGTCGCACGGCTAGAGGCCGGAATGGAGCGGCTGTGGAATGATGACGCTAAAGGCTACGTCACCTTGGATCTGCGCAGCGGCCAACAGGCGGATGGCGTCACCTCGGCCTCGTTCCTGCCGCTTTATGCTGGCGTGACCACGCACAAAGATGCGCTGACAGACACGCTGGCTGACATCGCAAAACACGTGACTTATCTGGTTCCAAGCTTCGATCCGCGCAGCCCGCAATTTGATCAAGTGCGGTACTGGCGCGGCCCGGCGTGGGCCATGGTCAACTACATGATCGCCAAGGGCTTTGCCGAAAGCGGTGAACAGATATGGGCCAGCAGGATCAGATCAGACACCGCAAAGTTGATGAAGACAGGTGGCTTTGCCGAATACTTCAGCCCCATCGACGGCCAGGGCTGCGGCGGCGGCACATTTTCCTGGACCGCGGCGATCTGGCTCGCATGGGGCTTGCAGGAGCTGGGGGAGGAGTGACCGGAATGGGTGAGATAAAGCTCAACGACATTCACAAATTCTTTGGTGCCGTTCACGTTATCAAGGGGGTCGACCTCGACATTCAGGAGGGGGAATTCGTCGTCTTCGTCGGCCCTTCGGGATGCGGAAAATCCACGATGTTGCGGCTGATCTCGGGTCTCGAGGAGATCACGTCGGGCCATATTGAAATCGAAGGTAATGATGTCAGCCATCTTGGCGCTGCTGAACGGGGTCTGGCGATGGTGTTCCAGTCCTACGCTCTCTATCCCCACATGACAGTCCGCGAAAATATGGGGTTTGGCCTGAAGGTCGGCGGCACGGATAAGTCCGGTATCGATGCGGCCGTCGACCGGGCCGCGGACATCCTGCAACTGGGTCCGCTCATGGATCGCAAACCCAAGGAAATGTCGGGCGGTCAGCGCCAACGGGTGGCCATCGGCCGCGCCATTGTGCGGGAACCAGCGGCTTTCCTCTTTGACGAGCCACTTTCCAACCTCGACGCCGCCTTGCGCGTACAAATGCGGATCGAGATTGCGCGCCTGCACAAGCGGCTTGGTAAGACGATGATCTACGTCACCCATGACCAGGTCGAGGCGATGACGCTGGCCGACCGGATCGTCGTCTTCAACGCCGGCGTGATCCAGCAAGAGGGCGCGCCGCTCGAACTCTACCGAAACCCGTCCAACCTGTTCGTGGCCACGTTCATCGGCTCACCCAAGATGAACATCATCGGTTGCCAGCCAACCGCCGGAGGCGTGACGCTGGCCGATGGGAGCCGTGTCGCGATCGACGGCTTGCAGGGCGATCCACGGTATTTCGGGGTCAGACCCGAACATATCACCATCTGCGCGCCGAAGGACGGGATCCTGAAGGGAACCGTCGGCGTTGCAGAGCATCTCGGGGGCGACAGTTTTGCCTATGTCGACATACCCGGACATGATGAACCCGTGAACGTCCGCATCGCGGGTGGTTCAGGCATTCAGGAAGACGAAACCATCGGCCTGACATTCGATATGGCCGACGTGCGCCTGTTCGGCGCGGATGAATTGCGGATCACGATCTGACTCATCTGTTAGACCTTGGTCGAATTTGGCGGCCCTCCGCAGACGCCTACGCTCGGCCCATGAACGGGAGGACGATTGTGTTGCGCATCCTCGCAGCGATGCTGTGGTGGATCGGAGGGGTTGTGGCGGCCTTGGCCGAACCCTTGGGTCGTGACGACATCGAACCCTTCATCGTTGCTCCCATGGCCCTGGGCGAACAGGTCAGCGAAGACGGCGTTTGGGAACTGCTGAATTCCGGGGGCGCGCCAGCCGGTTATGTCTTCGAAACCGAACCGATGGCCCCCCTGCCCGGCTTTTCGGGCGCTCCGATCAACTTGCTGGTCATCCTCGACCGCGATGGCCGCTTTCTGGACGTCAAGCTGGTCTCGCACAACGAACCGATCTTTGTCTCGGGGCTGGGCGAGGCGGCATTCCACGCCTTCTTCGAACAATACCGGGGCCACAGCATCTCGGACACGCTTGTGGTGGGCACGCCATATGGCGAGGGTTCAGACGGTAGTGCGCTGGTCTATCTGGACGGGGTGACCAAGGCCACGGCATCGGTTCGGATCGCCCATGAATCGATCCTTGCCGCGACGATCAAGGTTGCCCGCGAAAAGATGCAGGGCGTTAGTACCGGCCCGCCTGCCTATCCCAACCCCGACTATGTCGAGGATCTGACATGGGACAAGCTCGTCGAAACCGGCCTCGTGACCCGGCTTGAGGTCAAGAACGCCCAGATGAACGAGGCGTTCGCCGGAACGCTCTGGGAAACCGATGACCCCGAGGCGCAGGACGATCCCGAAGGCACATATCTGGATCTGTGGGTGGTCGACCTTGGGCCGCCCTCGATAGCGCGTGCTGTCCTGTCCGAAGACGGGTTTGCCGAACTTCAGGAGTTTCTGTCGATCTCAACCTCCGACGAACCGATCCTTGTGGTCGAAACGGGTCGGCACGGTCTTGTCTCTGAAGAGTTCATTCGCAACACCGCGCCCGATTGGGTGAGCGCGGAACAAGGTGGCTTTCCCGTCGCGCTGCGCGATGCCGATCTGCTGATCGAGCTTAACGACGACGTCCCCGATGCCCTGCACGAGGCGGTCGATTTTGGCACGGCGCTGATCCTGCGTACCGACCGGCGGCTGGGATTCGACCCGACGCAGGAATGGACGATGCAGATCAAGGCGATCCGCGAACATGGCGTCTTTCAGCCCGAGCTTGGGTCGGTCACGCTGGAAGCCAACCACGTGACGGATGAACGGTTCTACCTCAGGCCGGAAGTCGTCAAACCCGCCCCGCCCTGGCTGGAGGCGCTACGAAACCGGGCCAATGACCTGATTGTCCTCAGCCTGTTTCTGGCGCTCTTGCTGATCCTTCTCGGCCCCAATCTCAACCGGCTTGCCGGGCACCCCCAGTTCACGCCCATTCGCCTCGGCATCCTTGCCTTCGTTACCGGCTTCATCGGGTGGTGGGGGCAAGGGCAGCTGTCTGTCGTTACGCCGCTGGGCGTCGCGCGCACGGCGATCGACGGCGGATCCTATGCGTTCCTGCTTTATGACCCGTTCTCACTCGTGATCTGGGGCGTCACGATAGTTGGCTTCGTGCTCTGGGGTCGCGGTCTCTTTTGCGGCTGGCTGTGTCCGTTCGGCGCCATGCAGGAATTCGCGCACCACGTCGCCCGGTTCTTTCATATCCCGCAGATCGAACCCTCCGGGATCTGGGATCGGCGCCTCAAATGGGTAAAATACGTGGTGCTCTTCGCACTGGTCGCCATCATGTTCACGGCCCCTGCGAGGCTGGACAAGGCGGTCGAAGTCGAACCCTTCAAAACCGCGATCACGACGTTCTTCATCCGCGAATGGTACTACGTGGCCTATGCCGCGGGCCTGCTTTTGCTTTCGATGGTCCTGTTCAAAGGGTTCTGCCGCTATGTCTGCCCTTTAGGCGCGGTGATGGCCATTGGCGGGCTGGTGCGCGGCCGCGACTGGATTGACCGGCGGGAGGAGTGCGGCTCGCCTTGCCAGCTTTGCAAGGTCAAATGCAAGTACGGCGCAATCGAACGTTCGGGCAAGATCCAGTATTCGGAATGCTTCCAATGTCTCGACTGCGTCACCATCCATGATGACGAGGCCCAATGCGTGCCTTTGATCCTGCGCGCCCGCGAAACCCGCCGCAATGGCCACAGGACGGCAGCCGAATGATGCAGCGGCGGCGTTTCCTCAGCATCGCCGCAGCGATGGCGGCAACACCAGCCTTGGGCGCGACGACGCATCGATGGCAGGGGCAAGCGCTCGGCGCCGATGTAGAGATCTCTCTGCTGGCTTCTCCCGAACGTGCTACGGCAGCGATCGAAGAGGCGCGTGCCACTATTCAAAGAATTGAAGCACTCTTTTCCCTCTACCTTCCGTCGTCCGATCTCGTCCGCCTCAACACCGCGGGCGAATTGCGGCTGCCGTCGAGCGAGTTTCTGGCCCTGTTTCACATCGCCGATGAATGCTTCCGCCAGAGCGATGGGCTCTTTGATCCGTCAATTCAGACGCTTTGGCTTTCCACGGCCAATGGAATGGCCGCCGACCCTGACTTGGTCGATTGGCGCCGCGTCTCATTCGATCCGGATTTCATCAGGCTTGGCCCCGGGCAGGCACTCACCTTTAACGGTATCGCGCAGGGCTATGCCACCGACTTGGTAAGCGCCGCGCTTCGCAGGCACGGCGCGACCCGGACTTTGGTCAATATCGGGGAATACCATGGGCAAGGTGGCCCCTGGCGCATTGGTCTGTCGGATCCGGTTCACGGTCTGATTGGATACCAGACGCTGACGGATGGCGCGCTTGCGACATCCAGCCCCGGCGCGATGACCTTGGGCAATTCCGGGCACATACTGCACCCGCGCACAAAGCCCATCTGGTCGACCGTCACGGTCGAAGCGTCGAATGCAGCACTGGCCGACGGCATCTCGACGGCTGCCACCATGATGCCGATGGATCGGATGGCAGCGCTTTTGAAGCTGCCTGCCATCCGACGGATCACTGTCATCGATAATACAGGTGATTTAAGGACTTTGATCTAGACGCAGATCAGGTTGTCATCCTCTTCTATATCGATTTCCTCGACGTCTACGTCGGTGGGCCATGCGCCCGCCTGACTTAGCATCCGGGCCTGCAGAGCTTGCATTTCTGCAGGATATCCGGCCGTCCAGAATGCAGTCGGATAGGTTCCATCCTCTCTCATACTGCGCGCGACAAAGGCCAGCCAGCCACTCCCCATGGCCCATACCGGCGCGAATGGACCAAGCTGCATCCAAGGCACAGCGTCAGTCCCGATGCGCTGCCATTCTCGGATCCAATCGGCGGCGGCGATCTCCGCGCGCTCCATGGTATCAGGCTGCGCAAGGTGCGTGTCGGTCATGTCTCTTCCTCCTCTGACGGAGGACAACTTAACATAGAAAAACCGAGTCGTGATTTGATGGTGATCAAATAGGCGGAAAGCCCCGCATTCTGGGCGGGGCTTTCCAAAAGGGTTGCGCGTGACCTTTATGCCGCAGCGGCTACGGCCCGCTTTGCCATGACACCGACGATGTGCGCGCGGTACTGGGGCGTGCCGTGCAGGTCGCCAATCATGCCATCGGCTGACAGGCTCAGACCTTCAAGCGCCGTCGCAGAAAAGCTCGATGACAACGCGGCTTCTGCTTCGCTCCACCGGAAAACACCCTCCTCGGACGCGCCGGTCACTGCGACGCGGACACCATCCGCGAACTTAGCGACGAACACACCGACCAGTGCAAAACGCGACGCGGGTTGGACGAACTTTTGGTAGTTCGATTTCTCCGGGACCGGGAAACGCACCTCCGTGATGATCTCACCCTCATTCAGGGCGGTGCTGAACATGCCCTGGAAATAGTCATCAGCCGCGATCTCGCGCGTGTTTGTCACGACAGTCGCCCCGGATCCGAGGACAGCCGCAGGATAGCAGGCCGCCGGATCGTTGTTGGCCAAGGAACCGCCGATCGTACCACGGTTGCGCACGGCCGGGTCGCCGATATGCGACGCGAGGCCAGCGAGGCCCGGATAATGCGCGGCCGCCTCCGCCGCTACCGTCGCATGGGTCGTCGCACCACCGACTGACACGCGGCCGTCATCCATCTTGCAGACACCCTTCATGTCGGCAATGCCTGTCATGCTCACCAGCTTCGACGGGCTCGCCAGTCGCTGCTTCAGCGTCGGGATCAGGGTTTGTCCACCACCCAGCGGCTGCGCCTCGTCGGTGGCAAGTGCCGCCACCGCATCGGACACCGTCGAGGGCTTCTCGAATTCGAAATTGTACATCTCAGTCCTCCTCTGGCCGAATTCGCTTTCTCGCTAGTTCTGGCCAAAAACATCTTTTGGGGCTGAGGGGCTGATCGCCCCCCGCCCTTTCCATCACCCGTTCATCGCGGCCCAGACGCGCGCGGGCGTCGCTGGCATATCGATGTGGTCGACCTGATGACCAGCCGATTGCAGCGCATCGATCACAGCGTTGATCACAGAGGGCGGCGACCCGATCGCACCGGCCTCGCCACACCCTTTCACGCCCAGCGGGTTGTGGGTGCAGGGGGTCTGGCAGGAATGGTCGACCTCGTAGAACGGCACATCATCCGCACGCGGCATCGCATAGTCCATGTATGACGCGCTCAGCAGCTGGCCGTTCTCATCATAGGCGCAGTTTTCCAGCAATGCCTGCCCGATACCCTGCGCCAGACCACCATGGACCTGCCCGGATACGATCATCGGGTTGATGACGTTACCAAAGTCGTCGGCGGCCGAGAAACGCTCGATCGTCACCTTGCCGGTCTCGGGGTCGACCTCGACCTCGCAAGCATAGGCCCCCGCCGGATAGGTAAAGTTCGCCGGATCGTAGAACGCCGTCTCTTCGAGGCCCGGCTCAATATCCTCGAGCGGGTAGTTGTGCGGCACGTATGCAGCAAGGGTTACATCGCCCCAGGCGACCGACTTGTCGGTGCCCGCAACAGTGAACTGACCATCCTTGAGTTCGATATCCGCCTCGGCGGCTTCGAGCAGGTGGGCGGCGATCTTCTTGGTCTTGTTGATGATCTTTTCGGTCGCCCGGACCATCGCAGATCCACAGACCGCGATCGAGCGTGAGCCATAGGTGCCCATGCCGAACGGGATCTTGGAACTGTCGCCGTGAACGATATCGATCATGCTCTCATCGATACCCAGCATTTCGGCCACGACCTGCGGGAACGATGTCTCGTGCCCCTGTCCGTGGCTATGGGCACCGACCATGACGCTGATCGAACCGGTCGCGTTCACCCGCACGGTTGCCGCGTCATAAAGACCGGCGCGGGCACCAAGCTGACCGACGAGGTTCGACGGCGCGATGCCGCATGCCTCGATATAGCAGTTCACACCAAGGCCACGCAGCTTGCCGTTGGCCTCGCTGGCAGCACGGCGTGCGGCAAAGCCCGCGAAATCACCGATCTCTTCCAGCTTGTCCATCGTCGCAACATAGTCGCCCGTGTCGTATTCCACCGCGACCGGCGTCGCATAGGGAAACTCGGTCACGAAGTTCTGGCGGCGCAGGGCCACCGGATCGACACCGAGCTCACGCGCGGCCTTGTCGATGACACGCTCCAGCTGGAACGTGGCCTCGGGGCGGCCGGCGCCGCGATAGGCGTCTACGGGGACGGTGTTGGTAAAGACCGCCTTGACGTTCACGTAGATCAGCGGGGTCTTGTAGTTCCCGGCCATCAACGTTCCGTGCAGCCATGTCGGCACGGACGGCGCGAAGGTGGACAGATACGCACCCATATTCGCGAAGGTCTCGGTCCGGAGTGCGGTAAAGTTGTTGTCCGCGTCCAGCGCCAGTTCGATGGTTGTGACATGGTCGCGACCGTGCGCGTCGGACATGAACGCCTCTGACCGGCTGGATGTCCATTTCACTGGGCGATTGCAGGCCTTGGCTGCAAAGGTGCAGAACGCCTCTTCGGCATAGTGGAAGATCTTGGTGCCGAACCCGCCGCCCACATCGGGTGCGACGACACGCAACTTGTGTTCTGGAATGCCCAGAACGAATGCGCCCATCAGCAGACGAATGACGTGCGGATTCTGCGATGTCGTATAGAGCGTGTGCTCGTCACCGGCCCGGCTGTAATCGCCGACCGCGACGCGTGGTTCCATCGGGTTGGCGACGAGACGGTTGTTCACCAACTCCAGCTTTGTGACATGGGCCGCCGCCTCGAACGCAGCATCGGTCGCCGCCTTGTTCTCTTCGACAAAACCCCAGTCGTAGCAAAGGTTCGACGTCAGATCGTCGTGGACCTTGGTTGCGCCATCGGCCAGAGCCGCCTTCATGTCCACGACGGCCGGCAATTCCGAGATATCAAGCTCGATCGCCTCGGCCGCGTCGCGGGCCTGTTCCAACGTATCGGCCACAACCGCAGCGACGATCTCGCCTACGTGACGCACCTTGCCCTGGGCAATAACCGGATGGGCCGGTTCCTGCATGGGCTGGCCATGCTTATCGGTGACCTGCCAACCGCAGGGCAACCCGCCGACACCCTCAAAGTCAGCGCCGGTAAAGATCTTGACCACGCCCGGCATACCCGCCGCAGCGCCGGTGTTGATCGCGTTGATCGTTCCATGGGCGATGTCAGAGCGCAGGAAATAGACATGCGCCTGACCCGTGATGTTGATGTCGTCCGTGTAATTTCCGGCCCCGGTCAGGAACCTTACGTCTTCGCGCCGCTTTGAGCTTGCGCCGATACCACTGTCCTTTGGCATCTATTCCTCCCTGTCTGGCGCGGCAGAATAGCCATGCGCCGTTGTCTCCTGCAGCAGGCAAGCTGCCTGCCGTCCCTGTTATTCTGCAGCGATCGCGACGTCTTGACCGGACGCGGCCATGATGGCCTTGACGATGTTGTGATAACCCGTGCAGCGGCAAAGGTTGCCTTCGAGATATTCGCGCACCTCCGCCTCGGTCGGCTTGGGGTTCTCTTTCAAAAGAGCCGCCGCCGACATCACCATGCCGGGGGTGCAGAACCCGCATTGCAGACCGTGATGGTCCTGAAATGCCTGCTGGATCACGCTGAGCGAACCATCGGCATTCGCCATACCTTCAATCGTGGCGACCTCTGAACCATCAGCCTCAGCGGCGAGCATGGTGCATGCCTTGACCGCCTGACCATCGACATGAACGACACATGCGCCGCATTGCGACGTGTCGCACCCAACATGGGTACCGGTCAGATGCAGATCGTCACGCAGAAAGCTCGACAGCAGCGTGCGGCCTTCCACTTCACCGGAAACGGCCTTGCCGTTCACGGTCATTGATACTTTGGTCATCCTCTTCCTCCCTAAGGTCCCGTCAGCTGGTCACCAGGCGTTTGAACCAGCCTTTTTTCTGTTTGGTTTCGTCTTCGTCGGATGGCTCGCCCTCAACGTCTTCGGACGGGCCTTCGACGGCTTCCTGAAAGTTCGTAAAAAACTGATCGGCCATCTTCTTGGCGAAACCATCGATGATGCGGCTGCCCAGCTGGGCCAGCTTGCCGCCAACCTTGGCCTCGACATCGTAGGAAAGAAGCGTGCCATCCTCATGGGCAGACAGGGTCACGTCGGCGCCGCCTTTGGCGAATCCGGCAGCACCCCCCTTGCCCTCACCTTCGATCGTCAGGCTGTTCGGGCGATCCATATCCTTGAGCTGAACGCCCCCTTTGAAGGTGGCTTTCACCGGCCCCACCTTCTGAACGACGGTTGCCTCGAACCCTTCCTCGGGCGAGCCGGTCATTTCCTGGCAACCCGGAACGCAAGCCTTCAACACCTCAGGGTCCAGCAAAGCCGCCCAGACAAGCTCTGGTTCGGCCTTGATCACCCGGCTGTCGGACATTTTCATTCAAGGGGCCTCCTCATATCGGATGCAGTTAATCAAGCCTACGATGAAACGTATATGCGACCAAGGGCTTAGAGCTATCTTTCAGGCGGCTGAAATGTCAGGCCGTAGTCGGAAAACACTTGCGCGATGCGCCCGTCTTCGAGCGCATAGCGCACCGCGTCGTCCACCGCGTAGGCAAGGGGACGGTAACGGAAGTTAATGCCGACACCCAAGGTCCATTTACTGACCGCAAAACCGGCCAGCGGCGGCTGATGCACGCCCACCCCATCGACGGTGCCATGTTCAAGCTGCGCCAGCGGACCCATGGCCGCCATCGTCTCACCCCCAGCAAGGGCCTCCATCGCGACTTCCATGTTTGCAAAGCGCTTCACACCTGAATTCAGCTGGCCGCCGGCGAAGGACGAAAGATAGAAGTCTGAGATCGAGTCGTTTTCGACCGCGACCGTATCGAACCGAAAATAGGCCGGGACGGGCTTATCCTCCGGATAAGCTGCTTCGCTGTAGGCGATCGCTATGGTCTCGGTCTGGTACTGACCGGTGAATACAACCTGCTCGGCCCGGCATTTGAACGCGCTGTCGTAGGGTACGCGCATCATAACGTTTGATACGCGACCGCCGACGATCGGCCCTCTCCAGACGTTGTTGCGCAGATCCGCGTCGAGATTCTCGGCCGCGGCGACAAAGTTGAAACGCGGCTCGACCCCCAGATCCCCGGCAATGATGCGGGCGATCTCGATATCGACGCCTCGGGGATTGCCCGCCTCTTCCCAGCTGTAAGGCGGGTAATCCTCGTACACGGCGAAGGTCATGAAACCCTGATCGATGATCTGATCAAGCTCCTGACCGACGATATCCCGGCTGGCATTCTGCGGTTTCGGTTGTGGGACAAAGTCGGCGCAGGGGTCAGCGGCCTGGGATTGCCCCGCAAGGGACAGCCCAGCCATCAGTGAGAAAACGAAATAGCGCCGCCGCATGACCCGATTATTGGGCGGCGGACAGGCCAATGGTCAAGGTTTCAGCCGCGTTTTTGTAGCCGCCCGGCGTGCCGTCGATCAGAGCGGCAGCCCGGTACGCGACGCTGTCGGCGACCGGCGCGCCCGAAAGCGTTTCGATGCTGCCTGCAATCTCGCTCAGGCGGGCTTTGAGCGCGTCAGCATCCGCCCCGCTTGCATCCTCTGTATAGGCTTGCAGTTCATCCCGAAGGGCGCGCAGTTCCGGCGTCAGCTCTTCCATCGCCACATCGTCGGGACGCGTTTCAATATAGGTGCGGATGGCCCATGCCGCTTCCTGACCAAGCAGATCGCCAAAGGCGGGCATCTTGGTGATACCGTTCTGGGTATAGCCGTAGCGGTATCGCTCCATGTACCACTCGTCGCCGTATTCCTCGGCCTCGAGGAAGCGCAGGTCGGGCGCAAGCCCTCCCGACACGACCTCAAGTCCATGACAGCGGGCACAGTTCTGATTGTAAGCAGACGCGCCAATCTGAACGGCGAGTTGCCAGGTCTCTTCGCCAACCTCTGCCGCACGGTACGGATTCTCGATCAGCCATTCCTCACCCATCTCCGGCAGCCCCGCCGTATCAACGGGCTGAGGCGTAACGTCACCATGCGCGAGCGCCATCACCGCAGCGGCACTCAGGCCGGCGGCCGCGCTCAAGCGAAACAAAAGTCGTGTCATTTGTTCTCTCCCTGGGCGCATCTCCG
>CAWUIQ010000007.1:0-112565 GCA_963922565.1 uncultured Rhodobacterales bacterium
GGCGCCCGTCGGCCTGCACGGCACGGCCGCTTGGCTGGCGGCCATCGGAGAGGCGTTTGACCTGCCCGCCGAAAAGATCGCGGCGGCGCAGAACGCATTCTTGCCCGCGATCCATGAGGCTCTGTCAGGCGCGCGCGTCAACGGAACGATCACGCTGAGCGGCTATGAGGGCAGCGAGCTGTTGGTCGCCCGGCTTTTGATCGAGAGCGGGGCAGAGGTACCTTACGTTGGAACCGCATGTCCAAGGACCCGCTGGAACGAGGCAGATCGCGACTGGCTCGAGGCGCATGGGGCGAAGGTGGTCTTCCGTGCCTCGCTCGAAGACGACTGCGCTGCGATGGAGGCGATCAAGCCCGACCTCGCCATTGGGACAACCCCGGTTGTCCAGAAAGCAAAGGAGCTGGGAATACCTGGCCTCTACTTCACCAATCTGATCTCGGCCAGGCCACTCATGGGTCCTGCGGGTGCGGGGAGCCTGGCGCAGGTTGTCAATGCGGCGATCGCCAACAAATCCCGGATGGATCATATGCGCGCGTTCTTCGAGGACGTGGGCGAGGATGATACGGCCGGCATCTGGGAGGGTCAGCCGAACCTGCGTCCGGACTTTCGTGCGCTGCATCAGAAAAAGCTCGACAAACAAGCGCGTGCCGCGAAGGCGGCGGAGATGATTTGATGCGCTGCCTTGGAACATATGCAGGCGCGTCGCGCTTTCACGATCTGCCCGCAGTCTCTGCATTGGGGAGGCATGTGTCATGCTGATCCAGGATCACGACAGGGCAGGTGGATACTGGGGGGCGGTCTACGCCTTTTGCGCGGTAAAGGGCCTGCAGGTCGTGATCGATGGCCCGGTCGGGTGCGAGAACCTGCCGGTGACGTCTGTGCTGCACTACACCGATGCACTACCGCCGCATGAGTTGCCCATAGTCGTGACTGGCTTGGGCGAGGAGGAACTGGGCCGCGACGGGACCGAAGGTGCGATGAAGCGGGCCTGGGATACGCTTGATCCGGCGCTGCCGAGCGTCGTGGTCACAGGCTCGATCGCCGAGATGATCGGGGGCGGGGTGACGCCGCAGGGCACCTCGATCCAGCGTTTTCTGCCGCGCACCATCGACGAGGATCAGTGGGAAGCGGCCGATCGCGCGATGACGTGGATCTTTACCGAATTCGGGATGACCAAGGGCCGGATGCCCAAGGAGGCCAAGCGCGAAGAGGGCGCGAAGCCAAGGGTCAACATTCTCGGGCCGATGTACGGGACATTCAACATGCCCTCTGACCTCGCGGAGATCCGCAGGCTGGTCGAGGGGATCGGAGCCGAAGTGAACATGGTGATGCCGCTGGGCGCCCATGTCGCTGAAATGAGGAATCTGGTGAATGCGGATGTGAATATCTGCATGTACCGCGAGTTCGGGCGCGGGTTGAGCGAGCTTCTTGCCAAGCCGTATCTACAAGCCCCGATAGGGGTCGAGAGCACCACCAAATTCCTGCGCGCACTGGGGGATTTGCTGGGCCTCGACCCCGAACCCTTCATCGCAAAGGAAAAGCACTCGACCCTCAAACCTATTTGGGATCTGTGGCGTTCTGTTACGCAGGATTTCTTTGCAACCGCCAGCTTTGGCATCGTCGCGAACGAGACCTATGCGCGGGGGATCCGGCTGTTTCTTGAGACCGACATGGGCCTGCCCTGCGCTTTTGCCGTGGCGCGGGTGGCGGGGGCCAAGACCAACAACGAGGAAGTCCGTGCGCTGATGCGTCAGCACCGGCCATTGGTTGTCATGGGCTCGATCAACGAAAAGATGTACCTGGCCGAGCAGAAGGGCGGCCACGGACCGTCGCCAGCCTTCATTCCGGCCTCGTTTCCGGGTGCCGCGATCCGGCGTGCGACGGGTACGCCGATGATGGGCTATGCCGGCGCGACTTACTTGATCCAAGAGGTCTGCAATGGCCTCTTTGACGCGCTTTTCCATATCCTGCCCTTGGGAACCGAGATGGATGCGGCCGAGGCGACTCCGACCAACCTTCGCCGTGATTTTCCGTGGGACGCAGACGCGCAAGCGATGCTCGACAGGCTTGTCGCGCAGCATCCCATCCTGACCCGCATTTCTGCTGCCAAGACCTTGCGCGATGCCGCTGAGCAAGCCGCGCTCGATCAAGGGGCCGAGCGGGTCGTTCTTGAAACCGTGCGCAACCTTGATCCGGTCTTGGCCGGATCGTTTGAAACAGGAGAGGCTCAATGACCGATCTGACAACCGATGCGCCCGTCGTATCCACGCAGGCCAAGCGCAAAGGCGAAAGGACCGAGTTCATGGTCTATTTCGCGATCATCTTTATCGCGACCCTGCCGCTTGCGACCCTAACATGGGCTCTTGCCGCGCTGAAGTCGCGGAGCCTGACCGACAAAGGGCCGGTGGCCCGCGCCTGGAGCCAGGCTCGGATCATCACGCCCATGATCTTTTCGGCGTGATCCGCGCCGACCGACATATCGCCTTTCTCGACTGTAGTGCGCCTGTCGAGACCACAGACTGTGCGCCCGGAAACGGGTGGACAGCGCCAGAGGGGGGCGTGCCTCCCAACGGACCCGGCCGCGGGGTGCGCGGCGTCAGCATAAACTTCCGGAGGAATCTTTATGGCTGATAACTCAAACCTGTCTTTCACAGGTCTCACAGACGAACAGGCGCAAGAGTTGCACTCCGTCTACATGAGCGGGCTATGGCTGTTCTCAGCCGTCGCTGTCGTTGCTCATTTGGCGACGTACATCTGGCGTCCCTGGTTCGCTTTCTGAGGATTGAAACATGGCAAAGTTCTACAAGATCTGGCTCATTTTTGATCCGCGCCGCGTGTTTGTCGCACAAGGCGTCTTCCTGTTCCTCTTGGCCGCGATGATCCATCTCGTCCTGCTGAGCACGGAGCACTTCAACTGGTTCGAGCAAGCCGCGATGAAAGCGGCGGGCGGCTGAGCCAAAGGACCCGGCAAGGGGCCTGAAATCGCTGCGGGCGGGATCACAGTGCGTCCCGATCCGCCCGCGGCAAACCTTACTGTAATGACGACGGCGCTGACTTTCGAACGGGCGCGCCGCCAAACGCGGAGAATTGAACGATGGCTTTGCTATCCTTCGAACGAAAGTATCGCGTCCGCGGAGGGACGCTGATCGGCGGCGATCTGTTCGACTTCTGGGTGGGTCCATTTTACGTGGGTTTCTTCGGGGTCACGACCGCCTTTTTTGCCCTGTTAGGGACCATTCTGATCTTTTGGGGCGCCTCGCAGCAGGGCACCTTCAACCCCTGGCTCATCAACATTGCGCCCCCTGACCTGAGCTATGGTCTGGGCATGGCGCCCCTGATGGAAGGCGGTCTTTGGCAGATCATCACCTTCTGCGCGACCGGCGCCTTCATCAGCTGGGCGCTGCGCGAGGTCGAGATCTGCAGGAAGCTGGGCATGGGCTATCACGTGCCCTTCGCGTTCAGCTTTGCGATCCTTGCCTACGTGACGCTCGTCATCTTCCGCCCGCTTCTGATGGGCGCGTGGGGGCACGGATTCCCGTACGGCATCTTCAGCCATCTCGATTGGGTCAGCAACACAGGCTATGCCTATCTGCACTTCCACTACAACCCGGCGCATATGCTTGCCGTCACGCTGTTCTTCACGACGACGCTGGCGCTGTCGCTGCATGGTGCGTTGATCCTCTCGGCAGCAAACCCCGAGGAGGGTGAGCTTGCCAAGACACCGGATCACGAAGACACGTTTTTCCGCGACTACATCGGCTATTCGATCGGCACGCTTGGCATTCACCGGCTGGGTTTCCTGCTGGCAATCAACGCCGTGTTCTTCAGCGCGGTCTGCATCATCATCTCGGGGCCCGTCTGGACGGCCGGATGGCCTGAATGGTGGAACTGGTGGCTGGACCTCCCGATCTGGGGTGACAACCGCATGCCTGTAGGAGGGATGTAGTCATGGCTGAGTATCAGAACATCTTTACCCAAGTGCAGGTCCAGGGCACACCCGAATGGGGCATGGACGACAGCGGAGAGCTGATGGCCGAACGCGGCGGCCGTCCCTGGTTCTCGGTCTTCTTTGGCTGGTTCGGCAATGCGCAGGTCGGTCCGATCTATCTGGGCTGGACAGGAATGATCTCGCTCGCAACGGGGCTGATCTGGTTCAACATCGTCGGCTTCAACATGCTGGCGCAGGTTGATTACAGCATCCCCGAGTTCATCAGGCAGCTGTTTTGGCTCGCGTTAGAGCCGCCATCACCCGAATATGGACTTTCCATGCCACCACTCAACGATGGCGGTTGGTACATCATTGCCAGCTTCTTCTTGCTGGTGTCAGTTATGACCTGGCTGCTGCGAGCCTATCTGCTGGCGGCCAATCACAAGATGGGCAAGCACGTCTTCTGGGCGTTCGCTTCAGCGGTCTGGCTTTTCCTTGTCCTTGGGCTTTTCCGGCCCTGGCTGATGGGCAGCTGGTCAGAGGCGGTGCCATACGGCATCTTCCCGCACCTTGATTGGACGACAGCGTTTTCGATCCGGTACGGCAACCTCTACTACAATCCGTTCCACTGCCTCAGCATCGTGTTCCTTTATGGTTCCGTTCTGCTGTTCGCCATGCACGGTGCGACCATTCTGGCCGTTACCAGATATGGCGGCGATCGGGAGCTCGAGCAGATTTACGATCGGGGCACAGCCTCTGAACGGGCGGCTTTGTTCTGGCGCTGGACGATGGGCTTCAACGCCACGATGGAAGGCATCCACCGCTGGGCGTGGTGGTTCGCGGTCCTGACGCCGATCACGGGCGGCATCGGGATCATGCTGACCGGCACCGTTGTCGACAACTGGTTCATCTGGGCGCAAGAGCACAACTTTGCCCCGATGTATGACGGCGCCTACGGGTACGAAGACTACGGCACGTACCAGGGCTTCATCGGGAAGGAGGAGTGATCCATGCTACCCAAGTGGTTCAATGAATGGAACAAGGCCAACCCGACCGACATATACGGGCCGGCCATCCTGATCGGAGCCGTCGGCGGCGCGGTTGTCCTGGCTGCAGCGATTGTGACATGGGGCCAGCCCTATTCGACCAATTCGATGCAGACCGGCCCGCGCGGTACGGGCATGTCGGTGCCGGAATTCGTGGCGCAGGCGCAAACGCCTGATCCCACGATTGCGGACTACTACACCGAAGAACCCTATGTTCCCGAAGGCGGTGAACCCTTGGCCAAGGACATCTATGAGAATGTTCAGGTCTTGGGTGAGCTGACCGAGGACAACTTCAACCGGGTCATGAACGCGATCACGCAATGGGTCTCGCCGGAAGAGGGTTGCGCCTATTGCCACGGCGATGTCGACATCGCGGAATACGGGGCGGACGATCTTTATACAAAGGTCGTCAGTCGTCGGATGATCCAGATGACCCAGAACATCAACGAAAACTGGATCGGACATGTTCAATCCAACGCCGAGGTGGGGGTGAACTGCTACACCTGTCACCGTGGTGAGCACGTCCCGTCCGAGATCTGGTTCAAGATCACTCCCGTCACCAGCTCGACACTGGGATGGAACTCGAACCAGAACCGGGCAACCTCGCTGAGCCAGTACACCTCTCTGCCGTCTGACGCGCTTGAGAAGTACTTGCTTGAGGACAATCCTATCAACGTTCATTCGCTCGAAAGTCGCGTAGCAGGCGTGCCTGGTGTCGATGACTACGCGTCGATCCAGCATACCGAGCGGACCTATTCGTTGATGAACTACGTCTCGAATTCGCTCGGGGTGAATTGTGTGTTCTGTCACAACAGCCGCGCGTTCTACGACGCGGCAGAGGTTACCCCGCAATGGGCGACCGAGAGCCTGGGCATCACCATGGTTCAGGAGATGAACAACGACTATCTCGTGCCGTTGCGGGACGTGTACCCGGAAAACCGGCTTGGCCCGGTCTATGCAGATGCGCCCAAGGCCGCGTGCAAGACCTGCCACAAGGGATATCAGCAGCCGATGCAGGGTCTGAACGCGATTGCGGACTGGCCAGAATTGGCGACGACAGGTGCGCCTGTCTACGAATAAATCCGGCGGGGGTTCGGCCCCCGGCGGGTTTGCCAGGCACCGGGCCACCGGCTTCCTAGGCCCGATGCTCGAGGTCCTCTGACCTCGGTTCCCTTCCTGTTGGCTACAGGAGACTGGCGCCGCAATCGAATACCCTTCGTTGCGGCGCCATTTTTCGCCCCGGCAAAGGCGGATGGAGGAGTGCGCAATGACGAAAACCCCAATATTAGACACTATTTCAGGCCCCGCAGACCTGCACCAGCTGGGTGACAGTGACCTCAAACGCCTGGCAGACGAGCTGCGTTTAGATGTCGTTGACATCGTCAGTCAAACGGGTGGGCATCTTGGGTCTTCGCTGGGTGTCGTCGAACTCACCGTCGCGATCCACGCCGTTTTCGACACACCCCGCGACAAGCTGGTCTGGGACGTTGGCCATCAATGCTATCCGCACAAGATCCTGACCGGTAGGCGCCACCGTATGACCAGCCTGCGCCAAAAGGACGGGCTGAGCGGCTTTACCAAGCGGGCGGAATCCGACTTTGACCCGTTCGGCGCAGCACATTCCTCAACCTCGATTTCCGCCGGTCTTGGCTTTGCCGTGGGCCGCGACATGGGCATGCCTACTGGTGATGTCGTGGCCGTCATTGGTGACGGCTCCATCAGTGCAGGCATGGCCTACGAAGCGTTGAACAACGCCGGAGCAGAGGGCCGCAGGATATTCGTCATTCTTAACGACAATGAAATGAGCATCGCACCGCCCGTCGGTGCCATGAGCACCTACTTGTCGAATCTGTCGTCCGTCGGACCGTTCGCAGGGCTGCGGGCGGTCGCCGAGGGGATGGAAGCCGCGCTTCCCAAACCGATGCGGGACGGTGCCCGACGCGCGCGGGAGATGGTGACGGGCCTTGAGAACCGCGGCACCTTCTTCGAAGAGCTTGGGTTTGACTATATCGGCCCCATCGACGGGCACGATGTTGGCGAACTCCTGCATGTTCTGCGTGCGGCACGCGCCCGTGCAACAGGCCCTGTTCTGATCCATGCCTGCACGGTCAAGGGCAAGGGATATGCGCCTGCCGAAGGATCGGCTGACAAGTATCACGGCGTCGCCAAGTTCGATGTCGGTACGGGTGAGCAGAAGAAATCGCAGTCTAACGCCCCGTCTTACACTTCGGTCTTTGGGAATACGCTGGCCGATCTGGCCGCGCGTGACCCAAAGATCGTTGCGGTAACCGCAGCGATGCCGTCCGGGACGGGCGTTGACAAGATGATGGCGCGGTTTCCCGCGCGCGCCTTTGATGTCGGCATCGCCGAGCAGCACGGCGTGACATTCGCGGCTGGTATGGCGGCGAGCGGTCTTAAACCATTCTGCGCCATCTATTCGACCTTCCTGCAGCGTGGTTACGACCAAGTGGTCCACGATGTGGCCTTGCAGGGTCTGCCCGTCCGCTTTGCGCTGGATCGCGCCGGGCTGGTCGGCGCTGACGGCGCGACCCATGCGGGTGCGTTTGACATCGGCTATCTTGGTGCCCTGCCGGGCATGGTCGTGATGGCAGCCGCTGACGAGGCCGAGCTTGTTCACATGGTCACTACCGCCGCGGATCATGATAGCGGGCCGATCGCCTTCCGATATCCGCGCGGAAATGGGCGCGGTGTCGATCTGCCGGAAGAAGGCGAAGTCCTTGAGATCGGCAAGGGGCGGCTGATCCGTGGTGGAGCGGGCGACGTTGCATTCCTATCACTTGGTGATGCTCTGCACGCTTGCGAGGAGGCTGCCGATCAGCTTGCTGAAAACGGATTTGCCGTGACAGTGGCTGATGCGCGCTTTGCCAAACCGCTTGATATGGAACTGATCTCAAACCTCGCGTTGTCGCACCGGGTGCTCATCACGGTCGAACATGGGGCCATGGCTGGTTTCGGCGCGATGGTCCTGCAGGCGATGGCGGCCGAAAGGTTGCTCGATTTCGGGCTTCGTGTGCGAACGATGCACCTACCAGACCGTTTCATTGATCAAGCCAGCCCGGCCGAGATGTATGAGGATGCGGGTCTCACGGCGAAACATATTCTGATCGAGGCGCGGAACGCCCTGGGTGAGCGGGCCAATATCGTTCAGCTACCCAGTCGGGGCCGACTGCGCGAGATCTAGGCGGAGCCCGCAAGCGCCGTCTGCGCGCGCTTGCGGGCCTCGGTCGCGAGATCCGGCAGCCCGGTTTTGTCATAGGCATCGGCGAGCATCAGGTTCAGCGGAACACCATCGGGGTCGTATGTCCGCCGCATCTCTAAAACCTGCTGTGCTTTCGACGCCTGGCCTGATTGGATGAGTGCGTCGAGATAGATCTGTTCAAAAAGGTCCCGTTGCGCATGGCTGCCCCCGCATTCAGCCATGCGGGGCAATGCCTTGCCCAGAAAACGGATGGTGTCATCCCAATCCTCGGCGGCATGAGCCAAGATGCCATGAGCAGCCCAAAGTGCCACGTCCCGCCACGCTGCGTGATCATGGCTGTCTTGTTCTTCCGCCCGCCGCTCGATTGCTGAAAGCAAGACCTCTGACTCAGGCCGTTTCGTCCGGCCAAGGGCGTATAGGTACTGCAGCGTGAGGAACGGATTGACCGTATCCTCGCCCCGTGCCGCGATGTGATCCGCGACGTCGGCCCATCGATCGCCCACATCCACCCCCGCAAATTCCATCCTTGCCAGCAGTGACACCGCGCTGACCTGATCCTGCGAATAACCTTTTTCCAGCCCCCAGACATGGGTGTCATAAGCCTTGCGGACGTCGTCATGGCGCCCGGCCGAGAGATAGAACAAGGCCAGATGCCACCAATTGTGCGAATGCATGAACGAGTTCAGACCCGCCCAAGACGGCGCCACGCTTTCGAGGAATTCGATCCCTTTCTGCGTCTCGCCCCGCGTCAGGTAGATGTGAGCCAGCGCATGATGGGCCCATGGCTCGTCCTTGCGCAGCTCCAGCGCCCGCTGCGCGGCAGCTTCGGCCTGATCAAGCAGATGGCATTCCTCATAGCCAAAAGCGAGCATCCCATGCGCATAGGGAATGTCGCCTGCATCGGGCATCACATGGGTCGCCAGCCGCAGCATGGTGGCAAAGTCGCCGATATTGAACGCGTGGTACTGGCCCAGTTTCAACATCGCCATATCGCGCGGATAGGCTTTGATGTGTTCTTCGCAGTGTCGGATCAGGGCCGGTATGTCGCCATCCACCCAAAGCCGGGCCGCCTCGATCACATGCGCTTCTCGCTGACTGACGGCTGTCGCATGGGCCTCGGCGCGGCGCAGGTAGGGTTCTGCTTTCCTGGGAGCGATCGGTGCCTCGAGAAACATCCACAGCATCGCAGCATAGGCGTTGGCCAGCGCGCAGTCGGGCGAAGCGTCGGCCGCGCCGATGACGTTCGTCGCTTTGGGCTGAAATGCGATGAATCCGTGGATGAAATCGTTAATCCCCTCAAGGGCCGATTGAGAGGCGTTCGAGACCAGAAGGCCGTAGAGATCTTTCATCATGAACCCCCGATCGGGTGTTGTGTGACAAATTCTATCACATGATCCGCGACGGAATCTGGTGCGTCCCAGTGGAGGGAGTGGCCTGCATCGGGAAGCGTGACTTGTTCAACAGACGCAATACGGGCATAGGCTTCTCGTCCCAATGATTCAGGGATCAACAGGTCATGTTCAGCAAAAATTATTTTTGTTGAACACTTTATTTCATTGAGTCTGGCCGTGGGCCTGTAGCCACGAAGCGCCTCGATCTGGTGCGCCATCGCGTGGAGCGATTGCGCGTACGGATAGTTGAGAGCGGCCTGCAAGGCGATGTCCGTGTTGGATGGATCCATGAAAAAGGCGGGTTGGAAGATCCACGGATACAGCGCAAGCAACCACAGCCGCTCTCCATCGGGTGCTTGTCGAATTTCGCGCAGCGTATCGAACACTGCCATCGTGCGCGGTACCCGAACCGGGGCGGAGGCGAGGATGGTGAGCGTGTGGACGCCATGGGGGTTCAAGCCCGCCACTTCGGTTGCCATCAACCCGCCCATGGAATGACCGACGACATGGAACTGGTCGTGACCCAAATGCGCCATCAGGTTGGCGGCGTCCTGCGCCATATGCTGTACCGTGACGCCTGCATCCCATGGCGTTGTCCGGCCCGTTGTCCGGTTGTCCGGTCGGACCACGGTGAAATGCGGCTCGAGCAACGGAACCAGAGGTCCCCAGCTGGCGCTATCGCTCAGCATGCCGGCAAGAAGCAGGATTGGGGGCCCGCTCCCTGTCACCTCATAGTGCAAGCTGATGTCTGGCAGATCGAGCTTAGTCATTGATATCCCTCCAACAGGGCAACAGGTCGTTTGGGGCTGGTTTCGCCTCGTACACGGCCCGGGCAATCGCGCGGCTGAGACATAGGGCAGCGGCATGACCGAGCACCGCGAGACTTCGTCCGTCAACACCCGCCGCATCACCTGTTGCGGCAGCAAAGACGACGTCGCCATCGCTTGGTGAATGCGCAGGAACACAGGCCCGTCCAATACCGTCATGCGCCGCCCAAGCCATCCTTTGGCACTGCGACTTGGTCAGGGGCGCGTCCGTCGCGACAATCGCGATGGTCGTGTTGGCCCCCTCCATCATCGCCGTCGCCTTGCGACTCTCGAGACTGCGGCCTAGCCCCGCTCGCCCATCAGGGCCCAGCCCGCCGAATTCGCCGTCGATCTCGAACGGGGCCGCCCAGAAATGACGCTCGCCCGGCGTTGTGACGCTCCCCATCGGATTGGCGACGACCAGAGCGCCGACCGTGTTGCCGTCGACGCTGAGCGACGCGGATCCAAGCCCACCTTTCAACATGGCCGTCATGGCGCCGGTGCCGCCGCCGATACTTCCCAGACCGAAATCTTCGCTGGCAGCTTCAAATGCGGATCGTCCGAGTTGCCGGTACGGGTTTTCGTTCCAGTCCTTATCGCCGCCCGACAGCAGATCGAAGATGATCGCGCCTGGAACAAGAGGCACGGTTACTGGGCCGACCGCAAACCCCCTTCCGTTCTTTCGCAGCGCATCGGCGACACCCGAACATGAATCAAGCCCAAAGGCCGATCCGCCACTCAAGACGATTGCGTCGATCCGTGCGACTGACTTGTCCGGTTGCAGCAAGTCCGTTTCGCGGGTGCCGGGGGCTCCCCCCATCACCGCAACTGACGCAGTGAAGGGCGCATCGGATGTCAGCACCGTGACTCCGGACTTTAGCATTTCGTCCTGGGCGTTTCCGACGCGTAGGCCGGGCACGTCGGTAATGAGGTTCCGAAGCCCCGGTTTCATATGCGGGTTTTGGGCGCTGCGGTGGCGGGATCGCCCGTGTTAGGGACGCCTTTCGGCTCGATCAGCAGTACCTTGCATTCCCGATCGGCGCGCGGCCGGTGCGTGACGCCCTTTGGCACGACAAAGATCTCGCCCGTCCGTACCGGATGGCTTTCCCCTTCCAGATCCATGATCATCTCGCCCTCTAGGACGAGAAAGAAATCATCGGTGTCCTCATGCAGGTGAAACGGAAACTCACCCTGGAATTTCACGACCATGATGTCGTTTTCGTTGTAGTCGGCGATGACATGCGGATCCCAATGGGTGGTGAATTGCGCCAGCTTTTCAGCGAGGTTGATCGTCTTCAAATACAACGTCCTCCGTCCACTTCCATCGCGACGCCCGTGATCATGCTCGCCTCGTCCGAGCAGAGGTAGCATGCCGCATTTCCCATGTCTTCCGGTGTTGAAAACCGACCCAGCGGAATGGTCGACAGAAACTTGGCACGCATTTCCGGTGTGTCTTCGCCCATGAACGAGCTTAGCAACGGTGTTTCACCGGCCACTGGACACAGCGCATTCACCCGGATGCCTTCGGGGGCCAGCTCGACCGCCATGGCCTTTGTGGCGGTGATCATCCAACCCTTTGATGCATTGTACCAGTTCAATCGGGGGCGTGGAGAGATCCCTGCAGTGGACGCAATGTTCAGGATCGTACCCGATTGATTGGATTTCATGTGCGGGACAAGCGCCCGAGCGGTCAGATAGACCGACTTGGCGTTGACCGCCAACACACGGTCGAATTCTTCCTCATCCACGTCCTCCATCGGCTTGGGTAGGTGTGTGATACCGGCATTGTTGACAAGGATGTCGACCCGACCAAAGGCCGCCATAGCAGCCTCTGACATAGCTGCGACCGATGCGGCATCTGCCACGTCCACCTCGCAAGCGATGCCGTCCAATTGATGCGCAACCGTCTTGGCCGCGTCGGGATTAATGTCGGCGATCATGACCCGTGCCCCTTCGGCGGCGAACTTGCTCGCGATGCCTCCACCAAAGCCTGAACCGCCACCGGTGACGATCGCGTTTTTTCCTTCGAGCCGCATGTCCCCCTCCCTTGTTAGATCCTCGAGACCTTAGCCGTGAAATGCCGCCACGGTCTTGAGCTGTGAAAAGCCATAGAGCGCCTCAAAACCCTTTTCGCGCCCATGCCCGGATTTGCCAACGCCCCCAAACGGCAATTCGACGCCGCCCCCGGCGCCGTAGTTATTGATGAAAACCTGTCCCGAGCGCAGGCCCCGCGCCAACCGCATCTGGCACGCTCCATCGCTGGTCCAGATGCCCGCGACCAGCCCATAGTCGGTTCCGTTGGCGATGCGCAGCGCCTCCTCTTCGGTCTCAAACGGTATCAGCACCTGAACCGGGCCAAAGACCTCTTCCTGGGCGAGCTTGTGACCGGGCGGCACGTTGTCGAATAGTGTTGGCAGCACATACGCGCCGGTATCGGGTGCCCCATCAAGGTATCCCTGCGCGGCGACGGCCAAATCCTGCCCCTGTTCGAGATAATTATCGACGATAACCTTTTGCCGGTCACTGATCAGCGGCCCGACCCGCAGGTCGCGCATGGCAGGTCCGACGGACAGTTCCGAATATGCCGCTGACATCCGTTCTCGGACGGTTTCATAGACGGGCCGCTGCACGAGGATCCGGGACGATGCCGAACAGGTCTGACCAGCGTTCTGTATGCCTGCATTCACGAGGAACGGCAGTGCAGCGTCGATATCCGCATCGGCAAAAACCAGTTGTGGGGACTTTCCCCCAAGCTCCAGCGTCACCGGAACGACATTGGCCGCCGCCGCTTGCTGGACGAGGGCACCCGTTTTGACCGAACCGGTGAAGCTGAGGTGTTGAATGCCTCGATGCCCTGCTAGCGCGGCACCCGCTTCTGCGCCAAGACCCGGAACGACGTTCAGCGCCCCGTTTGGCAGCCCTGCAGCCTCGCAGATCCGGGCGAATGCAAGCGCTGTCAGACAGGCCTCTTCGGCCGGTTTCAGGACGCAGGCATTGCCCATGGCAAGTGCTGCGCCAACAGAACGCCCGATGATCTGCATTGGATAGTTCCAAGGAACGATATGGCCGGTTACGCCGTGAGCCTCGCGCAGGGTATAGACCGTGTATCCATCGAGATAGGGTATGGTTTGCCCGGTCACCTTGTCAGCCGCGCCGCCGTAGAATTCCATGTATCGGGCCAGGGCCACGGCATCTGCGCGGGCCTGCGTGAGCGGCTTTCCAACATCGTGCGCCTCAAGCTGGGCAAGATCATCGACGCGCTCCAAGACCGTGCGGCCAATGTCACAGAGGATCCGCCCCCGCTCGGTCGCTGTCATTGCGCCCCAGGGCCCGTTCAGCGCCGACTGCGCCGCTGTAACTGCCGCATCGATATCAGTTGCCCTACCCCTAGCGATGCTGGCCAATCGCGATCCGTCAGAGGGGTTCGTCAACTCAAGCGTTTCGCGACCCTCAGCCGAACGCCATTCGCCTCCAATCAGCATTTCAGACGGGTCGAACCAGATCAGATCGGTCATTGTGCGGCGTCCTTCCGGTAAGCATCCAGATCCGGCATGCGCGGTGCGGCATCGATCAGGGCACGGGTATAGCTGTGTTGCGGATCCGAAAGCACCTTTTCCGTATCCCCCTGTTCAACGATCTGGCCCCCTTTCATGACAAGCACCCGATCGGTGACCGTTCTGACGACATTCAAATCGTGACTGATGAAAAGGTAGGTGAGGCCGTATTGGTGGCACAGATCGGCAATCAGATCGAGGATCTGTGCGCGCACCGAAACGTCCAGCGCACTGACAGCCTCGTCAAAGATCACGAGTTTCGGGCGTATGATCAATGCCCGCGCGATGGCGATCCTCTGACGCTGACCGCCCGAGAACTGGTGCGGGTATTTGTGCGCGTCCTCGGGTGAGAGGCCGACGGCGGTAAGCATCTCACCGATGATCTGCTTGCGATCGGCGCCCTTTGGCGCATCCTCAAGCAGATGGAACGGCTCGGTGATCAGGCGCGAAACGGTGTGGCGTGGGTTGAAGCTGCCATAAGGGTCCTGAAAGACGACCTGCATCTTGCGACGGACATCGAGGTTGGGTTTGCCATCGGAAAAGACAGGCTCACTATCCAGCAGGATCGAGCCGCCTTGGATCGCCTCCAGACCCAGAATTGACCGTGTTAGGGTCGATTTTCCGCAACCGCTTTCGCCGACAAGGCCCAACCGCTCACCCTCGTGAATTTCAAAAGTGACCCCACGAACCGCTTCGAAAGTGCCCGCGGCCGCGAACAGGTTTGTCCGAGGCAGGGCGTAGGCACGCGTGACATTTCGGACCTCAAGCAGCGGCGTTGTTGCCTTGGTCGCGGGCAGGTCCACCGCATGGGTCGATGCCTCGAACAACATCCGGGTATAGGGATGCTGCATATTTGCCAGCAGCTGGTCGGTCTGGTTCTGCTCGACGATCTCGCCCTCGCGCATGACCACGATATGATCGGCCATGCCAGAGACGAGGGCAAGATCATGGGTGATCATCAGCAGGCCCATCCCGTCCTCGCGCACGAGCTGCTGCAACAGGTCAAGGATCTTGGCCTGGGTTGTCACATCCAGTGCAGTTGTTGGCTCATCTGCGATAAGCAATCGGGGCCGGCATGCGATCGCCATAGCGATGACGACCCGCTGGCGCTGCCCACCTGAGAGTTCATGCGGATAGCGCGTGGGTGGGAATTGATCCGGTGGGAGCCCAACACGCTCAAGCGTCGATGCTGCGATTTGATTTGCCTCGCTTCGGCTGACAGACCGATGCAACCGGATTGTCTCGGCGACCTGCCGCCCGATCGTGTGGACAGGATTGAGTGCCGTCATCGGTTCCTGAAAGACCATGCCAACCTCATTGCCGCGCAGGTCACACATCTGAGCTTCGGAAAGGCTCAGAACATCAAGATCGTTCAGCACTATCTGTCCTGTCGCGGCCGCAATCTTGGGCAGCAGGCCCATGATCGAAAATGCCGTCATTGATTTGCCCGACCCACTTTCGCCTGTGACGGCAACGATCTGACCGGGCTCGATATCAAAGCTGACATCTCGCAGAATAGACTTTTGACCAATGGAAAGGCCGAGCTGCCGAATAGAAAGCAGGGTCATACGCGCGCGACCCTCAGCTTTGGATCGAACCAGTCCCGCAGTCCGTCACCCAACAGGTTTAGGCCAAGCACGGTGATGATGATTGCGCAACCGGGGACCAGAGCCATGTGCGGTGCGAGACTGACCAGCGTCTGGGCGTCGGCCAGCATGCGACCCCAGCTTGGCGTTGGTGGTTGTGCGCCAAGACCGACATAAGACAGCGCAGCCTCGGCCAGAATTCCCAGCGAGAACTGTATCGTCGCTTGCACGATCAGCAGGTTCGCGATGTTGGGCAGAATATGCTCGATCGAGATGTGCGCCTTACCCTTTCCAGCGACCCTTGCGGCAAGGATGAATTCGCGTTCCCAAAGGCTGAGCGCGCCGCCGCGTGTGACCCGGGCGAAGACAGGGATATTGAAGATACCGATTGCGATGATCGCATTTATTGCACCGGCGCCGAAAATAGCGGTGATCAGGATGGCGATGACCAGCGACGGAAAGGCAAAGATCAGGTCGTTGCCTCGCATGATGATCTCATCCGTCCAGCCGCCCTTGTTTGCCGCCGCCCAAAGACCCAGCGGTACACCAAGGCCGATCCCAATCCCGACGGCCACGAAGGCCACGGCGATGGACGTACGCGCGCCGACCATGATCATCGATAGGATGTCGCGCCCGATCTGGTCGGTGCCCAGCCAGTTCGTTGCGTTCGGCGGCATCAACTTGGCAGGAATGTTGAGGGTCGTGTGATCGAAGGGCGTCCAGACAAAAGAAAGAAGCGCCGCAAGTACGACGAGCGACGATAGCATCGCACCCAGGATGAGGTTGCGGGTCATGTTCGCTGCCTCAGCCGCGGATCGACCGCGGCATAGGCCAGATCGACGGCAAAGTTCACGACGATCACCGCGAAAACCAGCAGCATAGTGACGGATTCGACCACGATCAGGTCCCGGGCCGAAATGGATTGGAAGATCAGTCGCCCAAGGCCCGGCAGATAAAAGACCTGCTCGATGATGATGCCGCCTGCCAGCAGGAACGCAAATTGGAGGCCCAAGATCGTCAGAACTGGGATTAGCGCGTTGCGCAACGCATGCCGCCAGAGAGCCTGCCCTGCCGTCAACCCCTTGGCGCGGGCCGTTCGCATGTAATCCTCGTCAAGCACATCCAGCAGTGCCGAGCGCATGACGCGTGCGAGGATCGCCGCCTGGGGGAGTGCCAAGGCAATCGCGGGCAATGTCAGGCTCCAAAGTCCGGCAAACAGACCCTGATCCCAACCAACAAAACCACCGGCAGAGAACCAGCGCAGATTGATCGCGAAGATCAGCACCAGCATCATCGCGAACCAGAAGTTTGGAACCGCTACGCCAAGCTGCGTTGCCCCCATCACCGCGATGTCCCCGGGGCGGCCTCGGCGCGCAGCGGCATAGATACCGGCCGGAAAGGCAATGAGCGTTGAAAGCGTCAAAGCATAGAGCGCGAGCGGCAGGGACACCCACAGGCGGTCAGCGATCATCTCGGCAACGGGCGTTCTGTACTGATAGGACGTCCCGAAATCGCCGACGAGCATCCCGCCGACCCATTCGAGGTACCGCCGCCACTTTGGTGCGTCGAGCCCGAGTTCGGCCCGCAGGGCCGCGAGCGTGTCGGGTTGCGCATTGATTCCCAACATCAAGCTCGCCGGGTCGCCCGGTGCAATCTCGATTACAAAGAAGATGACCAGCGACGCGATCGCGAGGCTGACCACCAGAGAAGCCAAACGTTTCAGGGTGTAACGCAGCATTAAGCTGAGGTTACGAAGGCGTTGGTCGACCGTCCAGACTGCAATCTTTAAGTGACCTTATCAGCGCGGTGGGGTCTTGTGCCAATGCGGCATGGGCCAGTGACTTGACCGTGTCGAGGTAACATTCCTGGGGCCATCCGCAGGTTTGGGTCAGATGTTCCCAGTTTCTGACCGAGATGAGGGTCCACAGCAGATCTGTCGCAACTTCGACGTCGACGCCGTCTGGCAAGACGCCGTCCCTCTCAAGCGCCTGGACAGCCGCGGCGCATCCCTCGCGCACGTCAGCCATCCGCTCGGCCCATGCGGCGCCGGCCTCTGGGTCTGTTGCTTCAACGGCCAGCAGTGCGCGCGCAACGCCATAGATCTTTGGAATGTAACTGCACAACGCGTCGATGAATGCATCAAGCCGTTCGATGCCGCCCTTCGCGTTGCGACTGGGTGCAAGGCGCTTGTCGATCTCGAAAACCTGATCCTGATAGCGCGTCGTGGCGACCAGCAACTCCAGCCGCGAAGGAAAGTGCAGGTACAGCGCTTGGCGGCTGATGCCGGTCTCTTTCGCAATGTCGGACATGCGGGGCAATGCGGTTGTCTGATCTTCGAGCAACGACCACGCCGCTTTGAGAATTCGAGTTCGGGTATCAATTTTTTCGCTTGACATAGTGTCAATAAGCATGAGATTGACAGGCTGTCAATTTACACGGTGTCAAGAGATCTGAATTTGAAAAGGACGATAGAATGAAAAAGGTGTTTATCTGGGTTGCTCATCCGCGGGCGCAGACACTTTGCGCGGGTCTTGCGGATGCCTATCAAAAGGGTGCCGAGGCTTCGGGCGCCGAGGTTCGCCGCCAAGATCTGAGCGACATGGCATTCGAGATGGTCTTTGAGGGCTACAAGGATATGGGTGGAAAAAAGAAAGAGTTCGATCTCGCGCCGGATCTCAAGACATGGCAGGACAACATCAATTGGGCGGACCACATCGTGATCGTTCACCCCTATTGGTGGGGTGCAATGCCGACCAAGGCCAAGGCCGTTTTGGATATCGCATTGGCACCGGGTTTTGGCTTCAAGTACCATAAGCGCGGCGTCAAATGGGACAAGCTGCTCGACGGCAAGACGGGCGACGCGCTGATCACCTCGGATACCCCGCCGCTGCTCGATACACTGCTCTACTTCAAACCCGGCCGCCGGGTCATCAAGAACCAGGTCATGGCGTTCTGCGGGATCAAACCGCGTGCAATCCGGCAATTCGGATCGGTGAAACTCGCCACCGAAGAGAAGATTGCGAAATGGCTGCGTCGGGCCGAGATCATGGGCGCGCGGGCTGCTGCCTGAAAATCAGATTTGGAGAACCCAGATGTATGATTTCCTACCATTCGCAACGGCCGGGCTGGCGCTGGGCGCGGCCCTGGTCGCAGGCGTATTCTTTGCTTTTTCCGACTTCGTGATGCGGTCACTCGCCGATGTAGATACCCAGCACGGGATGGTTGCGATGCAAAGCATCAACCGCAAGGTTTATCGGTCCGGTTTTCTTCCCCTCCTCATGGGGCTCGGTCCGATCCTGATCGGTGTGCTGGTCGCGTCGCTCACCATGACGGACTTGCCCGGCCGAGAGTGGCTGGCCGCGGGCGCGGCGACCTATCTGGTCGGCGTGATCGGCGTTACCGTTCTGGGCAACGTCCCGATGAACAAAAAGCTCGATCGGGGTAATCTGGCGGCTGACTACTGGCCGCAATACCAGGTGAATTGGACGATCCTGAATCACCTGCGGACGGTCGCGTCGATCATTGCAGCACTCTGCTTTCTGATCGCGGGGATGTCCTGACTTGGCAACAAGAGGGGCGGCGCTATGCTCCGATCCATGCTGGCGCGGCCCCTCTTCATCGGCTCTGAAATCTATCGGCGATCATCCTACGGTCACGCGCACCCGCTTCGGATCCCCCGTGTATCGACGGTGATGGATCTGTCCCGCGCGCTGGGGTGGCTCGGGCCCGAAAACTTCCGGACGGCACCGCGGGCCAAGGCCAAGGCGCTCCAAGTATTCCACACACCCGACTACCTCGCGGCCCTCGAACAGGCAGAGCAGGACGGCGCTGTCGACGACGCCGTGCGCCAGCGGCACCAAATCGGTACCCATACCAACCCCGTTTTTCCCGAGATCTGGCGTCGGCCAACCACCTCGGCAGGCGGGTCGTTGCTTGCTGGCGAATTGTTGAAAGACGGTGGGATCGTGTATCACCCCGCCGGCGGCACCCACCACGCGTTTCCTGATCGCGCAGGGGGCTTTTGTTATCTCAACGATCCGGTGCTCGCGATGCTTTCGCTCAGGCGGAATGGGGCGCGGCGCATCGCATATGTCGATATTGATGCGCATCACCCGGATGGCGTTGAGGCTGCATTTGGATCTGATGCCGATGTGCTCATGATTTCGGTTCATGAAGAGCACCGTTGGCCGCGCACAGGTCTCTTGGACGATGCAGGTGCCGGAAACGTCTATAATCTCCCGGTCCACAGACATCTGAACGACACCGAGATGGCGATGATCCGGGACGAACTGATCCTGCCGCTTGTGTCTGACTTCAAGGCTGATGCAATCGTGATCCAATGCGGGGCCGACGCGGTAGGGGAAGACCCCCTTTCGCATCTCACCCTTTCGAACAATGCGCATTGGTCCATCGTCGCTGCCCTGATGCCGCACGCGCCGCGACTGCTTGTCTTGGGCGGCGGCGGTTACAATCCATGGTCTGTGGGTCGTCTATGGACAGGTGTTTGGGCGACCTTGAACGGCCATGAGGTCCCGAATCGCCTGAATGGTGATGCAGAGGCGGTTCTGAGAGAGCTGAGTTTCCCGGGAAATAGTCGGGGTAGAAACCCGCCTGATCACTGGTTCACCACGTTGCGGGATGAGGCGCGACCGGGGCCGATCAGACCCGAAATCAGAAGTCGCGTGGATGCGCTGCTGGCCCGCGAGCCAATCGCTCAGGCCTCGTCGGCATAATCGACGTTTTCGACCGCCTCCAACCAGTTGACCATACTGCCGTCCGCGCTTTCCTGCATGGCGATATGGCTCATCGCGTGATCCGGTGCGGCGCCGTGCCAATGTTCCTCGCCCGGCTCGAACCACACCGTGTCGCCAGCCCTGACCGTCTGTGGCGCGTCCTGGCGTCTCCCGACGCGCCCTATACCAGAAAGAATGTGGATGGTCTGACCGCGCGGGTGGGTATGCCACGCCGTCCTCGCGCCCGGCGCGAAATGGACGATCAGCGCGGTCAGGTTGCTGAGCGGATCTGCGTCGCTAATGATCGGATCCTGAAGGACATGACCGGTGAAATAATCCGCGTTCGGCTGAACCGTCGCACGTTCATCCGCTCGGATAATCTTCATTCCGCCCAACTCACCGCCGTCAGGTCCGTGGCCTGGGTCGGGGCGTTTGCCCACAGGCCCTGAACGCCTGCTTTGGCGACCGTCAAGGCCGCGAGCTGAAAGAGAAAGCCATTGACGTTGTCAGCCGCGATGATCTTTTGCGCCTCTGACATCAGCTCCGCACGAGCATCGGGGTCCGTCGTTGTATTCAGCGTCTTGATCAGATCCTGAAACGCGGCGTTGTCGTACTGAAAGTAGTAGTCCGGATTGGCATAGATACCGATATCCATCGGCTCTGTGTGACTGACGATGGTCAGCCCGAAGTTCTTGCCGCGAAAGACCGTCTCTAGCCATTGCGCCCATTCCACGTTGGTGATTTCGGCTTTGATGCCGACCTCGGCCAGCTGGGCGGCAATGATCTCACCACCGCGCCGCGCGTAGGACGGAGGTGGCAGGTGAAGCGTTGTTTCAAACCCATCGGCCATACCCGCTTCGGCCAAAAGCTGTTTGGCAAGGTCAGGGTCGTAAGAACTGTCGCCGGTCAGATCGACGTACGCGGGATTATGTGGCGCGAAATGCGATCCGATGGGCGTACCATATCCGTACATGGCCCCGTCGATAATCGCCTGGCGGTCAATCGCGTGGGCGACGGCCTTGCGCACCAGCGGATTGTCGAACGGCGGCATCTTGTTGTTGGTCGACAGGATCGTTTCGCCTTCGGTCGATCCGACCAGAACCTGAAAGCGGGGATCGGCTTCGAATTGCGGCAGGTTTTCCGGGGCAGGAAAACCGGTAAAGACGTCCACATCCTCGGCCATGACCGAGGCAAAGGCCGCAGTCGGGTCTGAAATGAACTTGAATGTCGCCTTTTCCAACGCCGGAGCTTCGCCCCAATATTCTGGATTCCGCGCGATTTCGATCCGGTCGCCCTGAACCCATTCGACAAACTTGAAGGCGCCTGTTCCGATCGGGGTCTGTTTGATCGTTTCGATACTTTCGGGCGCCACGATGACCGCGTCACCCCATGCCATGTTGAATAGAAAATTCCCGTTGGGTTCGGACAAGGTGACCTGAACCGTGGTTGGATCGATCACGGTCACATCGGCAATGCCGGCAAACAGACCCTTTTGTGCGTTGGTGGAATCGTCTGCCCGGGCCCGATCCAGCGAGAATTTGACGTCCTCCGCATCCATGGCCGTCCCGTCATGGAAGGTAACACCGCTGCGCAGCGCAAAGGTGTAAACGGTACCGTCATCCGAGATTTCCCAGCTTTCGGCAAGGCCGGGGTTGATCGACCCGTCAGATGCAAAACGGGTCAGACCCTCGAACACGTTCGAATAGAGCACGCTGTCAATCGCGCCGGCGGCGGCGCTTGTCGGGTCGAGATGAGGAGGTTCAAGCTGCATCGCGACAACGATGTCCGTTTGCTGCGCCGCACCCTGCGTTCCGGCAAAGGCGACGACCGCGGCAGCGATCCAGTTTTTCTTGAATGCAAGCATAGTTATCTCCCCGTCTGTCCAATTTGATCAACAGCGCTGGTCCAGCTTTCCTGCAAACGCTGCGTCGATCAAGCGGAACGGGGCCGAAACTCGGTGGAACTGCGCCAATCCGCCTGCTAAAGCGCCTGCACCGTGAAAGATGGGAGGCCCGAAGATGAGCGCCACCGCAAAGAAATCCGCCCCGCTGCCTGACGATATCCGCGCTCGAAAAGGGGGCGAACCCATCGTCAGCCTGACGGCGTACACCACGCCCATGGCGGCGATGATGGACGCGCATTGCGATTTCGTCCTCGTGGGCGACAGCGTGGGCATGGTGCTGCATGGTTTGCCTTCGACCCTTGGCGTCACGATGGAGATGATGATCCTGCACGCGCAGGCGGTGGCGCGTGGCCTGAGCCGCGCCATGATGGTCGTCGACATGCCCTTTGGCAGCTACGAGGAGGGCCCCGAGCAGGCGTTTCGCAACGCCGCGCGGCTGATGGCCGAGACCGGCGCGGCTGCGGTCAAGATCGAAGGTGGCGTCGTCATGGCGGATACTATCGCGTTTCTCGTGGCGCGTGGCATTCCGGTGATGGCGCATATCGGCCTGACACCACAATCCATCAACACTCTGGGCGGCTACAAGGTGCAGGGCAGGGGCGAGGCGGGCGAGGCGCTGCTCGCCGATGCGAAAGCGGTGTCAGAGGCGGGTGCCTTTGCCGTGGTGCTGGAAAAGGTGCCGGAGACACTGGCGGGCGAGATAACGAGGGCCGTCGACATACCCACCATTGGCATCGGCGCCTCAGCGCAATGCGACGGGCAGATTCTGGTCGTCGATGACATGTTGGGCCTCTTCACGGCGTTCAAACCGAAATTCGTGAAACGTTATGCATCGCTGGGCGAGCAGGGCGAAGCGGCGATCGCCGCCTATGCCGAAGAGGTGCGCGCACGCACCTTCCCCGCAGCCGAGCATGTCTTTGGCGATACCGCACCGGAGAAATCCAAGTGATTGCGCCGATCGTCCGCACTTTGGCCGAGCTGCGGGATCTCACGCGCGCGTGGCACAGGGCCGGTGAAACCATCGGCGTCGTACCCACAATGGGTGCGCTGCATGATGGCCATCTGAGCCTCGTCGCTGTGGCGAAAGAGCAAACGGATCGGGTGATCGTCACGATCTTCGTGAACCCCAAACAGTTCAACTCACCCGAAGATCTCGCCAACTACCCCCGGACCGAAGAGGAAGACGCGCGCAAGCTTGAACGCTTTGCGGTGGACGCCGTTTATGTGCCCGATGGTGAACAGATGTATCCTGACGGCTTTGCCACCGGCGTTTCGGTCGAGGGTCTGACGGATGTGCTCTGCGGGGCGCACAGGCCCGGCCATTTCGATGGCGTGGCGACCGTTGTGACCAAGCTTTTCCTCCAGACATCTGCGGACAAGGCGTTCTTCGGCGAGAAGGATTTTCAGCAGCTTCAGGTCGTTCGCCGATTGGCGAGGGATCTGGACATTCCCATCGAGGTGGTCGGCTGTCCTACGATCCGTGAAATCGACGGATTGGCGATGTCGTCGCGGAACCTGCTGCTCTCGGACCGCGCTCGTGTCAAAGCGCCCCGGCTTTTTGAGGTCATGGAGGATATCGCCGAAGGTTTACAGAACGGTGGCGCAGCCGCTGACCTGATGTCCGACGGCGTGCGCAAACTGCAAACTGCGGGTTTCACCGAGATTGATTATCTGGAACTCCGCGCCTGCGACACGCTCGATCTGCTTGATCGACCCACGCGATCGGCGCGTCTGTTTGCAGCTGCGTGGCTGGCGGGCGTAAGGCTCATCGACAACATCGACGTACCAGTCTCAGGGCAGTAGCAGCGACTCGAGGCTCGCGCCCATCACCTTGGCGCTGTCCAGCATATCGGTGATGCCGACCCATTCATCGGGCTTGTGCGCCAGTTCCAGAATGCCGGGCCCGTAGGCGATGCAGTTCTTCAGCTTGCCGATCCGGTCGATGTGTTTCTGGTCATAAGATCCGGGCGAGGCCACGTAAGTTGGCGGCTTGCCGATCACATCCTCGATGGCCTTCGCCACCGTCTGCACCACCGGCGCGTCCTCGTCCGTCATCGATGGGATCACGGTGTTGATCTCGGTCAGTTCATAGTCGAAATCGGGCCGCGTCGCCTTGAGATGCTCGAGGAGCTCGGTCACCTCAGCGCGCACGCTATCGAGCGACTCTTCGATCAGAAAGCGCCGGTCGATCACGATCCGGCAACTGTCGGGCACGCAATGGGCGGGCAGGCCGGTATAGTCTTCGCCCTGCTCTGGCTGCCCGCCGTGGATCGAGTTGATGTTCATCGTCGATTGCCGCGCTCCGTCGGGCACCACGGGCATGGCCGTATGTCGCGCCGCCATGGCCGGAAACAGCTTTTCCTCAAACGCGTTCAGCACCGCCCCCATGTGCCGCACCGCGCAATCACCGAGAAACGGCATCGACCCGTGTGCGATCTCACCCTTGGTCTCGATCTCGGCCCACCAGCCGCCCCGATGACCCAGACAGATGCGATCCTTGTTGAGTGGTTCGGGGATAATGACGTGTTGCACGCGCGCAGGGTCGAAAAAGCCACGCTCGGCCAAATAGGCCACACCGCCATACCCGCCCGATTCCTCGTCCGCCGTCGCGCTGATCTCGATCGCGCCATGAAAATTGGGGTGTTCCTCGATAAACGCCTCAGCCGCGATGATCGATGTGGCAAGGCCTCCCTTCATGTCGCACGCCCCGCGCCCGTAGATCCGGTCGCCTTCAATCTCCGCACCGAACGGATCCTTCGTCCAACCTGCGCCGACCTCGACCACGTCGTGATGCGAGTTGAAGTGGACGCACTCGCCTGAATGCTTGCCTTCGCGGCGCGCCACGACGTTCCAGCGCGGGTAGCGATCACTGTCGCCCGGAGTTCCCTCTGCCCGAATGAGTTCAGTCGCAAACCCCTTGGTATCGAGCCGCGCGGCCAGCAATTCGCAAATCAAGAGATAGTTTTTGCCCGGGGGATTCAGGGTTGGTATCGCGATCAACTCTTGTGTCAGACTGATCAGATCGTCGCGCTTGTCCTGGATGCGTTCGCTCAATGCCATGGCGATACTGTTTCGGTCCGGGCGGACGAAGGCAAGACGCAGCGACCAGATTGCGCCCTAGTATTGCGCCAGTGGCGTATGCTTAGCCGAGTTTGTTTATTGGAACCTTCAGCGTCATGTTCCCGGCTTCATCGCGGGGCACTTCGCCCGCGCGCATGTTGACCTGCAAAGATGGAATAATCAGGCTGGGCACTTTCAGGTTCTTGTCCCGCTCTGTCCGCATCTTGATGAATTCGTCGCGCGTGACACCACCCCCGACATGGATGTTGTTCGCCTTTTCCTCGGCAACAGTGGTTTCCCAAGCAATGGCTCGCCCACCGGGTCCATAGTCATGACAGATGAAAAGACGGGTGTCGTCCGGAAGGCTCAGTACGCGCTGAATCGAGTCATAGAGCTCTCCGGCATCGCCACCGGGAAAATCCGCCCGAGCCGATCCGCCATCGGGCATGAACAATGTGTCGCCAACAAAAGCCGCATCGCCCATCACATGCACCATGCAGGCCGGGGTGTGGCCCGGTGTGTGGATGGCGAAACAGGTCATCGAGCCGACCGAATATTCGTCGCCGTCGACGAATAAGGCATCGAATTGCGACCCATCACGCTGGAAATCTGTTCCTTCGTTGAAGACCTTTCCGAACGTGTCCTGGACCACCGTGATCTTCTCGCCGATGCCGACTTTCCCGCCCAGCTTTTCCTGAATGTAGGGTGCCGCTGAAAGGTGATCCGCATGAACATGCGTCTCAATGATCCATTCGAGTTTGAGATCATGCTTCTTGATGAAGCTGATCATCTGGTCAGCCCCTTCAAAGTCCAAAGCGCCAGCAGCATAGTCAATGTCCATGACCGGATCGACGATGGCGCAGGCGGGGCCGTCAGGCTCCTGCACGACGTATGAGATGGTGTTCGACCGCTCATCAAAGAACGGTGTTACGGTCGGGTGCTGAGACATATTCGGTTTCATGAATTTAAACTAGTCTCTCTGGCGCTGATTGTCAGCCGACATATACCAATTTGCCGCATAACTGGCAGCTAAATTTCGGATGGATGTCACCGATCAGCAAAGATTGCCTGATGGCAGCAATCTGCTGTTTTCCTATGTTGCAACCGCAGGCGGAACCAGAAGCGTCGCCTCGACAGATTTTTGCCAACGGTGGTACATGGCGCCACGCAGATCCTGTGCGAAGTCGGGTTCAAAACGCCGATCCCGGGCCCAGATTTCCGCAAACCCGGCCTGATCCGGATAGAGACCCGCCTTCATCCCGGCGAGCCATGCCGCACCCAATGCGGTCGTTTCGACCCCGGCGGGCCGGTCAACTGAGGCGCCAAGAATGTCAGCCAGAAACTGCATGGCCCAATCGTTTGCCGCAAGGCCGCCGTCAACGCGCAGAACCGCATCGTCGGCACCCGGCCAATCGGCATGCATGGCGTCGAGCAGGTCGCGTGTCTGGAAGCCAACGCTTTCCAGCGCTGCGCGGGCCATGTCGGCACGGGTTGTATCGCGGGTCAGTCCATAGACGGCACCGCGGCATTCCGAGTTCCAATAAGGTGCGCCAAGTCCCGTAAAGGCCGGTACGACGATCAACTCGCCTCGACCCTCAGGTGCAAGCGCTTCGGTGTCCGCTGCTGTATCGATAATGCCAAGCCCGTCGCGCAGCCATTGCACGACCGCGCCTGCAACAAAAATCGACCCTTCGAGGGCGTATGTGCGTTTGCCATCAAGCTGATAGGCGATGGTCGTCAGCAGCCGGTTCTTCGACATCACCGCCTCGTCGCCTGTGTTGAGCAATGCAAAACATCCCGTGCCATAGGTCGATTTCAGCATTCCGGGTTCGAAACAGGCCTGCCCGATCGTTGCGGCCTGTTGGTCGCCGGCGACGCCGAGGATCGGGATGGACCCGCCGACCAGATCCGTTTGCCCAAAGTCGGATGCGCAGTCGCGTACTTCGGGCAGCATGGCCGTCGGGATGTCGAGAAGGGCACACATCTCTTCGCTCCAGACGCCTTTTCGAATGTCAAAAAGCATCGTCCGCGCAGCGTTGGTTGCGTCGGTGACGTGGGATTTGCGACCGGTCAGGTGCCAGATAAGGAAACTGTCAACGGTACCAAAAAGCAGCTTTCCCTCGGCCGCACGCGCACGCGAACCAGGATTTTGGTCGAGGATCCATTTTACCTTGGTGCCGCTAAAGTAGGGATCGGCCAAGAGACCGGTGATTTCTGTTATCAGCGCTTCCTTGCCGTCGGCCTTCAGCTTTGCACAGAAGTCTGACGTGCGACGATCCTGCCAGACGATTGCGTTGCGCAGCGGCTCCCCGGTTTCACTGTCCCATACCACAGTTGTCTCGCGCTGGTTGGTAATGCCGATGGCCGCAATCTGGCTTGCATCGATCCCCGCCTTGGCAACCACCTCCCGGCAAGTGCTTTCGACCGTTGCCCAGATTTCCTTCGGATCATGTTCGACCCATCCAGAGGCCGGAAAGTGCTGGGCGAATTCCTGTTGGGCCGTCGCAATCGGCTGCATCTGTCCGTCGAAGACAATCGCACGTGTGGATGTGGTGCCCTGATCGATAGCAAGGATATGGGTCATCGGTGTCCTCCCTTAATCGGTCGGACAAAAGCAGGCCCGCATGACGGGTTCAAGTCAGCAGATGCCTGATTTAGCGGATTGGGGTCGTCTGACGGTCAGACCCGCGCCGCATGGATCAGATCCGGGCCGAATATCGTATCGGCATGCTCGGCCAGGTAAATCCGCAGCCACGGCGTATATCGTTCGGGGCGCCGCGCGACAGTTGCGATCAGATCGTGGTAATCGATCCACTCGGTGTCCATCACCTCATCGGGGTTGGGCGCCACTGCCAAACGTCCCGTGACACGCGCCAGAAAGACATCGACGACCTCGTGTTCTATCAGGCCGTTGCCGACATCTGCGCGGTATTCAAGATGATGCCGATGTTCGGGGGCGAGGCCCCTGATACCAAGCTCTTCCTTCAGGCGCCGAACTGCACAGGCCGCTGGCGTTTCGTCCCAAAGCGGGTGGGTACAGCAGGTGTTCGTCCATAGCCCGGGCGTATGATACTTGCCCATGGCGCGCTGCTGCATCAACACCTCGGTGCCGCGGATCACAAAGACCGACACCGCCTTGTGCCGCAGTCCTTTCTGATGGGCCTCAAGCTTTTCAACAGGGGTCAGGGAACCGTTTACCCAGGCCGGGATCATCATCATACGTGCTCCGCTCCGACCATGCCGGTGAGATGCGCGATGTTCTTGAGGCCGATCTTCAGGTGAGCCATCGGGCGAGCCTTGACCAGTTTCTTGTTCATGTACGCTTCGAAGGTCAGACGTTGAACGTCGATATCGTGACACAGAGAGACAAAGCGCTCCCGCCTTTCGTCAGATCGATAATATGCGTTCTGCATCGAAGCGAGGACCCGAAACACCGTTTTGTGTTCGCGCATGAAAAGCCTGCGCGCCAGTCTGAGGTCCCTAACACGACCGGATGCGAGTGTCGCGGCACAGGCTGTCGCAGCTACGCGGCCTCCGACCATGGCATAGTAGATGCCCTCGCCCGATGACGGTGCAACCACGCCCGCAGCGTCACCTGCCAGCAGAACGTCGTGCCCGTTATCCCAGCGATCAAGTGGCTTGAGCGGGATCGGCGCTCCCTCTTTACGGATGGTTTCGCATCCCTCCAGCCCTGACGCGCGCCGCAGGGCCGCCGTGGCTTCCTTAAGATTGACCTGAGAGTTTTCAGTGCCCATGCCGACGCTGGTCGTGGACCCGTGGGGAAAGACCCAGCCGTAGAAGTCCGGCGAAATCGCACCGTCATACACCACATCGCAGCGGCGCGGATTGAACACGTCGCTTTGCGCAGGCGATGCAATGATCTCGTGATACGCAAAGACCAAAGGTATCTTGTCACTGCCAGGGATTTCTGCCCGGCCAACCCGACTGTTGGCGCCGTCCGCGCCGATGATCAGTTTGCAGGGCAGATCACGTTCTTCGCCGCTTTCCTTGTGCCGGTAAACGACACGAGTGCCATTCTCGCGATCGACGCGGATGAATGTCCCCACGTGATAGTCTGCACCGGCGGATCTGGCCCGCTCGCGCAGGAACGGGTCAAAGTCCTTTCGGTCGACCATCCCGACAAACCCGTTTTCGATCGGGATGTCCACTTGCCTACCGGTCGGGGAAATCATCCGCGCTGTGGTGACTTTGGTCAGCAACTGTTCTTCGCCGACATTGAAATCCTGCATCAGCCGGGGCGGGATCGCACCACCGCAGGGCTTTATGCGGCCCTCGCGATCAAGAAGCGCGACTTTGTGGCCAGAGCGAACCAGATCCTCGGCTGCGGTAGCTCCTGCGGGTCCTCCGCCGACAACGACGACGTCATACATGCTCATTCTCCTGGAACCAGTGTTGCCGAAGGCGTACGGCCTTCCATGACCCTGTGGGCCAGAAATGCAGCGGTCAGAAACAGGACCGCCTCGAAACCAAAAACGATGCCAAAAGCGTTTGCGTCGGGCAGGGGGCCGCGCATCAGGTCGACCATGGCCGCGCCCAACAATCCACCCGAGCCAGCGGCGATGGCTTGTGCCGCTCCCCACAGCCCCATGCGTGTGCCTTCGCGCCGTTCGCGGCCTTGCCCGGCGAGGGCCATCATCGATCCGATCGCGGCGACGGCGAAAACACCGTTGAAAAAGCCCAAGCCAACGACGGCAGGCATCAGCGGGGCGCCTTCGCCCACCCGGCCAAGTGCGGCGATCACGACCAGCATGAACGCGGATCCGATACAGCCGGCGACAACCCAGGATTTCAGCGATCCAATTGCCAAGCCTGTGACCATAACGCCGACCGCCACCATGCCCATGAAGACGCCCCCGTTTTGGCCGCCGGAAAGCGCGGTCGACTCCCCAGGTTCAAAGGCAAAAACCAGCCCCGCGTAAGGCTCAAGGATCAGTTCCTGCATGAAGTATGCGACCATCGACAGGAACACGAAGAAGGTGAAGTTGCGGGCCTTTCGTTCGGCCCAGATCTCGGCCAGCCCTTCACGGAAAGGCGTCGGATCCGGTTCTGATACCACGACCAGGCCGTGCTCCACGCCCCATATCGACACGATGGTCAGCGCAAGGGCGGCACCCGTCACAACCCATACGATGCGGATCAACAGAGCGTGCGAGTACGGATCAAGCTGGCCGCCGACAATTGTCGCCGTAACGGCGATGCCCGCGATCATCATCAGCCAGGTTATCGTCGCGGCCGCAGCCCGACGCTCCGGTGCGGTCGCCGTGGCCAGAAGCGCGAGCACCGACGTCCCCGACGCGCCGACGCCCAGACCGATCAGAGCATAGGCGAAAATGGACAGGGCCATGCCTGAAGCGAAATCACGCTCAAGAACGATAATACCATAAGAAGCAAGCAACGCCCCGGCACCCAAGACGGCCATACCAAGTATGATCCATCGCCCCCGGTTGCCGCCTTTGTCGCTAAGAAAGCCCCAGTTCGGTCGCGTGATCTGGATCCCGTAGTGAAGCGCCACCAGCAATCCCGGCAGTACGGCTGGCAGCGCGAGTTCGACCACCATAAGCCGGTTCAGGGTGGAGGTCGTCAGCACGACGATCGACCCAAGACACATCTGGATCAAGCCCAGCCGCACGATCGAGAGCCACGACAGCGTCATGTCATCCCTCGCAGGGCGAACGCGGCGATCATCATGCCAGCAACGTAGAACAATACGCCGGTTCCATTGTACCAGGGTGCCTTGCTTTTCGGGTCCTTGAACATCACCGACATGGCCCAGAACTGCAGCACGAGAAGCACCAGAATGCCCATGCCGTGCCAGACCTGCCCCCACGTGACGAGCAGTCCGATGACCAGTAGTTGCGGCAGGGTCATGACGAGGCATGCGATGCGGGCAGCGCCTTCTGGTCCGAGGGTGACGGGGAGCGAATTGACCCCCATTTGGCGATCACCCTCAAGCGCCTTGAAATCATTCAGCGTCATGATCCCGTGGGCGCCGATCCCATAGAGAAGGGCGATGGCGATGACTTCGGCTTTCGGGGCACCCGCGCTCAGCACCGCAGCGCCGGTAATCCACGGGAGCGTTTCATAGCAAAGGCCAACGAGGCCTGGGCCCCACCAGCCAGATCGTTTTAGTCGAACGGGTTCAGCCGAATAGGCCCATGCGCCGATTACGGCCAGCACGGTCGCGCCGAACCCCCAAGGCCCCAAAGGCCATGCAATTGCCAATGAGAGCGCGGACATGCCCAGTGCAATCCACAAACCCCACCGTCCAGGGATACGGCCTGATGGGATCGGCCGTCGCGGTTCGTTGATTGCATCGACGTGGCGATCACACCAATCATTCGCGGCCTGACTCATCCCGCAGACCACGGGGCCGGCGAGAATGACGCCCAGCAGCACGAGATGCCACCGTTCCGATGGTGCCGCGCCGGAGGATATCACGCCGCAAAGATACGCCCACATCGGCGGAAACCAGGTGATCGGCTTGATCAGCTGGAGCGCCGCAGCGGGTTCGGGCAAACGCCGACCGTGTACCGAAGACGATACATCCATGTGTCAACTATTACTGACACATTGAGTCGAGGCAAGAAATTAGCTGGATGCACCGGATGGCGGGACGTTCTGACGCGGACATCGCCCAAGATGCCCGCGCCGCTTGGCATTAGCGGATCACGTCAATCACTCGGCGGGCTCGCTCACCGTTTGCGTCCGCCCCTCTTTCTCGGCTTCGTATTTCGTCTGCGCAGTCTCCACCGCTTTGGCGTGGATCTCAGCCAGTTCAGGCCGCAACTTCTTGGCGCGTACGGCAGCATTCATGGTCGACATGTGCTGACCCTGGAAATGGGGGAAGACTTCGCGGGCGATCAGGTCGTAGCTGCGCCTTGTTGCGTCAAAATTCGCCCAGTTGTGTGCAAGCATCAGATACGCACCAAATCCGCCATTCGATTGCTTCCACAAACGATCGATCTGAGCCCGGCACATATCCGGTGTACCAATCGCGCCAAAGCCGCTGTCGTTGATGAAATCGATCATCTCTTTCGCGTTCTGACCCGGCATCGACATCTGCGGGAATGCGGCGATTTCCTGGAAGTAGTTGAACCAGTGTTCGATGCCGTATTCGACATCGCGGCGCGCCTGTTCCTTGGTCTCGGCGATATGGCACAGGCCAACCAGCCGCCATTTCGAACGGTCAACTGTCTGATTGTAGTGTTTCGCCTCTTCCTCGATCACGTCCCAGTGCAGGGCCAGCGCGTCAAAGCCCGCCGCCGTGGTCGCACCAATAGATATCAACCCGGTCCCGTACCGACCGGCCAGCTTGGCACCAGTTGGCGACGCGACAGCAGCTGTGGCGAGATCGAAGTTCGAATAGGGCCGCAGATGCAAGCGCGCATCCTTGAGCGTCCAGCGATCGTTTTCGAAGTTGACTGGTTCGTCTGACCGCAAAAGGCGCGAGATGATGTCGAGCCCGTCCGCCAGCAATCCTCGGGTATCTTTTTGCGACAACCCGATCATGGTCGCATCGGTCGGCAGTGATCCGGGCCCAAGACCCAGCATCGCGCGGCCCCGGGTCAGATGATCAAGTTGCACGATCTTCTCCGCCACCCACAGTGGATTGTGGTAGCTGACCGATACAACACCGGTGCCCAGTTTGATGCGCCGCGTCCGGGGCGCTGCCGAAGCGATCATGATCTCGGGGCTGGCCGATATTTCGGACCCCGCCGAGTGGTGTTCACCAAACCAAACCTCGTCGTAGTCACATCGGTCGAGCCATTGAACCAGCTCGAGATCCTGCTCAAGCGCGAGGGTCGGATTGATCCCCGGCTTGTGAAAAGGGGCCAGAAAAATGCCGAAACGCATACGATCAGTCATTGAATGTCCTCCCTAAGCGCATCTGCATCAGGCAGATGACGTAAGGGCAGGTTAGCCAGAGCCGTTCAGCCGGGCAAAACAATTCCAGGTTGGAATTCTACCCGGCACAAAGACGCGCGTGATCGTGCCGGTGTTGAGCTATGCGAAGGGCGATGACCGCGCTTAGTTCAGCCGCTCGATCGCCAGTGCGATCCCCTGACCGCCGCCGATGCACATGGTGATCAGCGCCTTGTTTCCGCCGGTCCGTTCAAGTTCATAAAGCGCCTTGACCGTGATGATCGCTCCGGTCGCTCCAACCGGATGGCCGAGCGCGATGGCCCCGCCGTTCGGGTTCACTTTGTCCGACGCCAGACCCAGTTCCTTTGAAACCGCTAGCGCTTGTGACGCAAAGGCCTCGTTGGATTCGATCACGTCGAAATCAGAAACGGACAGACCAGTTTTTTCCAGCAGGTTCTGCACGGCGGGGATCGGTCCGACCCCCATGACCTCGGGTCTCACGCCAGCATGGGCATAGCCGAGAACCCGCGCCCTTGGCTTCAATCCAGCCCGGTCGGCTGCATCGGCGGTCGCCAGGACGATCGCCGCGGCGCCATCGTTGATCCCGCTGGCATTGCCTGCCGTCACCGTACCGTCTTTCTGAAAAACAGGACGCAGCCCAGCCAGGGCATCAGCATCAGTTGCTTTCGGATGCTCATCCTTGTCGAAGGGCACCATGTCGCGTTTCACCCGAACCTCGACAGGCACGATCTGTGACGCGAACCGCTCTTCCGCAATCGCGTTGGCCGCCCTCTCCTGACTTTGCAGGGCGAAAGCATCCTGATCTTCGCGGCTGATCTGACGCTCGCGAGCGACGTTTTCCGCTGTCACTCCCATGTGGCCGGTGCCGAATGGACAATTCAGGGCGCCCAACATCATGTCGAGGCTCTTCACATCGCCCATTTTCGCGCCCCACCTTTGATCGGACATGATGAACGGGCTGCGCGACATGTTTTCCGCACCACCGGCGAGGCCGAATTCAGCGTCCCCCAAGGCAAGTGACTGAACAACTGAGACGATGGCCTGAACGCCCGAACCGCAAAGCCGGTTCACGTTCATAGCTGGTGTCGTTTCAGGTACCCCGGCGTCCATCGCAGCCACACGGCTGAGGTACATGTCGCGGGGCTCGGTGTTGATGACATGGCCGAACGCAACCGCACCGATCTGGCCGCCCTCGACACCAGAACGATCCAGCGCGGCCTCTGCGGCCTTGGTTCCAAGCGCGATTGGCGGTGTTCCGGCAAGCGAGCCACCAAAGGTACCGATCGCGGTTCGTGCACCGTCAAGAATTACCACATCATTTGTCATGTCAGCCTCCCGTTTGCGCGCAATATGGGCGTTGCGCGTGCGGGTGTCACGGATGACGCTGGGTGCTAACCTCGACGTATTTTCTGACGGCCGTTTGCGGTGAGGACCCAACTCTGCGCCCCCTCGAAGACGGCGACGCTGATTGGGCTGCCATAGCCTGCGCCGCTGTCGAGATTGACGCGGTTTCCATAATGCGTGGCGTGATCGACGGGTGTGTGCCCGTGGATGATCAGCTTTGGATGGGCCCGGGTTTCGCGGTGAAAGGGGGTGCGGATCCAAAGCAGATCTTCTTCCTCCTGCGCATCCAGATTGACCCCGGGCCGAATGCCAGCATGAACAAAGAACAAGTCCGGTGTTTCATGCTTCAGAGGCAGCGATCGGAGGAAGTCGACATGCGATTGCGGCACGTTTTCCCGGGCCTCGTCGTGTAATTCCTTCAACCGCATTTGTTTCTTGAGCGAGACGCCATAAGACCCCACGGTCTCCAGCCCGCCAATACGCTCATGAAACCAGTGCAGACCCACCAACAAATGCGGATCGTTACGGGGCTGGTCTTCCATGAACCATTCGAAAAGACGATCATGGTTTCCTTTCAGCGTGATCCAATTGCGGCCTTCGGCCTGCCCTTCGATCAGAATGTCGAGAACACCCGCACTGTCCGGGCCACGGTCGACGTAGTCGCCGACAAAAACGGTTTCCGCGTTCGCGCCGCCATCGCGCTCGATCAATTCAAGCGCGCGTTCCAACTCGTCAGTATAGCCGTGGATGTCTCCGACGGCGTAAATCGGACCACTCATTTCAACTCCAATAAGAAACGCCGCCCCGGTGTAGGGCGGCGTAAAAGCCGAGGCAAGATCGCTGGCTTTAGCCCACGTCGAATGTCAGCGGACGAACCTGTTGGAAAAGCCCGGTGTCAGACAGGTCTTTCAGTACCGGTGCCGGGATCGGGTTGTCGACGTAAAGCAGCGCAATCGCTTCACCCCCTACATCGGCACGGCCAAGCGTAAAGTTCGCGATGTTCACCTTGTTGCCGCCCAGCGTTTGACCCAAAACGCCGATAATGCCCGGTACATCCTTGTTGGTAGTGTAGAGCATGTTTTGCCCAACCTCGGCGTCGATGTTGATGCCCTTGATCTGGATGAACCGCGGCTTGCCGTCGCTGAAGACAGTACCGCCGATCGACCGTTCCCGTTCGTCGGTGACAACGGTCACCTTGATATAGCCTTCGAAGGCGCCGGATTTGTCCTGGCTTGTCGTGCTGATCTGAATGCCACGTTCCTTTGCAATCAGCGGGGCCGAAACCATGTTCACGTCCGGATTCACCCGTTTCATGATGCCGGCGACGACCGAACAATTCAGCGCTTCGAGGTTCATGCCCGAGACGGAACCATCGTAAAGGATGTTGATTGCCTTGATCGGCTCGTCCGTCATCTGGCCGATGAAGGCGCCAAGATGGTCAGCCAGCTTGATCCACGGACCCATCACCTTGGCCTCTTCGGCAGTGACCGACGGCATATTCAGGGCATTTTCGACAGCACCAGTCAGTAGATAGTTTGACATCTGCTCGGCCACTTGCAGGGCGACGTTTTCCTGCGCCTCGGTCGTTGCTGCACCCAGATGTGGCGTTACGACGACATTTGGCAGGTTGAAGAGTGGATTGTCTTCCGCCGGTTCCACGCTGAACACGTCAAAGGCTGCACCTGCGACGTGGCCGGATTTCAGCGCCTCCGCCAGCGCCACTTCATCGACCAGACCACCACGCGCGCAATTCACGATCCGTACGCCGGGCTTCATCTTGGCGATGGCTGCTGCATTGATCATACCCGCAGTGGCATCGGTTTTTGGGACGTGAAGCGTGATGAAATCCGAACGTCGCAGAAGATCGTCAAGTTCAACCTTCTCGACCTCCATTTTGGCCGCCTTTTCCTCGCCCAGGAAAGGGTCGTAGGCCAGGACCTTCATCCTGAGCCCGCGGGCGCGTTCGCAAACGATCCCACCAATGTTACCGGCACCAATCACGCCCAGCGTCTTGCCGGTCAGTTCGACGCCCATGAACTTGGATTTTTCCCATTTGCCCGCATGGGTCGATGCGCTGGCTTCCGGAATTTGGCGGGCCACGGCGAACATCATTGCGATGGCATGTTCCGCTGTCGTGATCATGTTGCCGAACGGGGTGTTCATGACGATCACCCCCTGTTTCGACGCGGCATCCTTGTCGATGTTGTCGGTTCCAATCCCGGCGCGGCCAATCACCTTTAGGTTCTTTGCGGCCTTGAGGATCGTGGGTGTTACCTTGGTCGCCGACCGGATGGCGAGACCGTCATAGTCGCCGATTACTTCGGCCAGTTTTTCTTTGTCCTTGCCGAGGTCAGGCATGAAATCCACGTCGATGCCACGGTCGCGAAAGATTTGAACGGCGGTTTCGCTCAGCTTGTCTGAGACGAGTACTTTGGGGGCCATCTGAGGCTCCTTTTCGAATGTCTTGTTTTTTGGGTCAGGCGGCTTTGGCTTGTGCTTCGATCTCGGCCTCGAACGCCCAAGCGAGCCACGGGAGCATCGCCTCGATGTCAGAGGTTTCGACCGTGCCGCCACACCAGATCCGCAAACCGGCGGGCGCGTCGCGATAGGCGCCGATATCAAGGGCAATGCCCTCATCCTCCAACCGTTTTGCCACGGCCTTGGCAAAGGCTGCGCCATCAGTGATCCGCGTGTCCGAGAATTTCAGGCAGACCGAAGTGTTGGAGCGCGTCGCGGGGTCGACAGCAAGGTTATCGATCCAGTCATGTTGATCGCAGAAGTTCCAGATCGCCTGAGCGTTTGCCTCGGCGCGGTGAATGAGGCCGTTGAGACCGCCAACTGAACGCGCCCATTCCAGCGCAAACAGGTAATCCTCAACACACAGCATCGAAGGTGTGTTGATCGTTGCGCCGGAAAAGATCCCGTCGATCAATTTGCCGCCTTTCGTCAGGCGAAAAATCTTGGGCAAGGGCCAGGGTGGGGTATAGCTTTCCAGCCGTTCAACCGCCCGGGGGCTGAGGATAAGCATCCCGTGCGCTGCCTCGCCGCCCAGAACTTTTTGCCAAGAAAACGTCGTTACATCGAGCTTGTCCCAAGGCAGATCCATCGCAAAGGCAGCCGATGTCGCATCGCAGAAAGTCAGGCCAGCACGATCTGCCGGGATGACGTCTCCGCTTGGGATACGAACGCCGGATGTCGTTCCGTTCCACGTAAAACAGACATCGTTGTCCCAATTTACCGCCTTTAGATCGACGATTTCGCCGTACTCGGCTGTTTTGACGGTGGCATCCAGTTTCAGCTGTTTGATCGCATCCGTCACCCAGCCCGCGCCAAAGGATTCCCAGGCGAGCATCTCGACGGGGCGCTCGCCGAGCATCGTCCACATCGCCATTTCATAGGCACCTGTATCCGAGGCGGGCACTATGCCAATTTTGTAGTCAGCTGGCACGCCCAGCAAGTCGCGTGTCGCTTCGATGGCCGCCTTGAGCTTGGCCTTACCAACGGCTGCGCGATGCGAGCGGCCCAAAGGCGCATCTGCCAGTTTTGTCAGATCGTGTGTGGGGGGTTTGGCGCAGGGGCCAGAAGAAAAACGCGGATTAGCCGGCCGCGTCGCCGGTTGCTGCATAGCCATAAATGCTACCCTTCCAGATAAGCGCCCCTCGTTGGGGAGGGGTGTCCCACGGGCGGGAATACTCGCGCGTCGCGCGTTGCACAAGTCGCTATTTCGGCCTGATTTGCCGCATTCGGTTGACGAAGCCAATCGCAGGGGCGTGGATCGGAAACCTGTCGCTTCTTGCAGGCGCCTCTTCGAATTCAGCCGTCTTGGGTCTGTTTTTGAGATCCGACCGAGGGGTTTGTGCGGCCTCCTGACGTTCCGGTGTGTCTGGCCATGATCGAAACCATCCAGTATGCGCGCGTGCAAAGAGGGGACCGGTACCATGTTCATTGTCAGCCTGATCGCGCAGCCCGGTGGCCTGCAGCCTGCCTTGGTCGAAAGCCTTCGCAATGCGTGGGGCGGTGGCGAAGTTGTTTGGCTGTCACCGGACGAGGCAGCCGAGTTTCAGGTTACCGCTCTGCCGGACAATCGCTGGGATGTGTGGGATGACGTCCAAAAGATGAACGTCGATCTTGTCGTTCATCCGTCGGAGGGGCGCCGGAAACGGATGCTGCTGGCGGATATGGATTCAACGATGATCCAGCAGGAATGCATAGACGAGCTGGCCGATATGGCCGGTGTCGGCGATGAGGTGAAAGACATAACCAAGCGGGCCATGAACGGTGAGCTTGATTTCGAGGGCGCGCTGCGGGCCCGGGTTGCGTTGTTGAAGGGGCTGGATGCAGAGGTCATCGATCAGGTTCTGTCTGAGCGGATAACATACACCCCTGGCGGATCGACCCTGTTGGCAACCATGAAGGCGCATGGTGGATACACCGCACTTGTGTCGGGCGGGTTCACGGCCTTCACCCAGGCGGTCTCCGCTCATCTGGGATTTGATGAGAACCGCGCCAACCTTCTGCATGTCGAAGACGGCACGCTGGCCGGCACTGCGGCAGAGCCGATCCTGGGCCGCCAAGCCAAGATCGAGGCATTGAAAGAGATCAGCGTGCGCCTTGGGATTTCAGAGAAGGATGTGCTGGCCGTTGGTGATGGCGCGAACGATCTGGGTATGTTGGATCTTGCTGGCATGGGGGTCGCGCTGCATGCGAAACCGGCAGTGGCTGCGCAATCCGATATGCGTATCAATCATGGCGATCTGACCGCGCTGCTGTACCTGCAGGGTTATGCCCGCGACGAATTTGTCGCTTAGCGGGCGGCTTCGATCAACGCGATGATACTGACGCTGGCCAACGCGCCCAGCAGTGCCGACAGAATGATCCAGCGCCAGAAGGTCGGCCGTTTGACCGGTTTGGGATTGCTTTGGGCCACAAGTGCCTGTTCGACCAGACCCGGCAGCCGGGGGCCAAAGCGCGACAGCACCCGCGCTGTCTGCGTGAGGTCGCGGATGATGGCGCGGGGGCCGATGCTTTTCTGGATGTAGTCGGTCACGACGGGTGACGCGACTTTCCAGATGTTGATGTGGGGGTTCAGGCTGCGCGCGACGCCTTCGACCACAACCATGGTGCGCTGCAGAAGGATCAGCTCGGTCCGCGTTTCCATGCCAAAGCGCTCGGTCACCTCGAAGAGGTAATTCAGCAGCCTGCCCATCGAAATCTTCGAGGCATCCATGCCAAAGATTGGTTCGCCCACAGCCCGTAGCGCACGTGCAAATTCATCGACATCCTTGTCGGGCGGCACATAACCAGCCTCGAAATGAACCTCGGCCACGCGTTTGTAGTCTTTGCGGATGAAACCATAGAGGATCTCGGCATAGACGCGGCGAGTATATTCGTCGATGTGCCCCATGATACCGAAATCGTAGGCAATGATATCTCCGTTGCGCGCGACCTTGAGATTGCCCTGATGCATGTCGGCGTGGAAATAACCGTCGCGAAGGGCATGCAGAAGAAAGAGTTTCAGTACCCGCTCGGACAACGCCACGCGGTTGTGCCCCGCTGCGTCAAGTGCTGCGTTGTCCCCCAGGTTGATCCCGTCGGCCCATTCGAGTGTCATGACGCGCCGCGCCGAGAATTCCCACCGGATCTTGGGGAGCGTGAACCCTTCATCCTTGTTCGTATTGGCCGCGAATTCGCCGGCGGCCGATGATTCAAGCCGCAGGTCGAGTTCGCCCTGAACAACTCCGTCGAAGTGTTCGATCACATCCATCGGGCGCAGACGGCGGGCCCCCGGTGCAAAAATCTCGACAATACGAGCGGCCAGATAGAAGGCGTCGACATCGCGGCGAAAGGCGCGCTCGATTTTGGGTCTGAGCACTTTGACGGCAACATGCTCGTTCGAACCCGCGAGCTTAGCCTTGTGCACCTGCGCGATGGAGGCCGCAGCCACGGGTTCGCTGAATTCGGAGAAGATCGCATCAGGCGAAACGCCGAGCTCGCGCTGTATCTCTGCCTTTGCTTCGGCAACCGAGAACGGTGGCAGTTTGTCCTGAAGGACCCGCAATTGCTGTGCCAGTTCATCTCCGACGACATCCGGACGGGTCGAGAGAACCTGACCAAACTTGATGTAGGCGGGCCCGAGTGCCGTAAGGGCCCGCGTCGCGGGTGGCATGTCCGGATCGCCCGGATAGCCCAGCCACGTGAACGGCTTTCCAAGAGCCTTGGCGACGAAGCGTAGCGCCGGGGGTGCCTCGAACGCGTCAAGAACGACATTCATGGCACCTGTGCGCTCAAGCGTTGCGCCGGTCCGGATCAGGCGAATGATGTTGTGTGGGCCACGCATCTAAGTCGATTCCGGGTCAGGCGTTTCGGATCGCTGTCACGATCCGACCTGCTGGGGGGCGTTGCCCCCCAGACCCCCCAACGTATTTTGGCCGAGAAGAAGGGGGCTTTTGCATAATCTTGAGCCGTGCCGCGTATTTGTGGCCCATCAGAGTTTCCAGCCTGAGTGCAGACACGCGACGCCCATCGACAGGTTGCGATACTTTGCGTTCTCAAACCCTGCGTCGCGAACCATGTTCAGGAACGTTTCCTGGTCCGGGAACCTGCGAATGGATTCGACGAGGTACTGATAGCTGTCGCGGTCATTGGCGATCACCTGCCCCATGCGGGGTATGACATTGAAGCTGTATTGGTCGTAGAGCCACTGCAGCCCTTCATTCGGCAACTGGCTGAATTCCAGCACCATCAACCGACCGCCGGGCTTCAATACCCGATACGCCTCGGCCAGTGCATCCTGCGGGCGCGTGACGTTCCTGATCCCGAAGCTGATCGTATAGACATCGAACGTGTTGCTTTCGAACGGGAGGTTCATCGCGTCACCGACGACCCAGTCAAGGCTATCAGCCAGATGAGCGGCTTCGGCGCGCTTGCGGCCCTCGATCAGCATTGGTTCCGTCAAATCAAGAACTGTCGCGTGACCCGTCTTGGCCCGCTTGAGAAACCGAAACGCGATATCGCCGGTGCCACCCGCAACATCCAGAAGGCGCTGACCGGGGCGCGGGGCGAGCCAATCCATCATGGCGTCCTTCCAAAGCCGGTGGATGCCGCCGCTCATCAGATCATTCATAAGATCGTAACGGTTTGCTACCGAGGTGAAGACACCTTGAACGCGCTCGGCTTTGCTCCCCTCCGGCACGGTTTCGAACCCGAAATGGGTGGTTCTGTCTTGTGGGTCGGTCATGGGAAGCGTCTTTCTCTCCGTCCGTCCTTGTTATAGGCGTGCAGGACGCCGACACAATGCAGCCCTTTTGACGCAGCCCGCAAATGCCCGAACTTCCCGAAGTCGAAACCGTGCGCCGTGGTCTTGCCCCCGTATTGGAGGGGCAGGTGATCGAGCGGGCAGACGTAAATCGCCCCGATCTGCGTTGGCCCTTTCCCGACCGGATGGCCGAGCGATTGACTGGTGCAAAGGTGGAGCGTTTGCGTCGGCGTTCAAAGTACATTCTTGCCGATCTCGATCGGGGTGAGACCCTGCTGATCCATTTGGGCATGTCGGGCCGGATGCTTGTATCGGGCGACCCGCTGGGCGTTTTTGTCCATGACCACCCGGCCCCTCAAAAACATGACCATGTCGTTTTGCAAATGGCGAATGGTGCGCGCATCACGTTCAATGATCCAAGGCGCTTCGGAGCCATGGACCTGATGCCAACGGATCGGCAGGCCGAGCACAAGTTGATCCGCATTCTGGGTCCGGAGCCATTGGGCAATGCATTCGATGAGACCTATCTGGTCAAAGCGCTTGCTGGAAAAAATACACCCGCCAAATCGGCCCTGCTGGATCAGAGAATCGTCGCGGGGTTGGGCAACATATATGTGTGCGAGGCGCTCTATCGTGCCGGGATTTCGCCCAGACGGAAGGCAGGACGCATCGCGAAACAGCGTGTTGCCGAATTGGTGCCAATCATTCGCGACGTTCTCAGAGAGGCGATTGACGCGGGTGGATCGTCGCTTCGGGATTTTCGACAAGCCGATGGCGAGCTTGGATATTTCCAACACAGGTTCGGCGTTTACGGGCGTGAAGGTCAAGCGTGCCGGACCCTCGGATGTACCAAAGTCGTGCGCCGAATAGTGCAGTCAGGCCGGTCGTCCTTCTATTGTCCGCATTGCCAAACATAGCTTGAAACGCAGGTTCGCCGTGGTAATGGTCGGTCCTTGAACGGGAACAACCGAAGGCAAATCCATGGCCTATGAGACGATTATCGTCGACGTGGAAGACCACATTGCGCGTATCACACTCAACCGACCTGACGCGCTGAATGCCCTAAACGACCAGCTACTGACCGAACTGGCCGCCGCCATGCAGGAGGCCCAGGACAACGACAAGGTACGTTGCATCATCCTTACCGGATCGGAAAAGGCATTTGCGGCGGGCGCAGACATCACGCTGATGCGCGACAAGACCTTTGTGGATGCATTTGCCGGCGATCTTTTCACACCTGAGACAGAGCAGATCATGCGGGTTCGCAAGCCGATCATCGCGGCGGTTTCCGGTTATGCGCTGGGCGGCGGCTGCGAATTGGCCATGCTGTGCGATTTCATAATCTGCTCGGATACTGCCAAATTCGGACAGCCTGAAATAAACCTTGGCGTCATGGCGGGTATCGGGGGCACCCAGCGGCTGACCCGTATCGTTGGTAAGGCAAAGGCCATGGACATGAACCTGACCGGTCGCTTCATGGCCGCCGAAGAGGCTGAGCGCGCAGGACTGGTCAGCCGGGTCGTGCCGGTCAAGAAGCTCCTCGAAGAGGCGACTGCAGCGGCCCAGAAGATCGCTGAGAAATCGATAATATCCGTCATGGCCGTGAAAGAGGCCGTCAATCGTTCGTACGAGGTACCGTTGCGCGAAGGCCTGTTATTTGAACGTCGCGTGTTCCATTCGCTGTTCGCGACAGAGGACCAGGCGGAGGGTATGTCAGCGTTCCTCGAGAAACGAGAAGCCCAGTTCCGGGACAAGTAGCGCCCGAATTCTCCACGAAAAATGAATGTCGGTTAAACCGCTTCTGAACGCGATGTTAAGCAGAGGTTAAATCGGCTTTTTTCCGTTGAACGGGAGGTCCGGGTCATCAGGTTAGTGGGTATGCGAGGAGTTCCGCCCTTGCCCAATTATCCCACGAGCCGGAGGAGTGCCTGATGAAGTATTTTGAATGCCTAAAGTCTGACGTCGACCCCAAGCCGTTCCTTGAAGAGATCGAGGGTGTCGAAGGCGCCTGGAACCTCGTGACTGGTCGACAAGACAAGGTTCAGGTCCAGCGCGAGGCTCTGGCGATACCCCTGCGCGGGCTGCGCAAGTCTGCGATCAACGGACGCGACCGGCGGGACGTACACGAAAGCCGTTGGACGACCAGCAGCCGAAATTTTCCACTTGCGACAACCTTTCTTGAAACCGTCGCAGCCGAGCAAAGCGCCATTCTCGGTCGCGCCAAGATCGTCTGCCTGCCGGCGGGCAAACGTGTCTATCCGCATATCGATCGCGGCATGTATTACCGGGTGCGCAATCGCTATCACCTGGTTCTGAAATCGACAGATGGTTCGTGGCTTAAGGCTGCCGACGAAGAAGTGCGGATGAAGGAAGGCGAGTTGTGGTGGTTTGACAATGACCAAATGCACGAAGCTCTGAACGACGGCGAAGAAGACCGTATTCATCTGATCTTTGACATGCTGCCGTCTGAACGCGCAGCCGCGGTGTTTGGCAAGGCTGCCTGAGCCTGCCGTCGGCCCGGGTCTGCCCTCCCTCAGGCTCGGGCCACCTTGACGTGTTGACAGCGCCCTGAGTCGCGTCTATCAGCCAGCTCTTCAGAACTACCGCACCAACAATCTTTGGGACGAGATAATCATGGCAAATTCGCCTCAGGCCAAGAAGCGGGCCCGTCAGAACGAAAAACGCTTCGCTGTGAACAAGGCGCGACGTTCGCGCATCCGGACATATCTGCGCAAAGTCGAAGAGGCGATTGCTTCAGGTGACAAAGCTGCAGCTGAGAGCGCTTTGCGCTTTGCTCAGCCCGAGCTGATGCGCGGTGTGACCAAGGGTGTTTACCACAAGAACACTGCATCGCGGAAAGTCTCACGGCTGTCTGCCCGGATTAAAGCACTGAGCTAATTCAGGATTTCCCGTTACGCGGGTGGGGGCGTTGTCGGATGGCAGCGCCCTTTGCTGTGTTCGTGGTTCGAGTGTCACACTTCTGATAGATTCTTTTTGCCGAAATCCGAGTCAAGATTGAAGTTCTGTGGACGCGCTCGCGACGAACTTGCTACCTACTGACTTGCGATTCACGATCGCCTTGGGGGGACAGGCCGGTTCAGAGCTCAACGCGGGAGCTGACTGGTAGCGGAGCGCAAAGCGCTTTGTCGAATGGTTAACGTATGCCGACGTAGCCATCCTGTCTATTACATAAGGTGCGCGGAAGGCACGTAGCATCCCGCTGGCTCGGCTCGAGCTCGACGGGATGGGGTGCCAATCTGTGAAAACCTGAACGAACTCAGTCTGTTTCCGCTCGGGAATGGAGCGGGAGCGTTTTGCCTCAAGACCAACGGGAAGAGCGGCATAATTCGACGGGCCGAAGATCGTCGGAGCTTTGATGGCAGAAGGGATGGCAGAGCGCGCATGACACAAGAAAAATGGGGACAGCTGAGACAACGGCTGCTCAAAACAGTTGGCCAGAACAATTACACAACATGGATCGAGCCGCTAAAATTCAGGGATTTGGAGGATGGGGTTGCCACGTTTGACGTGCCAACGAATTTCCTTGGGAACTATGTCAGCCAGAACTTTGCAGACCTCATACTGCACGAGTTGCGGAGCGAAGACGGTTCTATTCGTCGCCTGAATTTTGCCGTCGTGGCGAATTCTCAAAAGGTGCCGTCCGCGGCACGTTCGACCCAGACTGCCGAGAGCCCTGCGCTCTCGTCCAACCCGACAATCGAAGGTACTGCGGCCCCACTCGATCGCAGATTCACATTCGAAAGTTTCGTGGTCGGCAAACCCAACGAACTGGCCCATGCCGCAGCGAAGCGCGTCGCTGAAGGTGGTCCGGTGACCTTCAACCCTTTGTTTCTGTACGGGGGCGTAGGTCTGGGTAAGACCCATCTCATGCATGCCATCGCCTGGGAATTGCAGACTGATCGGCCCGATCTGAACGTCCTCTATCTATCCGCCGAGCAATTCATGTACCGGTTTGTACAGGCATTGCGCGACCGCAAGATGATGGATTTCAAATCGATCTTCCGCAGCGTTGATGTGCTGATGGTGGACGACGTTCAGTTCATTGCGGGGAAGGACAGCACGCAGGAGGAATTCTTTCATACGTTCAACGCCCTCGTGGATCAGAACAAGCAGATCATCATCTCGGCCGATCGCGCGCCGGGTGAGATCAAGGATCTCGAAGAGCGGGTCAAATCGCGTCTTCAGTGCGGCCTCGTGGTCGATCTGCACCCCACAGACTACGAACTGCGCCTTGGCATTCTGCAAAGCAAGGTCGAGCAACAGCGCGAAAACTATCCGGATCTGACGGTCGCCGACGGTGTGCTTGAATTCCTTGCCCATCGCATCTCGACCAACGTGCGGGTTCTGGAAGGCGCTCTTACCCGGCTTTTCGCCTTCGCATCGCTTGTTGGCCGCGAGATCGATATGGAACTGACTCAGGATTGCCTCGCCGATGTGCTGCGCGCGTCCGAGCGCAAGATCACGGTCGAAGAGATCCAGCGAAAGGTCAGCGAACATTACAACATCCGCCTGAGCGATATGATTGGTCCAAAGCGGCTGCGCAGCTATGCCCGCCCGCGGCAAGTGGCGATGTATCTCTGCAAGCATATGACCAGCCGCTCGCTGCCAGAAATCGGTCGTCGTTTTGGCGGGCGCGACCACACTACGGTCATGCATGGGGTGCGCCGGATCGACGAATTGAAGCAGCAGGATGGCCAGATCGCCGAGGATCTGGAATTGCTGCGCAGAGCACTCGAAGCATAGCGATTGAGCCCGGCGGATGCCGCCGGGCACCTATTTGTGACCCCGTTGCAGCAGGTCACGCGTCAGCCCTGCCTGACAGGGCTTCATTTCCAAAAAACAGCTTGTGATATACGAGGGTTGGGCTAACTTGCCGCTCCCGGCGCAACGAAGGGGGCTGTCATGAAAATCTCGGTTGAACGTGGCGTTTTGCTTAAGGCTGTGGCGCAGGCCCAGTCTGTTGTTGAGCGGCGCAACACCATCCCCATTCTTGCCAATGTGCTGATCGAGGCCGAGGGGTCTGACGTCACCTTTCGGGCGACCGATCTGGATATCGAGGTGGTGGACCGTGCGCCAGCGCAGGTTGAAAAGGCCGGTTCGACAACCGTGGCTGCCACCACCCTTCACGAGATCGTCCGGAAACTGCCTGATGGTGCCTTGGTTACTTTGACAGCTGACAATGCTGCGGGCCGTTTGACCGTCGAGGCCGGACGCTCGAATTTCTCGCTCGCGACCCTGCCCAAGGAAGATTTTCCCGTCATGGCATCGTCGGAATACGCGACGAACTTCGGGGCCGATGCACCGACCCTGCGCCGCCTGTTCGACAAGTCGAAGTTCGCGATATCGACCGAGGAGACGCGCTATTATCTGAACGGCGTCTATATGCACGTTGCCGACGGCGATGACGGCAAGGTGCTGCGTTGTGTGGCAACAGATGGTCACCGCCTTGCACGGATCGACGCGCCCTTGCCCGACGGAGCAGCGGACATGCCGGGGATTATCGTACCGCGTAAGACCGTCGGCGAGTTGCGCAAGTTACTCGATGATGACGACGCCCAGATCGCTGTTTCTGTGAGCGAGACCAAGGTCAGGTTTGCGACCAAAGACATCACGCTCACGTCCAAGGTGATCGACGGGACCTTCCCCGACTATACCCGTGTGATTCCTGCCGGGAACACACGCAAGCTCGAAGTGGATGCCAGCGACTTTGCGCAAGCCGTCGATCGGGTTGCAACCGTGTCGTCCGAACGGTCCCGCGCGGTCAAAATGCAGCTTGATGAAGACCGGCTTGTCCTGTCTGTCAACGCGCCAGACAGCGGTGCCGCCGAAGAAGAGCTGGCGGTCGCCTATGGTGATGAGAGGCTCGAAATCGGGTTCAACGCAAAGTATCTGCTTGAAATCGCCAGCCAGGTGGATCGTGAGAATGCGGTTTTCCTTTTTAACTCATCGGGTGATCCGACATTGATGCGCGAAGGCAACGATCAGAGCGCGGTTTATGTCGTGATGCCAATGCGGGTGTAGTTCGCGCCGAGGGTGTGATGCCTCCGGCGAGCAAACCTCTGGCCATAAGAGGCTGGGCGTGGCGCTTTACCTTTCAAACCTGACACTCTCGCATTTCCGATCGCACAAAGTGGCGCGTCTCGAGATGGATGCGCGCCCCGTGGCGATCTTTGGTCCAAACGGGGCGGGCAAGACGAATGTCCTCGAGGCTGTATCACTGTTTTCGCCGGGCCGCGGATTGCGCCGGGCGAGCGCAGAGGACATGACCCGCCGGCCCGAAGCCTTGGGCTGGAAAGTGTCGGGACACCTGAATTCTCTCGGTCGACTGCATGAGGTTGAAATCTGGTCAGAGGGTGGCGCTGCGCGTCAGGTCCGCATCGACGGCAAGCCCGCGCCGCAGACAGCCCTGGGACGGATCGCACGGGTGCTGTGGCTGATCCCGGCCATGGACCGTCTCTGGATCGAAGGCGCGGAAGGGCGCCGTCGATTTCTTGACCGGATGACGCTCAGTTTTGAGCCTGCGCATGCCGAACAGTCGATGACCTATGAAAAGGCCATGCGCGAGCGGAACAGGCTGTTGAAGGACCAGGTCCACGATCCGGTATGGTACCGCGCGGTAGAGGCCCAGATGGCGACAGCGGGCGCGCAGATCCATGCGAACAGGGTTCTGGCGCTAGGCCGGCTGGCAGCAGCCCAGGACGCGGCCGAAACAGCGTTCCCGGCAGCCGACTTGAAGCTTACCCACGCGGATGGATCGCTTGGTTGGGCGGAACCCGAACTGGCTGATGCTTTGGCGGAAAGCAGATCGCGCGACCTTGCGGCGGGGCGGACGCTCGTCGGCCCGCATCGCGCGGATCTAGAGGGAACGTTCATAGCCAAGGGGATCTCGGCGCGCGATTGTTCGACGGGCGAGCAGAAAGCATTGCTGATTTCGCTGATCCTGTCCAACGCCCGCGCCCTCGCGCAGGATTTCGGTGCGCCGCCTTTTTTACTTCTTGATGAGGTTGCGGCCCATCTGGATGCCGATCGCCGGGCAGCGCTTTACGACGAGATTTGCGCGCTTGGCGCGCAGGCTTGGATGACCGGAACGGGGCCGGAATTGTTCGATGTTCTGGGTGATCGGGCGCAGTATCTGCTGGTTCAAGAAAACGATGGCGTATCAAGTGTGATCACTACACCTTAACCCTATGAAATTCCTTCACTAAATCTTGGGTCACAGGCGTGACATCTGCCTCAAAAACCCCTATAAAATGTTGTCAAAACGCAGGGGACAAAAAATGGCGGATAACGAGCAAACCCCGGAAGAGTACGGCGCTGATTCCATCAAGGTTCTGAAAGGCTTGGAGGCGGTTCGCAAACGCCCGGGCATGTATATCGGCGACACCGATGATGGCTCGGGTCTGCACCACATGGTGTACGAGGTCGTCGACAACGGTATCGACGAAGCGCTCGCCGGTCATGCCGATTTTGTCCGTGTTACCATCCACCCCGATTCAAGCGTTTCCGTTCGTGACAACGGTCGCGGCATTCCGGTTGGGATCCACGAAGAGGAAGGGGTTTCGGCCGCTGAGGTGATCATGACCCAGCTTCATGCTGGGGGTAAGTTCGACTCAAACTCCTACAAGGTGTCCGGCGGCTTGCATGGCGTGGGCGTTTCGGTGGTGAATGCCTTGTCGGTCTGGCTCGAACTGACGATCTGGCGCGATGGCAAGGAACATCACGCCCGGTTCGAACACGGAGAGACGGCTAAGCATCTCGAGGTGGTCGGGGATGCGACCGAGACCGGGACAGAGGTTCGGTTTCTTGCGTCGACCGGCACGTTCTCCAATATCGACTACAACTTTGAGACGCTTGAAAAGCGGTTGCGCGAACTCGCCTTCCTCAATTCGGGGGTTCGGATCATCCTACGCGATGAGCGGCCGGTCGAGCCGCTGGAATCCGAGCTTTGCTATGAAGGTGGGGTTAACGAATTCGTAAAGTACCTCGATCGGCACAAGCATCCGATGATCGAAGATCCGATCTTTATCACCGGGACGCGCGACGACATCGGCATCGAAATCGCTATGTGGTGGAATGACAGCTATCACGAAACGGTTCTTCCATTCACGAACAACATCCCCCAGCGGGATGGCGGCACCCACTTGGCGGGCTTCCGTGGCGCGCTGACGCGGACGCTTACGAGGTATGCCCAAGAGAGCGGGATTGCCAAGAAGGAGAAGGTCAATTTCACGGGCGACGATGCCCGCGAAGGGCTGACCTGCGTTCTGTCGGTCAAGGTCCCTGATCCGAAGTTTTCATCCCAGACCAAGGACAAGCTGGTCAGTTCGGAGGTGCGGCCCGCGGTCGAGAGCCTCGTAAACGAAAAGCTGGCGGAATGGTTCGAAGAGCATCCCAACCAGGCCAAGATAATTGTCGGCAAAATTGTCGAAGCGGCCCTGGCCCGTGAGGCAGCCCGCAAGGCGCGGGAGCTGACCCGCCGCAAGTCGGCGATGGACGTGAATTATCTGGCCGGCAAACTCAAGGACTGCTCCGAAAAGGACCCGTCGAAAACCGAGTTGTTCCTCGTCGAGGGTGACAGCGCTGGCGGGTCGGCCCAGACCGGTCGAGATCGGCTGACGCAGGCGGTGTTGCCTCTGCGCGGCAAAATCCTGAACGTTGAGCGGGCGCGTTTCGACCGGATGCTCAGCAGTCAGGAGATCGGTAATCTTGTCATGGCGCTTGGCACCGGTATTGGCCGTGACGAGTTCAATATCGACAAGCTGCGCTACCACAAGATCGTAATCATGACCGATGCCGACGTCGATGGCGCGCACATCCGCACGCTGCTGCTCACGTTCTTCTATCGCCAGATGCCTGAACTGATCGAGGGCGGCTATCTCTATATCGCGCAGCCACCCCTTTACAAGGTGTCGCGCGGAAAGTCCGAGGTTTACCTCAAGGACCAAGCGGCGCTTGAGGATTATCTGATCGAACAGGGCACCGAAGGCGCTGTGCTACGGCAAGGCAATGGCGAAGAAATAGTCGGCGCTGATCTCGTTCGTGTGGTCGAGGATGCACGTAAACTGCGTATGGTCCTTCAGGCCTTCCCAACCCATTATCCGCGTCACATCCTCGAACAGGCTGCAATCGCGGGTGCTTTCGTGCCGGGTGCTGTCGATGCCAATTTGCAGGGCGTCGCCGACAAGGTTGCCGAACGTCTGAACCTAATTGCCTTGGAATACGAGCGTGGCTGGACGGGCCGGATCACGCAGGACAAAGGTGTTCGGCTGGCGCGGATCCTGCGCGGCGTGGAAGAGGTTCGGACCCTGGATGGCCCGATGCTCCGCTCGGGTGAGGCGCGCAAGACCGGTTCGTTCACGCAGGGTCTGCAGGATGTCTACGGATTGCCCGCAACCCTGATCCGCAAAGATCGAACCCAGGTCATTCATGGCCCCCTGGATCTATTGAATGCGATCCTCGGCGAGGGTGAAAAAGGTTTGTCCCTACAGCGCTACAAGGGCCTTGGCGAGATGAACCCCGATCAGTTGTGGGAAACAACGCTGGACCCCGATGCGCGGACGCTTTTGCAGGTCCGGGTCGAAGACATGGCGGATGCCGATGATCTCTTTACCAAGCTGATGGGCGATGTTGTGGAACCGCGGCGCGAGTTCATTCAGAAGAATGCGCTCAGCGTCGAGAACTTGGATTTTTAGGGGTTGTTGGTTCCCCGTTCGTTGTCCGTGGTGTCCAAGGCGTGCCCTCTGCACTTCCCCGACAAATCCAGGATGCCATGACAGGACACGAACCTATTCGGGATTGCCGAAACGACACTCAGGTTGGCGCTGTTGCCGGGCAGTCACTCAGGCCGTTATCCTCGATCCATGCGTAGAGTAGAGATAATGAAACCGGCTTGCGCGCATATGCATTCGGCCCGTGACACACGGGCTTGAAGCATTCGGTTCAGGGAGGCTGAACATAGAACCCAATAGCGTATCACCTATTTGCGCCTTTGACTTTTTGGCAGATCGCATCGAATCCGTGGCGGATGCGTGGCCCTCCCCTATCGGTGACGGTTGCGTGTTTCGCTGGCTTCATTTCGATGTTGCCGATGAGAACTTTGCTGAATGGGCACTTGAGATGTTGCCACCGATTGCGGCGAAAGCGCTGGTTCAAAGCGAGACCAGACCGCGTTGTGAAAGACTGGAAAGCGGGATTGTGTTGAACCTCCGTGGTGTCAACCTGAACCCGGAAGCGTCCCCAGAGGATATGGTTTCGCTCAGGCTGTGGATCGCGTCGGACACCTTGGTCTCTGCTCGTGTCCGCAAGGTCTTTGCTGCGGATACGATGCGACAGGCTGCGGAAAAGGGTGAGGGCCCGCGAGAGATCGGAGCATTCGTTTCCGAGCTCGTCTACCGGCTGGCCAAGCGGATCGAGGCTGTCTCACTGGAAATCGAAGACCAGGTCGATCGCTATGAAGAGGCGATGCTGGAAGGTATTTCAGCCGCTTCCGTGGATATCGGCCGCTATAGGCAGACCACGATCAAACTGCGCCGCTATATCAGCCCACAGCGCGAGGCTTTGGACGCGCTCTCGACCGATGGCATTGAGATCCTTGGTGAAGAGGCATGTCAGCTGATCCACGAGACCGCGAACCGGACCCGGAGATCGTTGGAGGAGTTGGACGCGGCCCGCGATCGATTGGCGGCGATCCAAGACCATGTCGATGCCAGCCAGGCCAATGCGCTTGCTCGAAACAGCTACCTTTTGTCGATAGTCGCTGCGGTTTTCTTGCCGCTTGGGTTCTTGACCGGTCTGTTCGGCGTAAACGTGGCCGGAATGCCGGGAACATCCGAACCCCTGGCATTTTGGCTGTTGTCGATCTCATCGGTTGTCGTTGGTCTGGTGGTATTTCTCGCGCTGAAGCTTTCGCGATGGATGTGAACCAGCTTGGTTTTGCCCACGTCCTGCCAGTGCCTCTGCTAAGGGCTGTGACGGTTGTGTTGCAGCGTGCGGTTTCTTGCACGGTCACGGAGGAATGAGCGACGCGGATGAACGCGCCGCTCACCGATCAGCGGTATTGCCCACGTTCCCTCCCTGACAGACGTGGAACCCTGATCTAACCGAAGCTGGTGTTCCCTGGATTGGTTGGCTTTCGCCTCGGGCGCGCCGGGCGCGATCAGTTGTCGTCGCCGCCAGCGACACCACGATAGGCCAGCTTTCCGGCGCCAACGGCACCCTTGGCAACAACCTTTGTCGTTCCCGCGGCCACACCGACAGTGTTGTTGATGACCTGATCCGAGGTACAGGCGGAGAGCGACAATGCAGCGGCAGTGATTGCCGCGATGTATGACTTGCGCAGTCCCATGACTTTCATCTTCTTATCCTTTCCCATCTTGGATCACGTCTTGGAGTGAAGACAGACCGACGAGGCATTCACGTTGGGGCGAGTGCCCCAAATGTCCGCGGCGCGGACCAGCCTGTCTTCACAGCACATAAAATAGCCAAGCCGCGTCAATTAGAAAAACGAAAATAATATATACTTACAGTGAGAAATGCTCATGTAATGATCCGCCTGTCGGTGCTCAGAAGTAATTCCGCCTCTTCCGACGCCGCCAGCCACAACTGCCGTCCGCGAGCCGTAAGAACACGTGCATGTTGTCGCCGTTGGGCGCTGGCAAAGCAGCCGCTGAGCGCTTCGCCTTCCGTGATCATGTCATGAGCATCGAGCAGCCTTTGGGCGATATCGCACCCCGAGTCACCATGAGCGCGCAGCCGTTTAAGAAGGGTTGGAAGCGGCCGATCGGGGGTCATTTTGGAAAGTGTTGCAAGCCCAGTATCAAGACATTCGGGACGGTTCATTTGCTTCGATCCTGTGCGTCAGAGGTGCGGACGCGTTGACAACGATGGCCACACCCTAAATCGACACGCGGCACTGAATTTGACGCGCAAAACATGTGGTGGAGCGCCGCTCCCCCTTTGCGGGAGCGGCAGGCGCTGCACGCCTCCGTCCGCAAGTCATATGCCCGCAGACAATCCCAGGAAAACGAAATAGACTCGAGTTTCATCGCAGTAATTCTCATGGATCGTCCACATGGATATCGCCCTCATCCGCACCTTCCTGGAGGTCGCCGCGACCGGCTCTTTCGTAAATGCGAGTGAGCGTCTCTATGTCACTCAGTCCGCTGTCAGCCTTCGCGTCGCGCGGCTGGAGGACGATCTGGGCAAGCAGCTTTTCACGCGTTCCAAGGCAGGTGCCGAGCTCACGCCCGCCGGGCGGGAGTTCGAACGCTATGCTCTTTCGCTGATCAAGATCTGGGAGGAAGCGCGGCAGCAGGTCGGCGTGCCGGAGGGTTATACCAAGTCCCTCAGCATCGGTGCGCAGTACTCTCTTTGGCCGCGCCTCGGCTTTCGTTGGATCGACCGGATGCAGGATGACATGCCGACGCTGAACATCAGAGCCGAACTCGGTATGCCCGACCGGATCATGCGGTTTCTGGTCGAAGGGGTGGTGCAGATCGGTCTGATGTACAGCCCGCAACTGCGCCCCGGCTTGACCGCGCACAAGATCCTGGATGAAGAGTTGGTGCTGGCTGCGTCATGGCCAGCGACATTCGATGAAATCTCGGATCACTACGTATTCGTGGATTGGGGGCCGGAATTCGTTCACGCACATGCGCTCGAACTTCCAAAACTCACCAACCCAGGCTTGACCATGTCTCTTGGGGCGATGGCCGCAGAGTATATAGTATCACGTCGCGCCGCTGCGTATCTGCCAGCCCGATACATCAAGCGGTACCTCGACGCGGGCCAGCTTCACCTGGTTCCGGATGCCCCGGTGTTCCCGTACCCGGTGTGGTCGATCTGGCGCGATGATCTTGAAGATGACATTCGATCGGTCGCCGAGACCTCACTTGTGGCAATTCGATCACAGATCGATGCCGAGCAGAACGAGGTGATCTCTGAGCTGGCCGAGATCAGCGAGGGCGAAACCGTCGAAGTACTTGGAAACAGTGAAGAACTACCAATACTTGAGTGATGCTCTTTTCATGCCTAATTATTTTGAATTTCTCTTAGGCTAAACCGCTCTTTATCTGCCGTCCCAGCAGAAATGCTCCCGCCCTCTCAGGTCGGGTCACACTTTGTTGGGAAAGGATAGACCCATGCAAAAACGCAATGTGCTGGCCGCATCGGCACTCGCACTCTTCGTTGCTGCTCCTGTGTTCGCGCAGGGCGCGCTGACCGGTGTTGATGAGCTGGACGACCGTATCGATGATATTCAGGAAGACGTTGGCGATGACCTGACGCAGGCAGACCGCCGCGACCGCCTCAGCAACCAATACACCCAAGGTTGGACCGGTAGCGTCGCACTTGGTTTCTCGGCGACCTCGGGCAACACCGATACCGCCGATCTCGATCTCGCTGGCCGTTTCCGGTATGGCAACGGACCCTGGAACCACACGTTTGGCTTTGCGGCTGAGTTCGCCGAAGACAACGACGTGCGGAACAAGGAAGAGATCTATGCGACGTACGACGTGAACCGTTACCTCAACGAGGACTTCTATGTCTTCGGTTTGGGTTCGGTCCGCTACGACAACTTTGACTCGAACAAGGTCGATGCCTTCCTTGGCGTGGGTCCGGGTTACCGCGTGATCAACAAGCCAAACCAGACCTGGCGTATTCAGGCTGGCCCTGGTGCCCGCTATATCGAAGATCAGAACAACGTCGACACGACAGAGTTCGCGGGCATCGCTTCTTCGCGTTACTATTTTGCCTTCAGCGAAACGGTGTCTCTGACGATGGATACGGACGTTCTCTTCTCTGAAGAAGATACGCTGCTGACAAACGACCTGGGTGTGAACTTCAAGGTAACCGATCGGTTGTCCACGCGGATTTCATATCGGACCGAATGGGACAGCGATCCGCTTGCCGGCTTTGATGACACCGACAACACGCTTGGTGTGTCCCTCGTCTACGGCTTCTGACCAAGCCTCGATTCCCTCGAAACTTGGGGGCGGAGCGATCCGCCCTCCCTTTCAAACATGGCCGAACAGGGAGGTCCCGACCATGGCAACCTGGAAAACACTGACTGAATCAGATGCCGGATACGTGGAAGTACTGACCACGAACCACAATGGTGATGTGTTTGGATACCGGCTGAAAGGTGCATCTGCAGGCCCGCAAGTTGTGGCGGCAGGTGTGTGTCCGAGCGCCGAGCAGGTCTTTGAACGCCTTTTGCGTATACCGACCCTGCCATGGATGCGTGGCGCCCTCGTTCTTATCCGGCTTGATGCGCTTGATGACATGCTGGGTGATCTGAACGGACTGGCGCCGCTCGGGCCCATCGATCGCACGATCATATTGCCCTGGAGCAGCGCGAACCGGCCAAGCGAAGCCGAGGTCAGACGCAACTACCACCTCGTCCTTCGGGCATGCGCGGATTTGGGCATGATCTCTGGCCGCGGTGTCTCTCGCCGATCTGAGCAGGCGGATGTTTCACATGCATGACCTTCTTCGCCAGATCCGCTGGTTGGCATTCATCGGTGTCGCAGCACTGTTTGGGTTGTTCGTTGTTCAGAACGCAGCGCAGATCGAATTGCAGTTCGCCATCTGGACCCTGACAACCCGACGGGCCGTTCTCGTCCTGCTGACGCTTGGACTGGGCTTTGCCCTCGGTTGGATTTTTGGCCGAACCGCCAGACGCCGCTGAGTGAAATCGACCGGCCGTGACCCGTCGCATCCCGACAACCCCGCAGAGACGCCGAAGGAGGCGCCCTTATGCCATCAGACACGATTGAATTGGACGATCGCGAGATCGGGTCCGCCATCCGCGCCGCGGTTGCAGAAGATGATGCGGCCCGGGTGTCGCAGCTTTTCGCGGCGCTCAACCTCAGCGACGCCCTGCGTGAACTGCTCGCCCTATCAGCCGAGGAACGCGACCGCGTGCTCGATCTGCTCCCGGCTGAACTGGCGGCCGAACTGATCGAGGAGGCCCCCAATGAGATGGCCGTCGATCTTGTGGAGCGGCTGGAACCGGACCGTGCGGCGAAAATCCTTGAGGAACTGAACAGCGATATCCAGGCCGACGTGATCGGTGAGCTTGAAGAAGGCGATGCCGAGGCGATCCTGTCCGAGATGGACGAGGCGGAGGCCGCCGATGTTCGCCGACTGACCGAATACGACGACGACACGGCGGGCGGCCTGATGATGACCGAGGCGTTTCGGTTCGACGAGGCCAATACGGTTGGCAAAGTTCTCCGCGATCTCGCATCCGAGGACGACGAGTTCGAACGGTATCGTGGTCAGCATCCCTATATCACAGACGAAAGCGGCAAGCTGGTCGGCGTCGTTTCCCTGCGCGGATTGCTGACGGCAAAGCGGAGCGTTGCGCTGCGCGAGATCATGGTACCGCCGCTTTCGGTTCCGGTGGTCACCCCGCTTGAGGACCTGGAGGATCTCTTTAACGAGCATCCGTTCCTTGGCGTTCCCGTGACCGACGATGCCGGATTTCTGGTCGGTGTCGTCTCCCGATCGGCCGTCGCCGATGCGGTTCTTGAGCGGTCCGAAAGCGAAAGCCTCAAGCGGCAGGGTGTTGTTGGAGACGAACTACGCTCAATGCCGCTTTGGCTGCGGTCGCGGCGCCGGCTTGCGTGGCTGTCGGCAAACATCGTCCTGAACATTTTGGCGGCAAGCGTGATCTCCGCTTACGAAGAAACGCTGGCCGCAGTCATCGCACTCGCCGTGTTCCTGCCGATGGTGTCGGACATGAGTGGGTGTTCCGGGAACCAGGCCGTTGGCGTCACCATGCGGGAATTGAGCCTGGGGCTGGTCCGACCCATCGATGCGCTTCGCGTCTGGATCAAAGAGATATCGGTTGGCGTGATCAATGGGATCGCCCTTGGCATCCTGATCGGCATCGTTGCATGGGTTTGGAAGGGTAATCCCGCACTCGGGCTGGTGATAGGGACTGCCTTGGCGCTCAACACGATGCTCGCGGTGTCGATCGGTGGCGTGGTCCCGCTGTTGTTGAAACGCCTGGGACAGGACCCAGCGGCGGCCAGCGGTCCCTTGCTGACAACGATCACCGACATGGCCGGCTTTTTCCTAGTGCTGAGCCTCGCAACCCTTCTGATGCCGTGGCTGCTGTGATGAACCGCAAGGCTCAGCATAACAAACAGGCCGCACCCCAAATTATCGGGTGGATGGAAACGGTAAGCCTGCCCGAACTGGGCCTCGACCTGCTTAAGGCCAAGGTCGACACGGGCGCGCGCACCTCGGCCTTGCATGCCACGGACATACACACCTTCCAGCGGGACGGTGAAACCTGGGTCGCCTTCATGGCCGATTCCGGCCACGGCCTTTGCGATCGCCTGATGGAAGCCCCCATCCACGAAGAGCGCGCGATCAAGAACACCTCGGGCATGCCCGAAGACCGGTTCGTCATCCGCACGCGCCTGAAGTTGGGAGCGAAACTTTGGCGGATCGACCTGTCTCTGACCGACCGAACCAACATGACCTTCCCGATGATCCTTGGGCGTCGCGCGCTCAAGAACCGCAACATCGCGGTCGACGCCAAACGCACGTTTCTGGTGAGCACTAAACCAACCTGACGGAATGAAAGGATTCCCGATGAAAATCGCAATGTTGGCACGCAACGCCGAACTTTACTCGCACAAACGTCTGAAGGAGGCCGCAGAAGAGCGCGGCCACGAGCTCAACATCATCGATACGCTTCGTTGCTATATGAACATCGCGTCCCGCCGACCCGAGATCTATTACAACGGTGAGAAGCTGACCGGCTATGACGCGGTCATCCCGCGCATCGGGGCATCGGTTACGTTCTACGGCACCGCAGTTCTGCGCCAGTTCGAGATGATGGGTGTCTATCCCCTGAACGAAAGCGTGGCGATCGGCCGGTCCCGCGACAAACTGCGATCGATGCAGCTGATGGCGCGGGATGGGATCGGCCTGCCGGTAACGACCTTTGCCCATGATCCCAAGCAGACCGAAGAGGTGCTCAAGCTGGCGGGCGGTGCGCCAATCGTTATTAAGCTCCTCGAAGGCACGCAAGGCATCGGTGTGGTTCTCGCCGATACCGACCGGTCCGCCAAGTCCGTCGTCGAGGCGTTCCGCGGCGCCGATGTGAACATTCTGCTTCAGGAATTCATTAAGGAAGCGGGTGGAACCGACATCCGCGCGATCGTTGTCGCTGGCAAGGTTGTTGCCGCAATGAAACGCACCGGGGCCGAGGGTGATTTCCGCTCCAACCTACATCGCGGTGGTTCTGCTCAGGTGGTCAAGCTTTCGCCGGAAGAACGTGCAACTGCTGTTCGTGCTGCAAAGTCCATGGGCCTGAATGTTTGTGGCGTCGATATGCTGCGTGCAAATCATGGGCCGGTGGTCATGGAGGTGAACTCTTCGCCGGGTCTCGAAGGCGTTGAGAAAGCGACGGGCAAGGATATCGCTGGCATGATCATCGAGCATCTGGAAAAGAACGCGAAGGCCGGGAAAACCAAAACACGAGGGAGAGGCTGATGGCGCCACGTTCCGATTTTGTAATCGGGGAAGCGCGAATTGCGCCGGGTTCGCGTCAGACCGTGGACCTGCCGGTGAGTGTGCTGTCAGACCACACGCCGGTGTCCATGTCGGTGCATGTGCGCCATGGGCGGCGGCCGGGTCCGGTCATCTTTGTCAGCGCGGGTGTCCATGGGGACGAGGTCATCGGTGTCGAGATCATTCGGCGTGTCCTGAACACCCCTGCGCTCTCGTCGTTGAAGGGGACGCTGTTGGCCGTTCCGATCGTCAACGCGTTCGGTTTCATCAACCACTCCCGATATCTGCCGGACCGTCGCGACCTGAACCGGGTATTTCCGGGCAGCTCCGGCGGATCCCTCGCTTCGCGCCTCGCGCATCTGTTCCTGACCGAGATCGTGGCGCGTTCTGATTTTGGGATCGACCTGCATTCGGCGGCCATCCATCGCACAAACTTTCCACAAATCCGGGTCTCTCCGGATGATCCCAAAATGGCGGCTTTGGCAGAGGTCTTTGGCGCTCCGATCGTGATGCAGTCAGCACTGCGAGAGGGGTCGCTGAGGCAAGCCGCCAAGGAGATTGGCAAGGATGTCTTGCTTTACGAAGCGGGTGAGGCGCTGCGGTTCGATGAGCTATCAGTGCGCGCTGGTGTCGCCGGTGTTTTGCGCGTTATGCGGCACCTTGGGATGCTGTCCGCAAAGGGGATATCGAAACCCAAAGCGGCACCGCAATTCTGCACGTCGAGCAAATGGCTGCGCGCCCCGATGGGAGGGCTTTTGCGGATCTACAAGTCGGGCGGCGAACTAGTGCGGCGTGGCGAGGTTCTGGCCACAGTATCGGATCCCTTCGGTGAGCAAGAAGAGCCGATCGAGGCTCCATTCAGCGGCATTATCGTTGGCCGAGCGGTGATGCCTGTGGTGAATGAAGGCGACGCCGTTTTTCACCTTGGGCGGGTCAGATCGGTCGCCGATGCCGAAGACGCGGTGGATGACCTGAACGCACAGCTGACCGACGATCCGATGTTTTACGAAGATGAGATAATCTGAGTATTGCTCAACGCGGGTCGTTAAACTGACGACAGCTGTGGCGAACGACCGCTTCCGTTGGGCCTGTCAAAACATGGTAGGCTTGCTCGCTGAAGGCGACTGCCGCTAGCGCTCAAGCTCTCTCAGTATGTTTTTGAGATGACCGAGCTTCAGCTTCTCAGTCGGAAAATGGTCATCCAGGTCTTCGAACTGAGCAAACATTTCGCGCGTTAGGGACAGCGTTACAATCGGGCCAAACACCAAGTGGTGGAAGACGTCAAAGTCCTGCGGACTGAATACGCCGTTGTTCACGCCGTCCATGACAATGTCCTTCAAAGCCGCGCGCTGGTGGATAATGTAGTCTTTGTGAAACCCCTCTGCGACAGTGGGCATCGTGCGCGACACCTCGGCGATCAACGGAGATAGGCGGCCTGTTGGGGACGTGACGATGGAATCGTACAAGCTGTGCATCGCTGCGGTGATTTTTTCCCAGTCTGACAGCGACGGGTCCGCTCTGATGTCCAGAAGGCCCTGAACCGCATCTGAGTAACCTTCGTTCACGCATGCGATGAATAGCGCATCCTTACTTTGGAAGTGATGATAGAAGCTGGCCTTCTGAATGCCGCACGCTTTGGCCAGCTGCGCCATTGATGTCGCCGCATAACCGTTCTCCAAAAAAATTTCGGTCGCTTTGGCAATGATTTCGGCTCTGCGTTGGGATTGCGCATTTTTCTTCGTCTTATCCATTGAAGCCTCATTGCCGCGATCTACTCTACCGATCGTTCGGTAGACTAACGACCGTTCGGTTGCTGATCTAAAGGTAGGAGGACGTTGGGGAAAGTGCAACATTCAGTCAACGCAAGTCTCTTGGGGCTCGCTCTGCTCGTTACGCCCATCGGCAGCGAGAGCGCATTTGCCACTACGGGACCTTTCCCGTCGCAGAAGCCGCATGGTTGCGCCATCGCGCACCTGACGGAAATGGTCGCCCGCGCAGAACACCAGCGCGACGAGGCCGACATGGCCTATCGGCAAAGTGCGGCGTTGGCTCGCTCGGCGCGCGGGTCCAAACGGGCTTTGCGCGATGCAGGCGCCCGCTTGAAAGCTGCGGAGTTCACGCTGCGACGGACAGTTTTTGCGCTCGCCGAAGCGCAAGTCGCGTTCGGTGCCAGCTCGTCCTTCACGTCCGCCGATTGCGACACGCAGCAACTCAAATCCAACAGCCAAACACGTCACAGCATGGGACAGTGAAATGAATTCCGTTTACTTCGAAAAGCTTGGGGATGCCCTGGCCGACTTTGCCATCCGCTTCCGATGGTGGGTAGTCGCGGCGTCGGTACTAATATGCCTCGGGATGTCTTTTGGCGCGTCAAACCTGAAATTCGCATCCGATTACCGGGTTTTCTTTGGTGCCGACAACCCAGACTTCGTTGCCAATGAAAAGGCTCAAGGCACGTTCGGCAAGGCGGACAATGTTGCGTTTTTGCTGATCCCGAAAGACGGCATTGTCTTTGACAGGGATACCTTGGCCGCGACCTTGGCCTTGACCGAAGCGGCCTGGACGCTGCCGTATGTTTCACGCGTCGACAGTCTGACCAATTTCCAGTCATCGCGAGGTGATGGCGAAAACCTGATCGTCGAGGATGTCCTATTTGAACTCGATGAATTGACCCCGGACCGTATGGCCGAGATCGAGCGACTGGCGCGCACCGAACCTTTGCTAAACCGCTTCCTTGTCTCAGAGCGCGGGCAGGCCACTATCGTGAACGCCGTTCTACAGCTGCCCAGCGATGTTCCCGCAGTGTCTGTCGAGGCGGCCAGCAAAGCAGCCGCGATCAAGGCCGAGCTAGTTGACGGGTTTCCTGGTCACGATGTGCACCTTCTGGGGGTCGTCATCCTCAGCGCATCCTTTGAAACCGCCGGTCAGGTCGATAGCCAGACGCTGATCCCGCTTGTTTATGGGCTGATCTTGTTGGTGATCTTCGCGGTGTTCCGGTCGCTGATCGTCGTTGGAGTCAGCCTGTCGCTGATCTTATTGTCGACTCTCTTTGCAATGGGCATAGGCGGCTTTCTGGGGGTCGAACTCACCCCGATTTCCCTGTCCGCGCCGACAATCATTCTCACCATAGCTGTGGCTGATGCGATCCACATCTTTTCGGGCGTGCGTGGCTTTATGCGCAAGGGGATGAACAAGCGAGACGCGCTGGTTTCATCGGTTGCACTGAATTTCGCCCCGGTCGGCATCACCTCAGTGACGACGATTGTCGGCTTTCTGACCCTCAATTTCTCGGATTCGCCGCCCTTTCATCATCTCGGCAACATTACGGCGGCTGGCATCTTTGCAGCCTGGATCCTGTCGATTTTCTTTCTTCCCGCACTGGCGAGTTTTGCGCCGCTGTCATTCAGGCCGCGGTCGTTTTCCCAGACAAACATCATGACGCATCTGGCCGAACTTGTGGTGCAACGCGCGGTCCCGGTCTTTGGCATAACCTTGGGGTTGTCGGTGACGGCCATCGCTTTCATCCCGCGGATGGAGCTGAATGACCAATGGACCAAATATTTCGCGCCTAGGCTCGAATTCCGCCAAGCTGTCGATGCCGCGGCTCCGTTTTTCGGCACCGAACCTATGGAGTTCGTGATCGACAGCGGCGCGCCCGGCAACGTTACCAACCCGGAATTCCTTCAGGTCGTCGATGACTTCACGAGTTGGTTGCGCACCCGGGACGACGTGGTGACCCATGCCTTTGCTGTTTCGGACATCATGAGGCGGCTGAATCGCAACCTGAACGACGAGAACCCGGCCTTCGATGCGATCCCCGATGCAAAGGAGTTGGCGGCGCAGTATCTGCTCGTCTATGAACTCAGCCTGCCTTATGGCCTGGACCTGAACGACCGCGTCGACATCAACCGACAAACCACGCGTGTAACCGCCACGACCCGCGACGTCACCACCAACCAGACCAAGGCGTTTATTGCCGATGCCCAGGCGTGGTTCACTGAAAACAGCAAGGGCATCGCCACATTAGAGGTCACTGGAGCGAAGAAACTGTTTGCCTTTGTCGCCAAGCGCAACATCGAGGCGATGTTCGAGGGCGCGGTTTATTTGGTTCTGGCTATCGTCTTGATCTTGTCGCTGACCTTTCGGTCGCTCAAGGTCGGACTGCTTAGCCTGATACCCAATGCCCTCCCCATCCTGATCACCTTTGGTATTTGGTCGGCGTTGGTGGGAACAGTCGGCTTTTCGGTGGCGGCAACAGGTGCCGTGGCTGTTGGGCTGGTGGTCGATTTCACAGTCCACTTCTTGGCCAAATACCTCCGTGCCACACGCGACCGGGGCAAGTCGGTGCCGGACGGAATCCGCTATGCCTTTGACACAGCGGGCATCGCGATCTTGGCAACAACGATCATCCTGACCGCTGGCTTTGCGATCCTCATAACCTCCAGCTTCAAGTTCAACGCTGATCTTGGGCTGCTCACCGCGATTTCGATCGTCATGGCGATGATCGTCAACTTCTTCCTGCTGCCCAGCCTGTTGATGCTGAGCCGCGCGAAGACCTCTTCCCAATCAATCTCCAACCCCAAAGAGGCTGCATGATGAAACTTATCTCAACCTTGGCCACTGCGGCTGCATTGGCACTGTCTCCGCTGGTCCTGACGGCTCAGACCGCCGAGGAAAAAGGGTTCGCTATCGCTCACCGAAGTGACCTGTCGGACAAGGGTTTTGGCAGAAGCTCGGTCCGGGTGACCATGACGCTGACCAATCGGGCTGGTGCCCGCACAACGCGCGAGATGCAGATCGATACCCTGGAAAAGTCCGGCCGTGGAAACGGCGACCGGTCCCTGATCCAGTTCTTCTCGCCCGGTGATGTCGACGGAACGGCACTCTTGTCTCATGCCAGGGTGACCAAGGCAGACGATCAGTGGCTATTCCTGCCGAGCCTCAGCCGGGTCAAACGGATTTCGTCTGCGAACAAGTCTGGCCCTTTCGTTGGCTCAGAGTTTTCTTTCGAAGACCTGACAATCTCTGAGTTGGGTAAGTTCGAGTACCGGTATCTGGAAACCAAGCTTGTCGACGGCATGCAGATGGACATTCTGGAATGCCTCCCGGCCTACAAGCGGTCCGGATACTCCCGCGTGCTGTGCCACTTTGACACTCAGCACAGTCAAGCGCGCAAGTTCGAGTTCTATGATCGGGGCGGGCAGCGTCTGAAAACACTCACTTTGACCAGTTACAAGCGGTACGGAAACATCTGGCGCCCGCAGAAACAGACCATGGTCAACCACCTTACGGGCAAGACCACGACGCTGGATTTTGGTGCTTTCGACTTCAGCGCGCGCTTGCGCGGAAGCGACTTTGAACCATCGGCCCTGGAGCGCCTCTGAATGACTTACCTCAAAAGCTCCTGGGCTTGGGGCACCGCTTTGTGCGGTGCCCTCTTATCTCTTGGCTCCGCAATGCACGCACAGGATCTACAGTTCTCGCCCGAGGTTGGACTAGAGCTTACCGGGTTCCCTGATGACCCCGCCTTCGACGACCAATTCCACGGGTTTGTCGGCGCGATTATCGCCACCGGTGAGCTTTCGTGGCGCAGTGGCACCGGCGATGTGCAGGTGGTTTTGGACCCGTATCTGCGATATGACAGCCGTGACGATGAACGGACCTATGCCGACCTTCGCCGCGGGTTTCTGCGCTATTTTGGCGACGGATGGGACGTTACTATCGGGGCAGATCGGGTTTTCTGGGGTGTTGTCGAGTCCGTCAATGTCGTGGATGTGATCAACCAACGGGACGGCCTCGAGAATGCGGATCTCGATGAGAAGCTCGGCCAGCCAATGCTTCGGTTTTCGACGCAGACCGACATCGGCAACTTCGACGTCTTTTATTTGCCTTACTTCCGCGAACGGGAATTTCCTGGTGTCGAGAGCCGCGTGCGCTTGCCTTTCCCAGTCGATGAAAGCGCCGCAACATTCGAACGAGACGGTGATGAGACGGCGGGCGATTTTGCGCTGCGCTATTCCAACCGGTTTGGCGGTTTTGATATCGGTGTCAGTTACTTTCACGGTACCGCGCGCCAGCCGCGTCTTGATTTTAACCCGGCCCGCGAGGTGTTTGAGCCGTTCTATCAACGCCAGACCCAACTGGGCCTCGATGTTCAATTCACATCCGATGCTTGGCTCTTGAAACTGGAAGCAGCTCAGGTCGAGCTTGGCGACGACACATTCCTCGCTGCGGTCGGTGGGGTCGAGTACACTTTTTTCGACGTTGCTGGATCCGGCCGGGATATCGGTTTGATTGCGGAGTACCTGCACGATGGACGCGACCAGGTCATAAGTCCAACAACCCCATTCGAGGACGATTTGTTTCTGGGTACGCGGATCACTTGGAACGACGTAGAAGATACCGAGCTTCTGGCTGGCGCCATTGTTGATGTCGATGGCGGTGGAACCCAATTCAGCTCGGAGTTCCAGCGCCGGATAGGCGACAACAACCTGCTCGAAGTCGAGATACGCGCCGTTGACGCCAGCGGGGATCCGCTTCTGGATGCGTTCGAATCCGACACATCCGTTCTGATCCGATGGACCCGCTTTTTTTGACGGCTAGGCGGCGGCACGAGAGCTCGAATCATTCCTCTCGTATGAGTGGTGCGAGGCCATGCAGAAAGGGTTTCTATCTTAGATCGCGACAGCCTTGCTTAACTGTCGCGACTGACGATCAAAAGCTCCAGTCGCTTGATCTCTCGTATCATGCGATCGGCTTGCATCTGCGGCATGAGGCTGAGTTTGAGCTGAATTGCCATGTGGACGAGCACGGCTGACGGCAAGCCCCATTTGAGGGCATTCAGAACGTCGTCGCTGGTGAAGAACCGAATGGCACACCAAGCGCCGATGACGAAAAGGCCCGCCTGCAGCGCCATGATCAGCCATGTTACCCACCCCAGCTTGCCTTGAAACTGACTGCGGCCGAGCGCGAAGTAGCCGAGTTCATCGGTTCCCTCCAAAATCTGTCGGTCCTGTTCCGTCAGCGCGGCTTCGATCAGGTCGTCGAGACGGGAGTGTCTGCTATCTGTCATCGATTTCTCCTTCCAGTGCTTGTCTGAGTTTGTTGCGGGCGAGCATGAGCCGCCGTTTGACGGTGCCAACCGGCACATCCATCGCGATCGATACTTCGGCGACGCCCATCTCCTCCAGGTAGAAGAGCGCGACGGTCGCGGCTTGTTCCGGTGGCAGGGCCACAATAGCGCGGCGAACGTTTGACGCCTGTACGGCGCTCGGGCCGGCCTCTGGAACGCATTCGGGTTGGTTTATACGAGCGTCGTTGTCGAATGCTCTTCCTCTTTGCTTTCTCTTGATGATCGCGGCGCATTTTCTGGTCACGATCCGCGTCGACCATGCTGGAAACGTCTGGTCGTCGCGCAGGGCGCCCAGACCGTTGATGATGGCAATCCAAGCCTCCTGGGTGGCGTCGCGCGCCTCGTCCGGATCGCCCAGCAGGCGTGTCGCGTGCACCAGCAAGCGGGGCCCACGAAGCGCGACGAGCTGCGCTAGCGCACGTCGGTCCCCCAATCGGGCTGACGCAACAAGATAGCGTTCGAAACTCCGGGACCTTCGGTCCATTCCACACCCGTCGATTTTACTTCGTGCTGAATATGAGGTGTGTTGTCGTGCCCAATTGGTTCACTCGGAACGCAATTTTTTGGCGACTATGGTGGCCGGCTCATCGACGAGGGACCGGAATGCCGCCGTTCGTTGTGCGAGTGATGCTGCGGCTTTATCAGTTGCATGACCCAATCGATGCCACGCAGGTAGTCTTCCTGGCTGGGCCGGGCGCCTTGTTGGGCAGCCGCCACTGAAAAGACGAAACAGTGTGTATAGTCGCCAAGCAGGTTGAGCATGACATCATAGGCGTCGACGTCATTCAACACCGAGGTACACCAACGAACCTGATGTGCTGAACACTACGAATGACACCTGATCTCGATCAGTGGCTGGCCAAGGGCAAGGCGGCCTCTAAGCGTTGGTCGGATCGACCTCATGTGGCGTCCGAAACGCGACTGCCATCCGGTTCCAGATGTTGATGGTCCCGATCGCTACGGTCAGCTTGGTGATCTCTGCGTCGGAAAAGTGATCCTTAAGCGGTTCGTAGGCGCAGTCCGGTGCCCCTGTGTCAGCAACCTTTGTCACGGCATCCGTCCATTCGAGAACGGCGCGTTCGCGGTCACTGTAGACCGGGCTTTCTCTCCAGGCCGATATCAATGCAATCCACTGCTCACCCAACCCTTCCCTGCGCGCTTCCTTGACGTGCATGTCAACGCAAAATGCACAACCGTTAATCTGCGATGCGCGGATCTTCAAAAGGTGCAGGAGCCGCGGCTCGATACTGGCACGTTGTGAGACGAATTGCTCCAGCGCTAAAACCGCCTTAAGTGCATCAGGTGCGGCCTTCATGTAGTCGATGCGTTGTTCCATCGTCGTGTCCTTCCTAAGGTGATGCTGACTTCGATTGCCGGGCGTGCCGCTCAAGAAAGGCACAGCCCCTATCGTTTATCGCTCCATCGCGGTCCTCGCGCGCAACCTGCTCCAGCAAGTCGGCGAGGCTGACAGCACGCAGTTCTGCGCGATATGCTCGTTCGGCCCTAAGCATGGCTGCGCTGACCTGACAGGGCGCCTTAAAGTACTTCTGCGGCAGCGGGGCTGGCCCGTTTTGGCGGATTTCCTTGCAGCGAAATGCGGGCTCGGTGCCTTCGAGCGCCAACACAATATCCAGAAGTGATATCTCTGCCGGCTGACGGGCGAGTCTATAACCACCTTTCGGGCCCGGCACCGTGTCGAGGATCTTGGCACGGGACAGTGTCTGCAGATGCTTAAGCAGATAGCTTTGCGATACGCCGTGAAACTCGGCCAGGGCTGCCGCCGACAACGTTTGATCGGGGTTCAAGACTGCCAACATCGTGGCCGAATGAATGGCTTGTTCAACGCCGTCGCCGAGTTTCATGAATGCCTCGCTTGATTCGTGGACATATATTATCCATGATCGTGATGTCGTCAAACTGATCATTCGACGCGCTTCGAAAAGATGATCTATTGACGGTCATGCTTTGCAGAGGCCCCTGATACCCTGTCATCGACATGTCGTGCGACGTCGGGCCTGTTCACGACCGCTTCTGCTCCAGCTGATCCGAGGCGTCAGGTTACTTCGAGTGGAATGTCGGCGCGGGTCATCCGACCTGCTACGCAATCGCCCGTTGCATGTCGGATTTGCATACGCCCGCGCGTCCTTGCAGCATAGGAATGAACACGCGGAGGCAAGAATGATTTACGCAATCACAATTTATGGCGATGCGGGTGTCTTTGAGGCGCTTCCAAAGGGCCGCCAGGACGAGGTAATGTCTGGACATGGGGCGCTGCAATCCGCGTTGAAGGAAAGGGGTGAATTTGTAACGATGAAACTCATGCCGCCTACATCTGCGGTCATGGTGGAACCCGCCACAGCAGAAGGAAAAGCGCCGCTGATCACGGATGGTCCGTTTTCTGAAACCAAAGAGAACTTCCTTGGCTTCTATGCTGCGGATTTCAAAGACCTGGACGAAGCCCTGGAATACGCGAAGATGATTTCGTCACCGATCGCGCGGTTGGAAGTGCGGCCAGTCGCATGGGCCGGAGGCGCCATTTCGTCGGAATAGACTATGTCTGATTGGCTCGAAGCCACATTCGCCCAACAACGCCCCCGGGCCATCGCGGCCCTGACGCGGCTGTTTCGCGATATCGACACAGCCGAAGAAGCCTTTGCCGACGCAACCCTCAAGGCTCTGACAGTATGGGTGCGGGATGGCGCGCCAAGAGACCCGTTAGCGTGGCTACTGACCACAGCTCGGAATGCCGGGCTGGATCGTCTGCGCAAATCGCAGCGCCGCGCTGCGATACTGTCGCGCCACCACGAGGAGTTTCAGCCGATGCCAGCAGAAACACCCGACCCGGACGAGATGCGCGATGACGTTCTTCGGTTGCTCTTCATTTGTTGCCATCCAGAGCTTGATCGCCGGGATCAGATCGCGATTGCCCTGAAGGTCGTCCTGGGCCTTGGCGTCGAAGAGATCGCCAGCGGTTTTCTTGTCAAACCGAAGACGATGGAACAACGGATCACGCGCGCCAAAAAGAAGATCGGCGCCAATCCCGTCGCGTTTGAAACCCCAAGCCCGCAGGAGCGGGGTGCGCGATTGGGTGAGGTGTCTTTGATGATTTACCTTATGTTCAATGAGGGGTGGTCGACCTCGGCGGGGCGGTCGCAAATGAAGTTAACGCTGTGCGAAGAGGCGATCCGCCTGGCCCGGCTGCTTGTCGCGCTCTTTCCGGGGATGGGGGAACAGGCGGCGCTTCTGGCGCTCTTGTTACTGCAGCATGCGCGGCGAAGGGCGCGGATTGATACGGATGGAAAGCTCGTCGCACTGGACGATCAGGATCGGAACCGCTGGGATCGTTCAGATATCGCGGAGGCGATGGCCTTGCTGCAAAAGGCGCAACGCATCAATCATCGCGGGGTCTATGTCATCCAAGCCACGATCGCCGCTGCACATGCCCGGGCGACATCGTCAGAAGATACGGATTGGGCGCTGATCGAGACCCACTATGCTGCCCTCTATGCCCTGCAACCAACCCCTGTGGTACGGCTCAACCAAGTTGCGGCGCAGGCCAGGCTTCATGGGCCGCAGTTTGCGTTGAACGCCATGGAGGCTTTGGCGAATGATCTGTCGACCTATCGCTGGTTCCACGCGATGCGGGGCGGTCTGTTACAGGATATCGGTGATCACGAAGCAGCGATTTCAGCCTATGAGAAGGTGATCACGCTTGCCCCAACGGACCCGGAACTTGTCGCGGTGAAAGACAAAATCGCGATCAGCAAAAAAGAATTGGGTCGGCTGTAGGGAACCGGATAGGCGGCGCGTCCTTGGATCAGACCCGCATGTGGCGGGCAAAACCAAGGGAGATGTCCATGACTATTCTTGAAATGACCACCGTCGGTAATTCCGGTTGGATCGGGCATTCGGGCCCGGATCAAGGAAAGGCCAAGGCCTTTTACAGGGACGTGCTTGGATGGACGATCAACGACATGCCGATGCAGGACGGATCGAGTTACTCCGCCGTAGTGGTGGGCGAGACGGCCATCGGTGGCTTTTCACCCGTTCCAGAGGAAGACGGCAGCTGGACGATCTTTTTTACCGTTGCCGACGTTGATGAGAGCGTCGCGAGGGCCGAGGCCAAGGGCGCGGCAGTCATCCAGCCTGCGATGGATATGCCGGGTGTCGGTCGAATGGCCACCCTGTCCGACCCTCAAGGGGCGCGCTTTGCGTTGATCACCTATGAAAGCATGGCGTCCTGAGGCGCCGCTGAAAGGAGGGATCAGATGGAAAATCTACCCCAAATCGCGCTTACGGTTACGGCGGTCTTTGTGTTGATGAGCGTTCCGATGGCGATCGCAGTCGGAGTGCGTCGGACAAAGACCGGTATCCTCTTGTTGCACGGCGACGACGAGAGCCTACTGCGACTGATGCGGGCGCATGGAAACTTCACGGAGTATGTGCCGCTCGCGCTTCTGGCCCTTGTCGGGGCCGAGGTTGCGGGTGCCGCCCCATGGTTCGTCGCAGTCTGCGGTTGTGCGCTGCTGCTGGGGCGCCTGATCCACTACTTCAGCCTGCGTGCCGCAGCCGACAGCAAGGGCCGGACGATAGGCGCGGCGCTGACCACACTCACGATGTTGGTGCTTGGGCTCGCGATCTTGTGGCAACTCGGCGGGGAAGTCTGATGCCGGTCGATGAAGAGCTGAACAACCGCATGCGCGTGGCGCTTGCTGCGCATGCGGGCATCTCCGAAAAACGGATGATGGGCGGCCAATGCTTTTTCCTGAACGGCCAAATGCTCTGCGGGGCGCGGCGCCATAAGGACGGCGTCGGTCGGTTCATGTTCCGCGTGGGAAAGGCCAGTGAGGATGCGGCTCTTTGCGATCCGATGGCCCAGCAGGTGATCCACGGGACACGCAAACTCGGCGGTTTCATTCGTGTTGATGCTGGTGATTGCGACGATAATGCGCTGCATCGATGGTTAGACCTATGCTTGCAGCATGCCGCAGCCCTTCCAGTCAAACAGTGAGCGAGGGAAATCATGGAAACGTTTGACCATTTCTCATCTGACGCCTTGCGCTTTTTGGCTGAGCTCAAAGCAAACAACACCAAGGCATGGTTTGCACAGAGTAAGGCGACCTACGAAACCCACCTGAAATGGCCCGGCAAACAATTCGCCGAAGACATGGCGATGGCGTTGCGCCACCTCACTGGACAGGACCACGGCAGCAAGATTTTTCGGATACATCGCGATGTGCGTTTTTCAAAGGACAAGACGCCCTACAACGCGCACCTCCACATTGCTTTCGCGCCGAATGGTCCTTCTGGCCAACCCCCAATGTGGTTCTTCGGGCTGTCGCCCGAGAAACTGTCACTGGGATGCGGCGTCTTTCAGTACGACAAGGACGCCTTGGTTGCGTTTCGCACGGCCATGGGCGGCCCGAAAGGAGCAGAGCTGATGGGACTCACCGCCACCTTGCGCGAGAGCGACATCCGCATCGGAGAGCCCGAGTTAAAGCGCGTGCCGTCCGGCTTTGACAAGGACCATCCGCATGGCGAAGCGTTGCGGCGCAAGGGCTATGCCGCTTGGATCGACATTGGTGATCCTGTCTTTGCGACTCAACCGGATCTCGTGAACCGAACGGTCGCCGAGCTTGGTCGGCTCGAACCCGTTTTCAAACTGCTTTCTGAGGTTGGCTAGTTGCAGGTTCTGTCGCCGCGACGGATGTCCGGGATCGATAGCCTTCGACCCATTGTGGCATCCCTTCTCGTTGGTGAGGTACCGCCCAGCCGCTGTAGCTCTGCATGAACGGCTGTCTAGCTCTCTCTGGGTCGTGCCGCATTTCTCTAAGGTTGAGCAAGATGCAGGCCGTGGAGGCGGTGCATCTGAAGGCCACATAACTTACGACAGATCCCAGTGTGGCCACGTATTTGCGTTGGCTCGCGAGAAATTCGGCGGTTCAATAGGCCCGGCCGTCAAAGTGCGTAGTTGTCTAGAAGCATCGTCATTGGTCTGCGCCTAATCACTGCACGGAAGCGCAACCGTCGTTGCAAAACTCCGTAATCCCGCTCCGTCCTCTGGCATTATGCGCCTTCGACTAATGCCCATCAGTCTGGTAATAATCGCCACATGCCCTCAAAATCTGCCAATATCGAAGATAGCGACCAGTCCAAGCGCGTCGTCTTTGTCGTCTATCCCAATATTGTGCTGCTTGATCTGGTGGGGCCCTTGCAGGTCTTTACCCACGTGCTCGATCAGCAGGATCGATCTCCCGGATACGAAACGGCAGTGGTCTCGTTGCGCGGTGGTAGGGTAAGCACGAACACGCTGGTCTCGATCGAAACCGAGCCGATTTCGAGATACCTTGGCAAATCGGTGCACACACTGGTCGTCGTTGGCGGTGACGGCGCATATACCGAGATGCAAAACAAAGATCTCGTGACCGCCGTGGATGAACTCGCATCGGAGGCAAAACGCATTTGTTCCGTTTGCAACGGCGCGTTGATCCTGGCCGCGGCGGGCCTTCTCGATGGCCGCCGCGCCGTCACTCATTGGGAAGACTGCCAACAGCTGGAGGATCAGTTCCCCGCAGTCACCGTCGAGCGCGATCCGATTTTCATCAAGGACGGGAACACCTGGACATCCGCCGGGGTCACCGCCGGAATGGATTTGGCGCTTGCCATCGCTGCCGAGGATTTCGGGCGCGCAGCGGCCTTGGAGCTGGCGAGATCAATGGTCGTTCCGGTGGTCCGTGCGGGAGGACAGTCTCAATTCAGCCCAATGCTCAGCCAGCAATCAGTCGATGCGAGCGGACGGTTTGATGCGTTGCACGAGTGGATCGCTACGAACCTGACGAAAGACCTGCGGGTTGACGCCCTCGCTGAGCAGGCAGGCATGAGTGCCCGGAACTTTGCGAGGCACTACACCCGTACGATGAAGACAACACCGGCCAAGAACGTGGAAGCAATCCGTGTGGACGTGGCGCGAGGGCTCCTGGAGACCACGGCCGACAGCGTTAAGAAAATCGCCAATCGCTGCGGTTTTAGAGATGATGAGCGGATGAGGCGGGCGTTCATGCGTCATCTCAAGACGTCACCATCTGGTTATCGGGAGCGATTTCAGGGGCCGTCATAGGCGTCGGCACAGTTTGGCAGAATCCGAGGTCATGTTGGCATTCGAGCCGAAGTCCTTTCAGCTTAATAGCATGGGCAATCAATGCGCCGCCGAAAGGATCCGACATGAAGACACTCGCCGCCCTTGTCTTTCCCGGTTTTCAAACGCTCGACCTTTACGGGCCGATCGAGATGCTTGGTGATCACGATGTCGGGTCGGTCGATATCAAGATCGTTGCTGAAACGCGCGATCCGGTGCCCAGCTACCACCAAACGCGAACTGCGGTCGACCGGACACTCGCCGATGGGGCTGACTATGATCTGCTGCTCATCCCCGGCGGGGACAGCGCGCCGCTTGATCCCAGGAACGAGGCGATCAACCAATGGATCGTGGATGTCTCCGGAAACGCGGAATACGTGATGGCCGTCTGCACCGGCACTGTTCTGCTGGCATCGACTGGCCTTCTTGATGGACGTCGCGCCACGACAAATAAGAAAGACTACAGGGCTACTATACATCATGGTCCAAACGTGAATTGGGTCCCGCAGGCTCGATGGGTCGAGGACGGGAAGTTTTTCACTTCTTCGGGTGTGTCAGCCGGTATGGATATGAGCCTTGCGGTCATGGAGAAGCTGTTTGGATCAGATGCCGCTGAAGCAATCTCGGTCGGGGCCGAGTATGAGTGGCATAGGGACCCTTCATGGGATCCATTTGCCAAAATGGCGGGACTTGTTTGATTGCAATGAGCGGAGGCATGGACGGGTTCTGCCCCAAGGCGGCCCAAACGAGGCAACTGCTCATCTGCTCCACCGCGGCGGTGCATTCCGATGACGAAAACCATCCGGCGCATATGGATTCGGATGGCACGGTCTCTTGCGCCATCCGAGGTGTCACTCACTCAGAAGATGAAATCGTCTTCGGTGATCTGATCAACGGTCGTGTTCTGAACAAGAACCGTGTTGCCCAGATCCAAGGTCAACAGAACGTCATTACCCTGCTGGGCGACACCAATGTCCCCCAACCCGGAGAAGCCAAAGTCGCTGACGTCGAACCGATCCCGGTTATTCTGGAAATCGGTGACAACATCTTCGCTGATCGCTTCGGAGATCTCGGAGAACACGAATACGTCCGACCCACCATTGCCGGTGAATTCGTCGTTCCCCTCGCCACCCTTGAGCTTATCTGATCGGCGGCCACCGATGAGCGTGTCGTCACCTGCACCGCCATCGACCAAGCCGTTCACGCGCCCGGATGAACCGTCAAAGGTATCGTCACCCTCCGAAAGCACCACGTTTCCGACAATGAGGCCCTTGTTGAGCACTTTGACATCACCGCCCGCGTCGCTGGCATCGATTGCGATTTCATTGGCGACGATCCGACCATGGTTGACGATTTCTCCGGCCAGGCTGACGCCGTCCTCGATCCGAATACCAACAGCGGCATCGCTGTCATTGGTCGCGAGGATGCGGCCGTGGTTGACAACATCGCCGACAAAGATCGCGTCTTCGACCCCGCTGAAGATCCGGACCCCATCACCGATGTCGTTTCCTTCCGTCGAGTCGCCGCGACCCCGGATCAGACCGTAGTTCTCTAAATGGGCTGTAACCGCATCGCCATTCTCGTCACCGGTCTGCAGAGAAACGGCAGAGCCGTCGTTGCCCCGCCCGGCGTCGATGAGGCCGGACTTGTGATTGACGATCTTGTAGTTGTCGGCCGTCCCGTCGGCATAGACCGTGCCGTTCCGCTGATCGTCGGTGCCGGTGATGCGCCCGTAGTTTTCAAGCTCGACACCTGAACCGTCGATATTCACGGCGCGGCTGTCGCTTTGAATTCGACCTTCGTTGACGATATGTGCGCTGTGCAAAGCGTTGCCGAAGTACAAGCCATCGGTTTCACCAAAGATCCGGCCGGTGTTGAGAACCTTGCCGTGAAAGCCCAGCCCGTCCGAAACCTCGATACCACGCGCGCTGTTCGAAATGATCTGCCCGTCGTTTTTGAGATCACCCTTGAAGGATGTCCCGCCGCCTTCGACACCGGAGAACAGACGAATGCCGTCACCGTTCGTGTTCAGGCCTTCGGGCGCCTCGCCGCGGCCGACAATGCGGCCATAGTTTTCGATCGTGGCCTCAACAGCCTCACCGGTTTCATCGCCCAGTTCGAACGAAACGCCGGCGCCATTGTTGCCGCGACCGGCATCGATCAGCCCCTCTTCATAGTTGATGACCGTGATGTCCTCGGCCTCGTTGTCGGCGTAGATCGTGCCGTTCCGCTGATCGCCGGTTCCCAGGATTGCACCGTAGTTCAGCACGGTTGCGCCTGATCCCAGGATATCGACGGCCCGACTGTCGCTCGTGACCTTCCCGAAGTTGGCGAGAACGCCGCTATCACCCGTCAGGCGCACGCCGTTCAGGCCGCCAGAGATAGCGCCTGCATTCAGGATGAGGGCGTTGTCACCGCTCCCGTCGACGCCGTCTTGTTCGCCTTTGACGGCCCCCCCAGGGAAAACGGCCAACAGGCCATCGTCACCTGAGATGTCCACGGCCGGCGTGGTACCATCGGCCTGCGCCTTGCCGTAGACGAGGAAGTTGGCGTCGTCGTCGTCCAGCGTAACAACCGGGTCGTTCTTGACCGAGGTTTTGTCGCCCGGCCCCAAGACCAGCGTCGACCCGGGACCATCGCTGTTTCGGGGCTGGTTATCTCCGCCAGGAATGATCGTGACGTCGAATGCGTCGAGAAGTTTTGAAACGAATTCGTTTGGCAATGGCATGTCATGTTCCTCTCAAATGGATCCAAATGGAAAGAACCGTTCTTCGCTGACCGGCTCATCTATCGGACTAAGGGAGGAACGGGACAGAGCGTGAGAGCCAGCCTTGCAGGGGGCCTATTCACTTCTGTCGGTGGAACAATCAGGGAAGAGTACAGACAATTCTGGCGACCGTTGGGGTCGCCAGTACCATTCTCTAATGTCGGGACTTTGTGCCTGTTGGTCTTAAGTCAGGCCACTTGCCGCAGCGCAGCGGGTGCCGCGAAGGTGCGCTTGGCTGCGTTTTCAGTGAACTTCTTTATCGTGACAACACGCGGACAGTTCCGAAGATCCTGTCTGGTGAGCAACCAGACCGGAACCCGCACCTCGAACACCGCTTCCTCAATGCGCATCAGGTCAGATCCTTCCCCGACCAGATACGGCGGCAGGGGTACGATCCCCATGCCCGCCTCAGCCGCGTTGACTTGGGCCATCAGGCTATCGCAGGCGACGGCCGTTTCGGCATCATTGGTCAAATCCTGCAGCACGCGGTTCTGGTCCACATTCTCAAGCCGACCTGTGCCTCTGATGATCAGATGCTTTGACAATTCTTCGGGATGTTGCGGTATCGGATACTTCGCGAAATACGACCGGGACCCATAAAGATGAAACGGCACGCTCGCGACTTTCTTGCCGATGAGGTTTTCGTCAGTCGGATCCCCCATACGAAGCGCAAGATCGGCATCTCCTGCAGAGAGATTAAGCATCTCGATCGACAACATCAGTTGAATGTCGAGTTCCGGGTGCTGCCGTTTGATGTTCCGAAGCCGGGGTACCAGCCAATGTGCCCCCAAACCTTCCGGCGCCGTTAGCCTGACGTGACCGCCAACCTGATCGCCTGCGGCAGCGATACGATCCGAAATACAACGCGCCGCTCCGGCCATCTGCTCGGCCTTGTCGTATATCGCATGCCCCAAATCGGTCAGTTCGTAACCTTGGTTCAAACGGTTGAACAAGCGTGCACCAAGGTCGTTTTCAAGGTCCTTTATGCGTCGGCCTACTGTCGGTTGGGAAACACGCAAAACACGGGCGGCCTGGGTCAGGCTCCCTGCCTTTGCAACCGCATGAAAGAATCTTACCTCGTCCCAGTTCATGACGTTTCTCCGCTCAAAAATGTCATTGGCTGCCGGGTGTCGAAATCCGGTTTTCCGCTTTGTGCTGTCAAAATTGATAAATCCTGCCCGACCGAGGCACTTGTGACGTCGGTCACGGCTCACGCTTTTGTGTGCCAGATGCCTTCGGATCCGCGGTTCTAACTTCTTTGATCCGTTCCGGTCGTCAGTTTGGGTAATGCCAGCGCTGTTTGTGTTTCAGGCAGTGTGGAGGTTCCAACTCGTCCAGGCGGACGTTGAAAGACCCGCTATCGCCTTGGTCCAAGCCTGAACCATCAAATTGCGCGATGCGTCCGGGGTAATCTGGGACAAAGTCTCCGTCTGTCCTGAGGCGAAGAGATCGATCACCGCTTGTTGCACTGCTCGGTTGCGAGGAAGGGCGCCATGAGCCACCCCCGGTGCATACCATCTTGCGACGCCGGCAAGATGGCTGGTCTGCCAGGGTACGCGGCCATCGCCTGCGCCAGTGGTCAGGATGTGCAAGCCGGATGCCGTGGCCTTCAGGCCGATCGGCGTTGCGGCAGCCTGGCCAGAGATCATCACTATGCGCCCTGCATCCTCTTTCCGCAGAATCATGTCCTGTCTCAGGGTCTGCGCGGCTTGAAGCGCCTCCTTTGGTGGAGGTGTCCACCCGGCTGGCGTTGCTGCTTCCAGTGGCTCCCATGAATGCGGCTGCAGATAGTCCGTGCCCCAACCGGAGGGCAGCAGCTCAAGAAACCCGGGCAGTTGGCCGAGCAAGGCAAGCGTTGATGCGGCGGCTCTTGATCCAACACAGGTCCGCAACGTCCTGATCAAAGGACCATGCCCAAGCAGAGTCCGCACAATCGACATTGAGCCGCCATTGGGTGTCCCGAGCATCGTCAGCAGCGCACCGGATTTGGCATTGCACAAACGTTCCCACGTGTCGCGATGCCGCGCGATCATGACTCGGGCAAGCATCCCGCCCATTGAATGGCCGAGCAAACGAATGGGTTGGTCCGATCCTTTCAGTCTGGACAATACCAGCCGGACAGCTTGATCGAGATGACGCGCCTCATCGGCCAGAGAGCGGCGCCAATCATAGGCAAACTCGATGACATCAGCTGTTTGGCGCAAGCGGGCTGACAGCGCGGTGTAGGGTCCGTTCACCAGACCCAATGGCAGAATGCCGGGACGATCAATAGCGAGGTGTGTCGCTCCACTCGCAATGAGGCTGAGCGGCGATGGCCAGACCTCGCGCCGGTCGCAAACCAGCCGGCTGCCCATCAATCCGGGCAGCAAAAACACGACAGGCCGCTTGCCCGAAATGGCTTGAATTTGTGAATAAATATCTTGCCGCATCAATCCCGGCCCCACTTTTTACAATCACTGCGCCGCCAGATGGCGGCAGGCGCCGGACAGTCGGAGCAAACTCCAACCATCCGGTTACCGTTCAACACGGGACCAAGTACCCAATCGCCTGATGCTCGCCAGGGAGCCGAAACCGATTCACGTCCAAAGACGCTGCCCCGGGAATTGAGGCCACTCACGGAATATGCCTGTAATTGGCTTTCGGTTCCGACGCCCTGGTTCCTTTTGAGCGTGACTTAACCTTTGGTCAGCCAAGGCCCCAAAAACAGCTCGTGAGGGTGATTTGCGGGAAAATTTGCGATTTTTTAACGATTAATAACGCTGGCCGTCTTTGCTGACGCCGTGTTGCGGCAAATCGGCGGTGGCAAACTGGCGAAATCGTTAACAAACTCGGTCCAGCGTTCGACGGCAATGGCCAGCTGCTCCCAAACGTCATCGTGTTTCGGAAGGCCAAGGTTCTATGCCGCGCCCAAGCGCCGCCAGTGTTGACCCGATTTAGTCGTCGGGCCGGGGCTATGCTTCGATTATGGCCGAAAGGATCGCCGCCTCTGCGTCCTTGGTGTCCGCCGTGCCGGCCAGATCCCGCGTCCGCGTGTCCGCCCGTTCTATGCTGCGTTCGATAGCTTGGATCAGGACGTCGGCCGCTTGGGTTTCGCCCAGATGGTCGAGCATCATCGAGGCGCTCCAGACCGCAGCGATCGGGTTTGCCACCCCTTTCCCGGCGATATCGGGTGCCGATCCGTGAACTGGTTCGAACATCGAAGGGTGCGTGCGTTCCGGATTGATGTTGGCCGAGGGCGCGATCCCGATGGAGCCTGCGACGGCCGGACCCAGATCCGACAGGATATCGCCGAAGAGGTTGGATCCGACGACCACATCAAACCAATCGGGGTGCTGAACGAAATGGGCCGTAAGGATATCGATATGAAACTGGTTGGTTTCGATATCCGGATGCCGGGCCGATGCTGCCGCGAAGCGTTCGTCCCAGAATGGCATGGTGTGCACGATACCGTTCGATTTAGTGGCCGAGGTGACAAGCCGCCGGGGACGGGTCGCTGCCAGCTCAAAGGCATAGTCCATGATCCTATCGACGCCGCGCCGGGTAAAGATCGCCTCTTGGATCGCGACCTCGTGATCGGTGCCGTGGTAAAGCCGTCCGCCTGCCTCAGAGTATTCGCCCTCAACGTTTTCGCGCACGACGATGAAATCGATGTCTTCGGGACCACGGCCTGCAAGCGGGCTTTGCACCCCGCGAAGCAGGCGGACCGGCCGGATATTGGCGTATTGATCCATCTGCCGCCTGATCGGAATGAGCAATCCCCAAAGCGAGACGTGATCGGGCACCCCGGGCCATCCGACAGCGCCGAGATAGATCGCGTCGTGGGCGCCCAGGCGGTCCATCGCGTCGTCGGGCATCATTGCGCCGGTTTCCTCGTATCGCTTGCAGGACCAGTCAAAAACTTCCCACTCGACCGCAAAGCCAAACTTGTCGGCAACCGCCTCGACGGCCCGCTGCCCGACAGGAATGACCTCTGTCCCGATCCCGTCTCCGGGAATGGTCGCGATACTGTAACGATTGGTCATTGGAACATTTCTCCGGAAAGGTCGTTGAGTACTGGATAGACCGTGGTTGCATATGCAATTGCAGTTGGCTTGCGTGCTTAAGCCGACCGCCCGTCTAGATCGTGATTAGATCGTCAAAATCCCCCAGCTTTCATTGACCTGAACGGTAAACAGATGGTTGCCTGCAGGAAAGGGGGACTGATCTATGGTCAAAGAATCTGGCATTGATCCAACGGATCCATATCTCGATTGGGCATTCTTTCTGCAGGATCGTGACAAAGCGCGGACATTCGAAGGCGAGCCTTGGGAACCGGTTCTTGTTCAACCTCTGACCGACCGGTTCTTTGCCGAAGCGGAAGAAGACGAAAACATCCTGGTGGATCCCTACGAACTGGAGCTGGGCAAACTGCTGCGGGAATACGCGGGCAGGCTGGCGCCGATCTTTATTTACCGCGTCCGGGGATATGCCCGTCTTGATGCACTCTACGAGGTGCTGTTGCGTGGCCTGCCGTCAGAGAAGTCAAAGGGCAAGACAGCCTTTGCTGCCAAAGCCGAACCGCCATTGCTGGCCGTCATAGATGATGGTCTTGGCTTTTTGAACGAGCGCTTCCAACGAATGGAAGCAGGCGGCATGCAGACGCGGGTCGAGGCGATATGGATCCAGTCGGTCAAGCAGAATACGCCACCCTATGGCCCCTTCGGCGGAATGATCTTCGGGCGGGAATTGAGCAAGGCCGATATTCAGGCCCGTATCGGTCGCCCGGATGAAAGGCGGGCCTACAAAGAGCTGAACGAACCGGTCTTTGCCGCCGATACGGTGCGAACGGTCGAGCAGGCTGAAAGCCACGGCACCCACATCATGGATCTGGCGGGAGGTGGTGACCCTTACGACCCGACTGATCCCATGCGGGATGTCCCGGTTGTTGGTGTTCAGCTTCCGCCGCAGATCGTTGACGATACATCCGGCATGCGCATGGTCCCGCATATCATGCAAGCGATGCACTGGATCCTCTTCAAGGCGATCCAGCTGGGCAAATTCCATGTTGTCGTAAATCTGAGTTTTGGCGTGACAGCAGGGCCCAAGGACGGGACCAGCCTGTTCGCCACCCACACCGAGTTCCTGATCAATATCGCGCAGCTTTTCGGCATCCGGCTCGACGTAGTGGTCCCGTTTGGCAACGACTTTGAAAGCCGCCAGGTCGCTTCGATCGATGCGCCGGTCGAGGAAAAGGTCGCTCTGGATATGCATCTGCCGTCTGACGATCGGGCGCCAAGCTATGTCGAAATCCGCCCCGAAGGAGATCCGGCGGATCTGGGTATCGGGTTCGAAGCGCCGGATGGGGCAAACATATCGATCCAGGCGCTACCTGCGAACACGTTTCGCGACATCGTCCATCGGGGCAGCGTGGTTGGGCGGGTCTACCATATTCCATCTGTTCTTGGCCGTGATCCCTATTTGATGGTCGCCTTCGCACCGACTACGCCCGTTCTCGATGATGCACTTCCGGTAAACGGCCAAGGTCCGCTTGTGCAGGCCGGGTTGTGGCAGATCGTGCTGGCCAACAGCGGCGCGCAAGCAGTGGCGGTACGGCTCGAAATCCAGCGGGGCGATACAATGCCCGGCTATCGTTTGCGCGGGCGGCAATCCTATTTCGTCGATCCCCACGGATATGAATACGACATGGGCGATCCGCCTCCGACCGGGGTCGGCAATGAAATGAAAACAAAGGATTACAGTCGCCTCGGGGTTGGCGCTTACGTCACCCATCAAGGGACCAACAGCGCGTTTACCGTGGTTAACGGGGTTGGGGACCAGTTCCATACGGTCGGCGGTGCCTTCCTGCGGAAGATTGATCCGACCGTACCGCTTGCCGATCAGGACGATGCGGTTCCGGCCCAGTATACTTCCTATAACACTCGACCGGGCAGAGGAGATGTCACAGCCGGTGCTCGCAGTGACCATAACCGGGCACTGCCGGGCCTGCTCGCATCTGGTGTCTTGTCCGGCAGCGGTGCCCGTTTCAGCGGATCCAGCGCAGCAGCCGCAGTGGTCAGCCGCCATCTGGTGGTTCCCGGTAGTGCCGGTGGGTTCGAAGATGCGAATGCGCCGGGTCGGTTGCCGGAACAGATTTTGCGCGGATCGCCGGAGCCACGGGACTAGGCCCCGATCGCCGGAAGAGTGTTCCGAACCGGCGTCGTTACGCCAGGACGCTTTCCACCGGTCGCCGCAACGACATGGGCAGGGCGGGGGCGCGGCCAAAGCGTACAATGAGGTCTGGCCGGATGTCCGGCATCCCAAGCCAACTCGCGAATTCGGCCCTGACGGCTGGCACCTCGACCGGTTGATTGATGTGGGCGTTTCGAATGCCCATGGTCGTAGCCTGCAACGCAAATCGTTCGAAACTGCGGCCCACGTTGATCCAATGCTCCGGGTCGGCCCGGTCTCCGATGAACACGGCTATGCCTGCTGATGATCGGATTTGATCCCGATAATTGGTATTTTCGGTGTCCTTGGTGAAAAAGGCCCGAAACATCGGCCCACCAAGCCATTCTGGGACAACCGGGTTTCCTGAACAGGCGCTAAAAAGCCCATCTCCGCTGGCGATTGCGCGGCTCGGGCTGAACCTGATCCATTCGCGCAGTTCATCGACGAAAGCTGGGTCATCCATCTGCGCGCTGTTGCCTTCGACCACGAGGTCAAGAATGGCCTCACGGTCTGGTTCATCGGTGAAGAACAGCACTGAAACGCCGTCTTGCCGCGCTGCACCTTGCAGCGTTTCGATCTCTGATGCTGCAAGCGGCTGGCCGTCAAAGATCGAACGAGTGGATTGGCGAAGGGGTATGGCCTGATAGAGGCTGTCATCCGACGGTGGGCCTTGATCAAGCATGATATCGATCGATGGTTCTGCGTCGGTGTTGATCAATACCTCAGCCATGCGCCCATGGGCCCCCGCGGCCTGGATCAGGTTCTCTGCAGCACAGCCAAGGCTGACGAAAAGATGGTGGTCGTCGGGATCGACGACCTCGGTCCGGCGTGCGTAATCAGGCAAGATGCGGATGCTGTTACTGCCAAGAAGGAAACTCCACGGCTGGGTATTATGACCGTTGGCCGCCAGTGTTGCCATCCGAACGAACTCCACAAGATCCGGATCGGACTGGATGAGCTGGCGCTGGTATGCCAATTCCTCGTCATATTTGTTCAGCCTCGGCCACAGGCCATAGCCCAGGCCGCCGATGGCAGCAGCCCACAGGCCCGAAACCATGAATTGTCGGCGGGAAATCATTCCGGGCCTCAATCACGATTGTTCTTCAAGCGAAGGCTTTTCTAGTGCCCTGAGTGAGCCGTGGGGAATGATCTCGGTCAATGACGGACCGCTTTGAGCAGCCCGTCAAGCGATTGGTAGCTAAAAATGCGCGGGCTTTGAGCGGCTTAGGGCCGCTCCGCGAGCGCAGCGTGCCAGGCGCTTGTGATCAGGTTCCGTTTCGGCGGTGTGTCAGCGATCAGCGCCTGGTTTGTCGTCGTCGCATGGGTCAAAGCCGCATGAACCTGCAACAGACTGAAATCTTCCTGCAGATCGGCCGGGCGACCTACCGCATAGGTGGGTGTTTGCTCGGCCCCCTTGAGGATGTTGATCAGAGCTTCGCCCATGGCGATACCCAAAACAGCACCAACCAGATTGTCAGCCGGGAAATGGACGCCGCCAACGGTGCGATTGACTGCGATCCGCTCAGCGACGCGGAAGGCATGGCTTTGCGCCTGAACGGCCGCTGTGGCGCTGAACATCGTGGTGTCACCTGGGCCGGATGCGTCCATCAGCCCTTCCATAAAGGCGGCAAGCGCGAATGCCTCGGTCGCATGACCACTGGGCAAGGTTCGGTGCGACGGGGTCTGGATGATGGGCATCATCTGCGGCGCATAGTCGATTGGCCGGGGCACGTTGAAGTACATCTTGAGCGGCATAACCATATAACCGACTGCGCGCACAAGCGCCGCCATGAGCTCCAGTGTCCATCGCGTGCCACGATCATCGAGGTATAGTGTCGCGCCGAAGAATGACGTGATGTCGTCAATCTGCTCAAGGATCTCTTCGAGCCTGTCCGGGCGAATGTCAGCATCGTTGCGCACGAAACGGAGTTGGTCCGCGAATGCAGCGTTGTTCCCGGGGCGTGTGATGGTCACCAGCGGGTCGTTGGCCGGATTGAGGTAGGAACAGAATACATCGGCAATCCCGTCCTTGGTGCCAACCCCCCGACCCTCGACCGAGAAAGCGCCGAAAATCACGTCATCCAGAACGACCTGCCGGGGGATATCGCCCAACTTGTTCAGCTGCAGCCAATCGACGGCGTAAAAGTTGTTGTCGGCCGGGATGCGTGTTGGCGTCATATCCCACTTGCCGCGAATTCCTTCGGCCGTGGTCATCAGAGCAACGCTGAGGCTGGTGGAGCTTTCGCCGCCTGCGTGATCGTCAAGACCGGTTGCTTTGCCCGCTTTGCCGGCTTTTCCAGCCTTTCCCGCTTTGCCGGCCTTACCCGCCTTTCCTGCTTTACCAGCCATTTTTGATCCCCCTGACCTACATAAAACTGAGAGCAGCTTTACGTTAAGCTGGCCGTGGTGCAATCTGCGGCTCGAAATTTAACGATCTATTCACGATCTCTGGGGGGAACCGTCGGGGCAATACAACCTTAGGACGGTTGGTTTATGTCAGAACCCGTTTTGAGAATTCAGTTTTTTGGGCCATTCGTTGCAACGGCAGCGGATGGATCGGACGTGACACCCAAAAGCCGAAAGGGGCAAGGGGTGCTTGCTCTGCTCGCCAGCAGCAACGACATGCGCCGCAGCAGGCGGATCCTGGAACAGACATTGTGGAGCGATCGCAGCCCGCAGCAGGCGGGAGGGAGCCTGCGCCAAACCCTGACCGAGTTACGCAAGGCGCTGGCCCCCTGTGGCGACATCCTTGGTTCGGATCGGACGGCTGTCTGGTTGGATCAGTCTGTCATCGAAACGGATCTTGGGACGGATGCTGCGGACAAAGAACCGTTCCTCGAAGACCTGAACATCCGCGACCCGGCTTTTGTAGAATGGCGTGATCGCATCCGGCCCAAACCGCGGCCGGCTTTGCCGCCCGGCGCGCAGCCGGGGGTCCGGTTCCGCTGTGTTGGCAACGGTTCAAATGGTGGGGTTATCGGGTCCATCGTCGCAGATCAGCTGGGCCATTCGCTGCAAGAGCATTTGACGTCATGGATGGTCGACCGCGAAGGCGACGTGCTCGTCAAATGCGATCTCGCCGAACTCGGTCTCAGCAACGTGCTGACGGTGCGGGTCACCCATGAATTTACGGGCACCGTGCTTTATTCAGGCTTTCGGGAGTTCCAGGGGGATCCGTCGCAGGCGCTGGTTGCCGGTTTCCTGACTGAGCTCGTCCACGAAACGGTCGGACGCGTTGTCGCGAGCCTGCCCCGCGTTTTGGGTCTCGATCGTCCCGAGGTGGTCGCCGCCGGGTTTGCAAACGTGGCTTTGAACCGACTTGCATCCTTCGAAAAGGACAAGCTGGTCGAGGCCGACGATCTTTTTGCCCGGGCCCACGGGACGGATGGGAACGGCGTTTATCTGGCCTGGCAGGCCTTCGTCCGGATGGCACAGGTCGTTGACCATCATGCCGAGGCACCCCGTGCGTTGCTGGAAGAGGTCGAGGGTCTGCTCAGCCGCTCGCTGGAAAACGCGCCGAGAAACTCGGTAGCACTTTCGCTGGTCTCTCTGACGCGCAACATGCTTTTTGACGACTACAGCACGGCGGTGGAGCTGGCAGAGATAGCGACCCGGCTGAACAGCAACGGTTTGCTTGCCAAACAGTCGCTTGCCGTGGCTGGTGCGGCTGAGGCTGACCCTCAAACTGCATACCGCGCCTCGCGCCTGTGTCAGGCGGCTCTCGGGGCGGATGGGCTGCGTCACCTGTGGGATCTCTATCACGCCCTTGTCTGCATCCGCGCCGGTCAGCTGAACGAGGCGACGCAAGCCGCCGAGCGGGCTGCGCGCAGCAGCGAGTCGTTCGTCGCGCCAAGGCGGCAACTGCTGAGCCTTTATCTTGCCGCCGGGCAAGAAGATGCTGCCGCGCAGGTCTTGGAAGAGCTGAAGGCGCTTGAACCGTCATTCGAGCTTGATCGCTATTTTCACGATGAAAGCTATCCGGTTCTGACCCTCAGAGACGCCGGGCTGTTGCAGCAATCGGCGAGGATTGTCGGGCGGGGTTGAGAAGGCGGAGCTCGTCGTCTGCGCGAGGTCGCCCGGCGCCATCTGTTTAGCCATCAGTAAAGCAAGTCCCACCGGCAGAACCAGAACCACCATTTGCCAATGGATCGGGTGGGGCCACCGCCCTGAATGTTCAGCGTGAGCCTAAGCCTCTAAAGGCATTGATGAAAGCGCCTATACCGATTGATCGGTGGTTTGCACCGGGTCGGAAACTGCGATACCGACGGCGGGACGGACCTCAAGACAGAGATTGGAGCGAGTGCCTGCAATGACCAAAACAGTCGCGTTTATCGGCACGGAAGGTGGCGTTTCTTTCAGTGGTCTTGGCTTTGAAACGGCCCTTCAGAAGATCGGCCAAAACACTGGCAATGCCTTGTTTCAAAGCGCAATGTGGCGGCTTATCCGAAACCCGAAAATGGCGATTGGTATAGGCACTTCCGTTGAACTCGTGAGAGAGGTTGCGGATCTGCTGGTCATACCGGCAGCCAATCAAGTCAATCCCGCATGGGACCTTTCGGCTTGGGCGACATTTGTCGAGTCAATTGATCTCCCGATTGTCTGCATAGGCTTGGGAGCGCAAGCGCATGTCGGTGCGGGAACCCGCCTGAACCTTCAGCCGGGAACAGAACGCTATTTGAAGGTGGTCGCCGAAAGGACGACGACGATAGGTGTTCGCGGGAAGTACACACAAGACGTTCTGGCCGACATTGGGATCGAAAACACTGAGGTTACGGGTTGTCCGTCTCAAACCATCAACAATCGCGTGCGAGGTCGAACCATCCAAGAACAGATTGATGGTTTTGCGCATATCGAGAACCCAAAGCTGGGTTATGTCCTTGGGACGTTGGAAGAACAGGCGCGCGATACGGACCGGTATCTTGCCGGGCTGGTTCGTGATTTAGATCATCAGCTGATTTTGCAGACGGATCCAAGATTGATGGGCTTGATCCACCAACGTGACAAGACGATAGCAGACATGGATTATTTGGGCTGGATCGCTCAAATTCTACGGCCTGACTTGGATGGGCCTCAATTCGCTGACTATCTGCTGCAGCATGGTGTTTTCTATTCCGATGCGCGCACATGGATTGATTCAATGCGTCGGACAGATCTTGTCTTGGGTCTGCGGATCCACGGTGCGGTCGCCGCAATTCAGGCAGAGAAGCTTGGCATATGTGTCGCATTCGATAGTCGGACCCTCGAGCTGGCACACACTATGGGATATCCTTACATTCGGGCAGATGACATTCGGCAAGGGATGGACCTTGCAGATATCGTTGCGGCGTCAGAGTTCTCATCCGATCGCTTTGATCACTTACGGGTCAAGAAGAGAGAGCTCATAAGATCGATACTTCTCGATGCGGGTTGTCTGATTTCGGACTAAGTCGTTTCTCTGACCGCCCTGCGGTTAGGAATTTGCTGGCGCATCTGCAAGGTTGTAGTGCCCCGGCCAAGGGCTGCAGGAGCCGGGCGGCGTTACAGCTTGCCGTTTGCCGCTGCCCAATAGAGTGTCAACTGTCCAAGCGCTCCGTGCCTGCGCAAGCCCGCGCGTAGGATCAAATACAATCGCCGGAGCATTCTGCTGTCCCGCGCGACCCGAAATTTATTCATGATATCAATTGCCTGAGGCGAGAGCTGGTCCTCGATCAGATCCAGCGTCGCGAGGTTTGTTGTGATCCAATGTTGGTAGGTTCCATTCCTTACCAATGCGGCTCTGTTCTTCATGGCGTTTGGTCGACGAGCGTCACCGAGCACGCTTCCGCCATGTTGCCGATAAAGTAATGTCGGTTCAGCGTCGAAAATGACGGTTCCGCCGACTGCGCTGATAACCTGATAAAGCCACAGATCATGTGCGGAGATGCCTTCGACCATGAGTGCCAGTTCCCTAACGATCTTGAAGGCTTCTTTGTTGAGAACCTGAGTATTTCCTCCGGCAAAGTTCTGAACCAGGGCATGCCTGAAGTCGAATGGGGGGCGCATGAGCCTTGAGAGGTACATCGGACGCAGGTTGGCGTCGCAAACCGTTGTCCTCGAACCATAGAGGGCGGGCTTACGTCTCACCTCAGACAAAGATCTCGCTGCACGCTCGAGCTTATCTGGCAGCCAAACATCGTCCTGATCGCAGAGCGCTACGAACTCGCTTTCGCTGGGTTGGCGCAGTAGTTTCAGGAAGTTACCATCCGAGCCGGAACCCGGTCCATCGAGCAATACGGCCTCGCAGTCGGGCCAGGCCTCCATGAACCGCAAGAAGATCGTCTTTGTGTCGTCCGAAGAGCCGTCGTCACTCGCCACGATACGACGTGGCCTCAGGGTTTGGGCCTTAAGGCTCGTCAACTGCTCAGTGAGATGATCCGCACCATTGTACAACGCCAGGAGCACAGTCACGGAAGTATTCATTCCTAGCCTTTCGTAGGTCGAGACCGGAACCAGCTATGATCCACAAACTGATGAGCTAGCATCATCCTTTGTGGTGGTCGAGATGTTGACGTTCCCGGCGAGCTGTATCAAGACGTGGCGAGCTTGCAGGGCATGGGTGGTATGGCGACCGAAGTAACGAGAGTTTATCAGTTCGGCGCGCTAGAGTCGCGTTTGCGCCGCTGCCACGATCGCAACGCAATGTTCGAGGATCCTGAATTTGCCGGCGATCTTGCCCAGCGTTTGGACGAGATGCTAGGTGATGCTGGGCCTGCCCCTGTCTTGTCTCTTGACGTATTTGATACGCTACTGTTGCGCGACGATAGCTCTGAATTGACCCGGTTTTTCGAAATTGGAAAGGAAATGGCTGCGGTTGCCTCATCAAGACTTTCGCTGACCATCACTCAACAGGATGCCTTTCTGGCCCGTCACATGGGCACCAAGGCAACATATCGGTGTCGCGACCGGATAAAAGGCTTCGGAGAAGGGTCACTGACGGAGATTCACCAAACATCCAGCCGTATTCTCTGTGGAACCAGTGATTTGGCAGAGGATTTCATTGCTGCCGAGTTGGACTACGAGAGGCGAAGGACGACCGCAAACCAAGCATTGGTGGTGTACATGCGTGAGATGCGTTCTAGGGGTGGTCGCGTCGCATTGATTACAGACATGTACATGCATGCGAACCACGTGGAAAATCTATTGTCGGCCCACGGAATCAGCCCTGGCTCCTACGACTACCTCGTGTCCAGTGCGGACCAGATAGTTTCGAAAGCATCGGGAGAGTTGTTTGCCGTCGTTGAGAAAGCTCTTTCAGCCAAACCAGGTGAGTTTGTCCATGTCGGCGATAGCCTGAAAGGTGACATGCAACGACCACTCGAGCAGGGATGGCAAGCATTGCACCTGCCAATCTCTACTGGTGGCGTTCAGAGACGACGCGCCGATCATCTGCAGACCGCCTCTCACCTTCGAGAGTCATTCGGACTCAACGTCGATATCGCGATGCCAAAATGATCATCTCTGAACCGTCAAAAAACGAAAGCCGCACCGATCTAACGCAGCGCCTGGGTAATGACTTGGTTGGTCCGGTTATTCATCACTGGCTTTTGAACCTTCACCAACACATTGCGTACTTCACCGACGATCAGACCGCATTCTTGTTTTGTGCAAGGGCAGGGGTTCGCATTCAGCGGCTTTACAACATGTTTCTGGCGGGCCGGCACTTTCAACCGGTTGGCACCCCCGAAATCTTTTGGGTCTCCCGCCTGGCGGTTGGTAAGGGCACCTACAATAAACAGGCTGCGGCCGTTACGAAAATCATCAGTGACGAGTATTACCATTCTTCGCTGCGCGAACTAGTCCAAGGGGTGCTTCGCAATCATCCCGACAAGTTGGACAAAATTGATTTGTCAGGGTCTGCTTTGGGTAAGCCGGGCGCGGGCTTTTCAGACTGGCTGGGCGCGAAGTCAGCACCGGCTCGCGCCGTTGAGAGCTATCTAAACGAGTGCAGCAAAACCTTTACGGAGTATCTAAAGGACCTGGTCGGACATGCCAAGCGTGTGGTCCTGATTGACAGCGGTTGGCAAGGTACCTCGCAGAGCCTCCTGACGCATGCATTTCCCGAATATGACTGGAAAGGGCTGTATTTCGGGCGCATCATGACGCCAAAAGCCGACATGTCGATCCGACACGATATCGTGGGGCTGATGTTTGAAGCAGAAGCTTACGATCCCTCCAAACCGGCGACGGCCTTTGTCCTTCACCGGCATCTGATTGAGACCCTGCTAGAACCTAACGGTCCTTCGGTTGAAGACATTTACTTCGGCCCATCCAAAGCTGTGGTTGAGACTCAGGTGCAGCAGAACTTGACTGACCCCTCCGATGAATCGAACGAGCCGCTCTTTCACGCGGTAACGGAATATCTTCGGCGAAACGCCGATCTTTCGGCGACCGAAATAGTGGCGCGTGGCCAGGCTGCGATGGAGGAGCTGGCGCAATGGCTCGCTTTTCCATCCAGTGACCAAGCGACAGCGACTATCACAAAAAGCAGGTCGGCGGATTTCGGGAAAGATCTTCTCGTGCCGGTTCTGCTGTCCAAGGATCATCCCAAATGGTCAGATTCCGACCTGCGGGTGCAACACGCGCTTTGGCCGAGCGGTCAGGTTGCGCTGGAATATGCGGGTGGCGTAGCCCGAGAACTTCAAGCGCGAATCGCCGGGCTGTCTTCCAACCAGGCAAGCTTCGATCCCAAAAGTTCCAAAGATAATGATCAAGGGGCTCCTTCAACCTCTGCGGTCAGCGAAACCGGTCCGACGGTCGCGGTAATAACGCGAACCAAGAACCGCCCAATAATGCTAGAGCGAGCCGCACGTAGCGTAGCCGCGCAAACCTATGACAATATACAATGGGTGGTCGTGAATGACGGCGGTGATGAAGAGGTCGTCCGGCAGGTAATCGAAGCAAGCTCGGTTGATCGGCAAAAGATCACTCTCGTGTCAAACTCCCACAGTCTTGGTATGGAGGCCGCATCCAACGCAGGCATCCGAAATTCGGACTCAGATTATCTGGTGATTCATGACGATGATGACAGTTGGGACCCAAGATTCGTAGAGACTTGCATCATGAAACTCGAAAGTCCTAGCGGTGAGATTTTTGGTGGAGTTATTACCGGCACCGTCTATGTCTCTGAGGAAATCAAAGGTGATGAAATAATTGAACATCATCGGATGCCATACAATAGTTGGGTAAAGAATGTTCAATTATCTGAGATGATGCGCGGAAACTTCTTTGCGCCAATTTCATTTCTGTATCGTCGTTCCATTTTTGATGAAATTGGAGGTTATAATGAAGACTTGCCGGTTCTGGGCGACTGGTATTTCAACGTAGAGTTTCTGCTGCAATCCGATGTCGCGGTCTTGGATCAACCGATGGCCTACTATCACCACCGGGATCAGGGCGATGCCTCTCGCAACGGTGTCTATTCGAATTCGGTGATAGGCGGAAAATCCAAGCATGAGGAATATGCGGCCGTTGCTCGAAATATGTTGCTGCGCAAGTACAGTCAGAAAAGCGCTTTGGTGGTTGGTCTGATTGACGGCTACTTTGCTGCTGGCATATCGCATCAGCTTTCGCAATCACCAACCGCCGGGGGTGCCTCAGGATATGATGAGATCGACCGTTTGTGGCTGATCTCCAACCTTCTTAAGCGTCGTCGGCAGCGTCTGGTGTGGATGATCCGCGGGTTGAAAGCACCTTCTGTTGAGATGTCCTGGCCTCAAGTCGTGCGGCGTTGGAACCTGCCGCTTTGTGAGGTACCGATCCATCCTTCCTTTGATGAACAACGTTATCTTGAAGCGAACCACGACGTCGCAGCCGCGGTTCGTTCCGCGAATGTACGTTCAGGATACGAGCATTATCTGCGGTATGGACGTGAAGAGAAAAGACCTCGGACAAATCGCGCGACCTGAGTCATTTGAGCTGGTTAGCCGTCGAGGTCAGTTTCCCGAGCGCGTAAAAGTTTCTGCTTTTTCCATCATATAGCCACAAAATCAGGATCCAAAACACCGGATTGCCGACGAAAGGTACTCACGTCTCGTTGAGGGGTGTGGGATGCGAAATGGGTGGCACGCTGGTGATCTAGCCAGCGATTTTTCGAGTGAACCGATCGTTCTGTCAGATTTTGAAGTCGTGCAAACCGGCTCGGGACTGCGCCTGTTGGCCACTGACGTTTCCGAAGGCTGGATCTATGAAGGCGAACTGAATTTTGCGAGCGGAAGTGTCGGGTTAGTCTCCAAGCAGCAAATCAAGACTGGAGATCTAAGTATCCATGTTCTTGAGGACGGTACCGCTCATAACGTCCTAATAGCCGGGGGCCGATATGCTGACCCGGAAGTCAGCTCAACAGGTGACAGCCTTCAGTTCGGCAAACTGGTTGATCTATCTAACTCGAACCTCGGCGTAGTCGGCGATGTTGTGCAGGTACACTCGAGTGGTGCTGCCCTGTTCGCAGTATCAACCGCCACCTCCGGCTCGCTGGGGATATACGAACTGGCATGGAACGACACGCTCCGAAAGGTCGGGTCGCCGGTCGATATTGGTGAGGGAGCCAGTGTCGGTGTGACCGCGTTGGCATCAGTTGAGACGGATCAGAAGTCTTTTGTGCTGGCGGCGTCCGCATCCGACAATTCAATTAGGTCTTTCGAGATCGATAGCACGGGAAACCTTCTGTTCACCGACCGTATCGGCGCGCAGGAGGGTGTTGGAATATCATCACCAGCCGATATCGAGGTCGTTAGTAGTTTTGGAAAAGACTATGCAGTGGTCGCGTCAACCGGCACATCATCTCTAACGGTCTTTGAGCTAAAAAGTGACGGTACCTTTCGTGTAACCGATCAAATTAACGACAATAGGTATACATTCTTTGAAAAGCCGCAGAGCCTGTTCGCTTCAGATGTAAATGGATGGCAGTTCTTTTCAGTCGGCGGCGTCGATAATGGCCTGTCGCAGTTTGTATTGCTGCCGGATGGAACCTTGGCCAATGTTTCGAACGCCACGCTTGGAGTCTATGCGGAAAAGAGGTGGTTCTCAGAGATCGATGGAATATTTGCAAACGGCGTGCTGCACACAATCGCGCTGGACGCTTATTCCGATACTCTCGCGCATTTTCAGTTAGATTTGTCTTCATTGGGCCCGGCTGTGCTCTCTGCGACAGGCACAGAAGGTCATGACCTTCTTACGACTGCTTCTGGAGATGACCTGCTGGTCGGAAACTCTGGCGATGACATACTGTTCGCTGGCGGTGGCGCCGATACCCTCTCTGGCGGTGCCGGCAAGGACCTTTTCATCATCGAGGCGGATCAACAGGAAGATCACATCCTCGACTTCGAGAAGGGTGAGGATCAGATCGATTTGTCCCGGTGGGGTCGGATATACAGCATCGACCAACTGGGCTTCGAGACCTTGGCCGATGGCATCCGTCTGATTTGGCGTGACGAGAGCCTTCGGATTACGAGTGCCGAGTTTCAACCAATTGCGATCGAGGACCTTGAAACGGCGGGGCTATTCGATGTTTGGCGTATCCCTTCCGAGGAGCAGAGTGGCGACAACTCGACCTCAAGCAACAATAAGCCTGAAGCGCGCAGCCTATACGGGGACTGGACCAGCAATGCACTTCAAGGGGGCGATGGAAACGACACTCTGGACGCAGGCGCGGGCGACGACCGTCTTAACGGCGGCAAGGGTGCAGATCTCATGCTCGGTGGAACTGGAAACGATAGCTATGTTGTCGACACATGGGGCGACGCGGTCGAAGAGCTGGCCAGCGAGGGTTGGGATACCATCACATCGACGGTTTCCTATCAGTCCAAACGTAACGTAGAGCTGCTCCGACTCGTCGGAGATGCAAAGATAAATGGTTATGGGTCTGCTGGCAGCGACGTCATCATCGGTAACAGCCAGGCCAATCGTATAGAGGGAGGTGATGGCGATGACACTCTTGATGGCTCGCAGGGCGCTGACACCCTTGTAGGAGGCGTTGGAAACGATCTCTACATCGTCGGAGACTGGGCGGACAAGATTTTGGAGAAGCCTGGCGAAGGCTACGATGTGGTAAAGGCCTATTCGACTTATCGGCAGCTTCCTGGTGTCGAGCACCTAATTCTCGCAGGTCACGGTAATCTCAATGCTTACGGTAGCGAACGCGCAGATGTAATCACCGGGAATGCCGGCAACAACAAAGTCGAGGGATCAGGTGGGGATGATACCCTTGAGGGAGGTCTTGGTGACGACACGATTTGGGGCGGCAGCGGCAATGATATGATGCGCGGGGGCCTCGACAACGACACATACATTGTCGGGTCATGGGGTGACTTGATTGAGGAGGATCGTAACGCCGGTTGGGACAGCGCGATCGCTTACGCTTCTTTCAAGATCCCCGAACATGTCGAGAGACTGACGCTCGAAGGTTCGCTCGCTATCAATGGGTACGGCACGTCGGCGAACGACATCTTAATTGGCAATTCGGCCCCGAACATTCTTGAAGGGTATGCCGGCGATGACAAACTTGATGGCGGTGAAGGCAATGACACCATGCGAGGGGGGCTTGGGGACGACACATATGTCGTTGGCAGCTGGACCGACATCGTCTCAGAGCACGATGGGGGCGGATATGACGAAGTTATTGCCTACTCAAGTTATCGGGTCGACAAAGGTATCGACGCCTTGATCCTTCGCGGTACCGCGCGCTTGAACGCATACGGCAACGATGAAGCAAATCGAATAAATGGAAACTCCGCCGCAAACCTGATCGAAGGGGCTGGTGGCGACGATACTCTAGACGGTGGCGGAGGCGCGGATGTTCTCATCGGAGGGGCTGGCAACGACATATACGTTGTCGGGCGCAGCGATGACTTGACGATAGAGATAGCCGGAGAGGGACATGATATCGTAAAGTCCTATTCGACCTATACATTGATAGAAAATGTAGAAGAGCTTGCATTGGTGGGAAGTGCCAATAGCTCGGGTACGGGAAATTCTTTATCCAATCGGATAACGGGAAATGCTGGTGACAACAGGATTAATGGTGGCGCTGGATCCGATACCCTTTCGGGGGGAGGTGGGTCTGACACTTTCGTATTCAATTCGCCAACAGAGAACTCAGCAGTTGACATCATTGTAGACTTTGAATTTGCACAAGACCGTATCGAGGTAAGTGCTTTTCTTGTCGGCGGGATCCAGACCGGTTATCTTGATCCCTCATCATTTTCACTTGGTTCGACGTCGGTCAGGGCTTCCGATCGTGTTCTTTACGACGCTGCAACTGGCGAACTGCGGGTTGATCCGGATGGTACGGGTTCGATTGAAGCCGAGGTATTGGCCTACATCGGACCGGGTCTCCTGATCGATCATACCGCCTTCATTGTCGTGTGAGCGATCGACCTTGGTTGAACCCCGCTCAGACAAAGGGAATGCCTGCGCTAGAAGCCGCCGCTTTTTGGTCAGTCAGCAGACACAATCGGCTTGTAGTTGATTGAAAAGATGAGGTCTCTCATCTTCAGAACAGCTTGCAGAATGGAGCAGCCGACAGATGTCTACTTCAGTCCTTTCGACAGGACCAAACGTTCGCTTCGAAAGTGGGGATGCAGCCGGCAGCCGGTTTACGAATGAAACCCTGACCTTGGGTGGCACGTTTGTTGGTGACATCACCGCCAACGATAGCGACTGGATCAAGGTCGAGATGGTGGCTGGCGAAGACTATAATATCCTTGGCTTCGGCACGGGCGGCTATCAAGGCCTGAAGGATATCAGCTTGAGGCTCTATGATCGCAACGGGGCGCTGGTCGCGCAAAACAACGACACGTCATACGACAATCCACATTCGACAATAGAGTATGCCCCGAGCTCTTCGGGGGAGTACTTTATCGAGGTTGTCGGTGCTGACCAGTTTGAGCAGGGCCAGTACGAAGTGCTGTTCGGCGCCGAAGAGTTTACCGTGCAACAAACAGCCGCCTATATTGCAGATTTTGCATGGGGTGTCCCAGCACAACTCAGATTAATCGACGATAATGGGGTAGTAACGTTCAACGTTTCGAACCTGACAGCAGATGGCAAACTTTTGGCTAGGACTGCTTTGGATGTTTGGTCAGAAGTTTCTGGTATCACTTTCCAAGAAACAAGCAGCAGCAGCGCCGGAATTCGTTTTGATGACAGCCAGTCGGGTGCATTTGCTGGGCCGGGCGCTTTCTATGGTGATGGCTCGAATGTTTTTTCGCGGGTGAACGTAGGGACAGGCTTCCTCTCGCAAAATGGGACCAAGCTCGATTCGTTTTCTTTCTTCACCTATATCCACGAAATAGGCCATGCCCTTGGGTTGGGGCACGCTGGACCCTACAACGGGCTCGCCACCTACAACGACGCAACCTACTCAAATGATAGCTGGCAAATGACTGCAATGTCATACTTTTCGCTATCAGAGAATACCTCGATCAACGGATCTTACGCACCACCGGTGACCCCAATGATGGCGGATATCGTGGCAATCCAATCGATCTATGGTTTCCAAACGTCGTCGCAAGTCGGAGACACGGTATACGGAACTGATAATACTGCCAGTGGGTACCTTGGTGACCTGATGGATGTCTACTTTGATGGTCGGTCTAATTCGCTGTTCAGCGGAAATCGCACCATTGCGGTAACCCTTTACGACGATGGGGGAATTGACGAAATAAGCTTGGCTGGCAGATCAGAGGACAGCCGTGTCGATCTACGTGCCGGGACATCATCCGATATCCTTGGTGCCGTCGGTATTCTGTCCATTGCAACCAACACAATTATCGAAAACTTCACCGGCGGAACGGGGAGTGATGTCGTCACAGGTAACGGCTCGGACAACTCGATCGCTGGGGAACTAGGGAACGACGAGCTGGACGGTTTGGGCGGTAACGACCGACTGTCCGGCGGAGGCGGTGCCGATAGTCTGGATGGTGGCGCAGGAGCCGACACAATGATCGGCGGTTCGGACAACGATGTATATCTGGTCGATAACTGGCGGGATATCGTGATTGAGGCAGACAACGAGGGTTACGATACAATCAGATCGAGTGTTTCGTATCGAAGCCCAACGGGCGTTGAGGTTGTGGAGCTCGTAGGTGAGATGAATGCCAACCTCTACGGAGACCAGAACGCAAACACCCTCATCGGCAACAACGGATCGAATGTGCTGCTTGGAGGTGATGGAGCCGATCTCATTTCGGGAGGTTCTGGGAACGACTTGCTTGATGGTCAGCTGGGTGATGACACGTTGCGCGGCGGGGCAGGTGACGACACCTACGTGGTGAGCAGCTGGAGAGACGAAATCTCGGAGGCCGGTGGGAACGGATATGACCGCATCGTGGCATACGACACCTACCGGTTTTTCACGGGCATTGAAAAACTCGAATTGCGCGGGGATTCGAATATCAATGCCTACGGGAACAATGAAGATAACCTGATTGTTGGGAATGTTGGTGACAACTATCTCGAAGGTGGTGGAGGAGACGACGTTTTAAACGGTGGGGCAGGCATAGATCGCATGTATGGTGGTTCAGGGGACGACACCTACTTTGTTGGTACGTGGAAGGATGAGGTATCGGAGCGAGGTGGAAATGGAACCGATACAATTAACGCCTATGTGAGCTACCGGACTGTTTCAGGTGTCGAAATACTCAATCTTGCTGGTGACAAAGAGATAAACGCTTACGGAACTAGTGAAGATAATATAATCATCGGGAACAAGAGCTCTAATAGAATAGAGGGTGGGGGTGGCACTGATATTTTGACCGGCGATGCTGGTGCGGATAACTTTGTCTATATTGGAGGTCAAACGATAATCACAGATTACAGTGAGGCTGATTTTGACGTGGTGAGTGTTGATCCGAGCCTGCTGAGGGACGAATCTATGATGAGCTTCGGAGCACTGGTCGAAGGCGACGCCGTCTACGATTTTGGAGGCGGTAATACGTTGGTGCTCCAAAACCAAGCAACGCTAGATCTGGACATTCTCCTTTTGGCCTGATCTTTAGTCGACTGCGAGTGGTGGCAGTACTTTCGACTGTTCCTTGAACGGATAGCATCGAGCAGCGTTTTGATCAAGCACCTGAAATGGCTGTACTTTCGTTATACGAGCAACCGCGAACTCGCTCGTCAGGTCGGTTGCCAGATGCTTACACCAGATGGACGATGGCTCGGATCGGTCGACAGTCAAACTTTGATCGGTACGCGACTAAAGGTTACCGGAAAGACGGTCGCGAATACTGTGAAGTTGCAATGCGGGCACTCACAGGTGGAAGTGGCGTGCGATCGGCCGGCTGGTGAAGGTACGACCGAGGCGGCTGGCATGCGGACTTTCACTGCAGACATACCTTACAGTCTTTCTCCTGTGGTCGTTAGTGTCGTTGCTGACGATATGCAGCAAGATTTCATATTGAAGACTATTCCGACTTTTCGTCGAAGAGTTGGTCAGGCCCGATGCGCCCTGACACTTGCAGGGCGTATGGTTTGGGCTAGCCCTTTGATTTGGCGTTGGTGGCGGGCACCCGGGGTAATTTCGACAGTTCAAATCAAAGCCAAGCTTGGTATCGTTGATGTTCGAAATATACCAATCGTCGATCTAAATCAGCTCTGTCAGAATGAAGATTGTGGAGATACGTTGGTCCACAGTGAAAAGATTATTATTATTGTTCCAATTTATAACAATCTAGACTTGGTGAAAGATGTATTACAGAGAATTAGACAGCATACTGATCTATCCTGGCATCTCGTAATAGTAGAAGATTCTTCGCCTGAAGAGGCGATACGACCTTACTTGCTGGATTGGGTCGATAACCAAGATGACAGTGTTACGTTGATATTAAACGAAACCAACCTTGGCTTCGTCGGTAGTGTGAACAAAGCTCTCGAATTGGCAAAGGGGTTTGAAGGCCACGTCGTTCTTTTGAATGCTGACGCGCTGGTACCAGAAGGTTGGGCTTCGCGGCTTCTCGCTCCACTGGTGCGCGATCCCCAAGTGGCGACGGTGACGCCGATGTCCAACGATGCCGAGATATTCTCGATACCCCAGCTTTGTTGCCGAACTGAGTTGGCAGGCGACGGCTTTGTGGATGCGATCGATCGAGCTGCACGAAACCACGTGAAGGCCGGACTTGCCGAGACCGCTCCCACCGGCGTCGGTTTCTGCATGGCCATCAACCGGCGTTTTCTCGACGAAGTGCCCGGGTTTGATCCAACTTTTGGGCGAGGTTACGGGGAGGAGGTCGACTGGTGCCAAAAGACGCGTCAGCGGGGGGGTAAACACGTTGTAGAGCCCGGACTCTTTGTCGAGCATCGTGGAGGCGCCTCTTTCGGGTCTGAGGCAAAGCGGGAGTTGGTTCGGAAGAACAACAGCATTATCTCGCAAAGGTACCCGCACTACGATCAAGAGGTACAGGAGTTCGCGTCCAAGGACCCAATAGCGACCGCAAGGATGTGTTTGGCATTGGCATGGGCTAACCTCACAACTTCCGATCCACTCTGTGTTTACCTGGGCCATTCCATGGGCGGAGGCGCGGAAATCTTTCTGCAAGAGAGGCTGGGGTCGCATGTCGCAGAGGATGGGGCCGCAGTCGTAATTCGGGTCGGTGGCGTAAGTAGGTTCGTGATCGAATTGTACCATGTGGGTGGTGTCAGTTCGCTTCAGTGCGATGATATCTCTGAAATCAAGTCTGTGTTCGCTGCGACCACGGCCTGCCGCCTCATCTATTCTTGCGGGGTAGGCGACAGCGATCCCCTTGGCCTTCCAAAGGACCTTTGTTTCTTATGCCGCGAAGGCCAAGACACGCTCGAAGTTTTGGTGCATGACTTCTTCATGGTTTCTCCATCGTACTGCCTGTTGGACGACCAGAATAAATTTCGTGGTGTTCCGTCTGCCAGTTCGGGCGATCACTTGGACCCGCAGCTCCAGAAATGGCAGGAAAACTGGGGAGCTCTGTTGCGGTCCAGCGATCAGATCACAGTTTTTTCGCATAGCAGCAGAAGGATGTTGCTTCGGGCTTATCCGAATATCGAAGAACAGATCGCGGTGACGCCGCACAGGCTGCCAACGGATGTGCCCTCCATCAAATCAACCAACCAGGACAATTGCGTGATAGGTATTCTGGGCAACATAGGCCCCCAGAAGGGCGCGCAGGTGGTCGCTGACATGTCCGCGCTATTGGTCGAAGATGAGCGCCTGGTGGTTCTGGGCGAGCTAGCGCCTTCGTTTCGATTGAGGGCGCGGGGCCATGTACATGGAGGGTACCAGATCAGACATATCGAAGCTCTGGTAAAGAAGTATGGTATCACATGTTGGGTCGTGCCTTCTATTTGGCCGGAGACCTTTTCGTTTGTGACTCACGAGGCTCTTTCAACCTCCATGCCGGTCGTGACCTTTGATCTAGGGGCGCAGGCAGAGGCGGCACGGCAACAACCCAACGGTCATGTTGTGCCGTTTGACCCGGACGTTAACCTCGCAGAGGTGATGCTAGCCAAAGTTCGCCAATTGGTCGGAACATAGCGATGGCAATGGTTCGGGTTTCGATTTCGGCACTAAGGTCTCGTGGTGTAGAAGTCCTGAATCGAGGCTCGCGGCATCTGCAGCTACCGAAGGATACTATACTGGAGGCACCATGCAGCCTGAAATGGGTCGTTCATCGACATTCGCTCCATCTCGGTGCATTCTCCTACCAGGTCTCCGGCTTTTGTTTCGGCGCACGGATTGGTCGGTACTGCTCGATTGGCGAAGAGGTCCAGATTGGCCGGCAGAACCATCCCCTGTCTTGGGCAAGTACAAGCCCGGCCCTGTATCTCAATGATCGCCTATTTGATCTGAAGGGAGGATTCGAGGGTAGCAGTGAATTTCAGGCCTATCGACCCAACCAACCTAAGCCTGCAACGCAGGCAAAGCTTACGGAAATTGGAAACGACGTCTACATCGGACACGGGGCGATGATCCTAGCCGGTGTCACAATTGGTGATGGCGTGATCGTTGGGGCAGGGTCTGTTGTTACCAAGGATGTTAGACCTTACGCTGTGGTCGCAGGAAACCCGGCCACTGAAAAGAAGTTGCGGGTGCCCGAGGATCTTGTCAGTTCGCTTGCCGGTTCCCGTTGGTGGCGCTACGCGCCATGGCAGCTTCAGCACCTCGACATTTCCAACGTCGAGAGTTTCGTAAACGGGGTTCAGGCGCTTGAAGGCTCGCCGGAGTTTGAGCCGAGTGTGATCGATCTGAATTCCGGCAGCCTTTAGCCGCCCCTGATCAGCTATTCAGCAAGTCTCGATGGTAACGGCTAAGAAGGATCATCCCCATCAAAAGGGTCGATAGACCCACACCCCAAACATAGATCTCGGAAACATAGCTGGCCTCATAGAAGCTATAGAAACCGCTGCGCATCATGCCGACAACATGGACGAGCGGATTGTACCAGAGGTAGTCTCGATAAGGCTGAGGGATGATGTCGAATACGAAGAAAATGCACGACAAGATAAACATTGGCCGCATCAGAATGCCCCACACCCGTTGCCAGATATGAAATCGCGTCATCAGAAATGCGTTGAATGTGCCAATGCCAAGAGACAACACCGCAACCATTCCCATTGATCTCAGTGTATTCAGAAAATTGATTTCGCTGGTCAGTTCGACCAGCAGCACCAGACCGGCAAAGATGACGTAGGCAACCAAGACCTGCGTCAGCAGATTCAACAGGAAGCGTGCCAAAATCGCGTCGGTAAAGGTTACACTTGGGTATGCAAGCAGTGGCCGAGAAAAATTGAGTGATTGCGATACCTTGTTTGAGATATCGCTATAGGCAAGGAAGGGCACCATTCCGGTTGCGTAGAACATAGGAAAACTGGTGCCGATCGGTGGTCCTATGAATGCGAACGAAAAGATGAGCGTGAGGATTGCGATACCGGCTGCTGGTTCGAGCACAGCCCAAAGATAGCCGCCCGGCGATCTTCCATAACTTGTCGCCATTTCCCTCAGCATGAGCGCAAGGATCGATCTCAGACTGGCAAACCTCCGACGCCGCCGCTTTGCGATGTTGAGGTTGGCAGGGCGAGCGTCCGGCTGTGCAGGGATATTCACCTTTTAACGCCTGTCTGTTGCAGATAGTTTTAGCGGAAGATCAGTCCCTCGGAGAGCCATAGCGTGAATGCCCCGACAAAGCCAGTGAAGAACCAGGACCTCGCTGCTCCTGCCCGTGAGCCGGCCAAATCTGCATACGCTCGGACCAGGCATTTCGGGATACTGGTGTCTTTCTTCCTGTTCGTGCTGTTCCCGGTTGGAGCAGGCGCTTTCTATCTTTGGCTGATTGCGGAGGATCAGTACGCATCGACAGTCGGGTTCTCGGTGCGAAATGAGCAGGGGGATCAGGCGGTCGAGCTGCTTGGCGGGATAACCGAGTTCTCCAGTTCGTCAGCATCGGATTCAGATATCCTTTACGATTTCATCCAAAGCCAAAACATGGTTGCCCAGATCAACGCGGACATCGACCTGAACGAGATCTGGTCGAAGCCTGATTTTGACCCGGTGTTCGCCTATCAGCCCCCGGGAACCATCGAAGACCTGCTCGACCAGTGGGGCGATATGGTTCGCCTCAACTACGATACGAGCGATAATCTGCTTGAGGTGCGGGCGTTGGCATTCACGCCGGAGGATGCGTTGAAGATCACGACTGCAATTCTTGCGCGGTCCACCGAGATGATCAACGAACTCAGTGATATCGCTCGTGAGGACACGCTGCGCTACACGAGGGAAGACCTGAATGATGCGATCGAGTATCTGAAGGCGACCCGGCAGATCGTGACGGAGTTTCGTAATCGCAATCAAATTGTTGACCCCGAATCCGATCTTCAAACCCAGGCGACCGTACTCGGATCGCTTCAGGCGAGACTGGCTGACACTCTGATCGAGGTCGAATTGCTGCGTGGTGCAACGCGCGAAAACGATCCGCGCCTTGAGCAGGGGCAGCGCCGCATCGAGGTTATTCGACAGCAGATCGAGGAAGAGCGCCGTAAGCTCGGCCTTGGTACCGAGCGAGGAGGAGACGAGGTCTTTGCGACAATTGTCGGAGAGTATGAGCGTCTTATTGTCGACCGTGAGATTGCTGAGCAGGCCTATGCAGTTGCTTTCGCCGCACATGAACGTTCCCGCGCCGAGGCGCGCCGACAGACACGGTATCTTGCGGCACATATCCAGCCGACGCTGGCGGAAAAATCCGAGTTTCCTAAGCGTTGGACCCTTTTCGGCCTTCTTAGTTTGTTTCTGCTGACGGTTTGGTCGATTGGCGTCTTGGTGTTCTTTAGCGTCAAAGACCGTCGCTAGCCAAAGGTAACGCATGATCGAGCTTCGAGATCTCTTGAAGGTCTACCACGTCGGTTCGGAAAAAAAGGTGGTGGCGCGGAACATCAATGCGGTGTTCCCGTCGGGCCGATCAATTGCGCTGCTGGGCAGGAACGGGGCCGGGAAATCAACACTCTTGCGGATGATTGCTGGTACTGAAGATCCAACCATGGGCGAGGTGTATTCAACCGGGTCGATCTCGTGGCCCGTCGGTTTTGCTGGCTCGTTCCACCCAGAGTTAAGCGGCGCGCAAAACGTCCGCTTTGTCGCCAGGATCTATGGGGTAGATACGGATCAGCTGGTGGATTATGTTCGCGACTTCGCCGAGCTTGGCCCACATTTCACCCAACCATTCAGGACGTATTCTGCCGGCATGCGATCGCGGCTGGCATTCGGCACGTCAATGGGGATCAAGTTCGACACCTATCTGGTCGACGAGGTCACGTCGGTGGGTGACGCCGCTTTTCGCACCAAGAGCCGCGAGGTCCTCAATGCTCGGCTGCAAAGCTCAGGTGCTATCGTTGTCACGCACTCGATGCCGTTGTTGCGCGACATCTGTGATAGTGCGGTCATTTTGGAGAACGGTGACCTGGAGTTCATCGAGGATATCAACGAGGCCATCTCTCGGCACGAAGCCAACATGCTGAAGAGCCCGAGTTCCGGGTGAGCTAGAGCTGAGCGCGTGTCTCCGCAATGAAGCGCTGTTTAAAGGTCGAATTTACCTCTGACGCCTGTTTCTCCATCTTTGGAGGTTGGGGTGACCAACCACCGACATCTTGGTCGACAAAGTCTGCGATGCTTTTTACGGATGTTTTTGGCGAGGCTACCACCTGATCGTAGGTGACGGTTAGTCGCTCGATCTCCAGCAGTTCACAAACAAGCGACGACAGCTGTTCCGCTTCGTGGATAGCGGACAGAATTTTCCGCAGCTGCCTCGAGTCGTACTTGATGGTTGCCTGCGCCGAACGTGGCTGCTGACTGGTCCAGCTTTTGGTCTGATCGGCGATTAATAGTGAGACGGCTTGGTCCAGGCGGCTTTCGCGGACCATATGCACGGCCTGAACTTTCTCGAACCGGTCCAAATAGCGCGACCGATGCAGCATCATCAACTGATCCCAAGATGCCTTAAAACCATAGATTTTCTTTCCGCCGCCATCCCGCTGGGCCATTGCATCGAGACACTGCGCGAATGTTTTGGCTTCTAGTCTCTTCGATGCATGCTCCACGACATTGTGGTTCAGCTGCTCGTAGAAACCCGAAAAGACCGGCGTGGAACGCAAGTGCTCAGCAAGCAGGTTTGAGCCGCAGCGGTTGTAGAACAACAACAACACCAGATGAGGACGCTCCGAACGTCCTTGGTCGCACATCATTCTCGCATCCCCGAAGAAGCGTCTTAGCTTCCTCTCATGGATGCTTTGAACTGATAGCCTGTCGATAAGCTCGCTGCCGCGCAGTAGACGCGTCAGACCCACGTCGCTTCCCTCCTTAACCCATTCACGTCGCATTCCCTTCGGCTGCCTTCTGATTGACGGCAGTATACAGGTCAAGGCTTCGACAGAAGGCGGGCAGGTTTCGGTAGATATGAAAAAGCCGCATCGACTCGGTCAGCAACTCGAGCTTGTTTGGAAGGCTTCAGCAATAAAGGCCAAACTGAGCTTTAGTGGGGTGTGTTGGTGCCCAGAAGAGGACTCGAACCTCCACGTCCATACGGACACTAGCACCTGAAGCTAGCGCGTCTACCAATTCCGCCATCTGGGCACGATGTCGTGGGGAGCGGATGTAAGGCCGCGTTAAATCGGTGTCAATTCGATTCTGTTGCTTTGCGCGGCGAATTGGCGGCTTGTCGGCGTCACGTCACGACGATACATCCGCCCTATCGCGAACAAGGAGTGTTCCATGTCCAAGCTCGTCACGATTTACGGCGGTTCAGGCTTTGTCGGGCGTTACATCGCGCGCCGCATGGCCAAAGCTGGATGGCGGATACGCGTCGCGGTGCGCAGACCGAACGAAGCGATTTTTGTAAAGCCCTACGGCGTTGTCGGACAGGTCGAACCGGTCTTTTGCAATATCCGTGACGATGCGTCGGTCGCTGATGTGATGCTCGGCGCCGATGCGGTGGTTAACTGCGTTGGCATACTTGCGCCAGCCGGCAAGAACACATTCGATGCGATCCAGGCCGAAGGGGCGGAACGCATCGCCCGGATCGCGGCACAGCAGGGCGTTAAGAAGCTGGTACACGTCTCTGCCATTGGTGCTGATGCGGGTTCCGACAGCGACTATTCCCGGACAAAGGCCGAAGGTGAGGCGGGCATTCTCGCCCACATGCCGGATGCCGTCATCCTTCGTCCATCGATCGTTTTCGGACCTGAGGACGAGTTCTTCAATCGCTTCGCATCGATGAGCCGCCTGGGGCCATTGCTGCCGGTTGTCGGCGCCTCGACAAAGTTTCAGCCCGTCTATGTTGAGGACGTTGCGAAAGCGGCCGAACTGGCCCTGACCACTGATGATGTCACGCCGGGTATCTACGAACTGGGTGGTCCGGAGATCAAGACATTCCGCGCGCTGATGGAGCAGATGCTCGAAGTGATCCGGCGCAAACGAGGTGTTGTGAACATTCCTTTCTGGGCCGCGAACCTGATGGGGTTCGGCTTTGATCTGGCCAACACTCTGTCCTTAGGGCTTATCCCCGCTCAAATCACTCAGGACCAGGTGCGGAACCTGCGAAACGACAATGTGGTCGGTGAAACGGCGAGGGGGTTCGCCGAACTGGGGATCAAGCCTGTTTCGATGGATGCGGTCCTGCCTGAATACCTTTGGCGCTTTCGTCCGTCCGGCCAGTACGATGCAATCAAGGAAAGCGCTGAGAACCTGCGCGGCTAGGTGTAGGCCCAGATCAGCAAGCCTAGGCCGAAGATGACCCGATAGATAACGTATGGCGTGAAGCTGACGCTCTTGAGTAGGCGCATCATCAAATAAAGCGCGGCAAAGGCTGCAAAAAATGCGAAGGCCGCTGCGATCGAGGCGTCGCGGGCGAGGGCCCAATTCGCCTGCCCTACCACATCCAAGCTCAAAACTAGACCGGATGCGAGGATCACGGGGATCGACATCAGCATTGACAAGGTGGCAGCGCCTTCTCTGTCATATCCCAACATCCGCCCCGCTGTAATAGTGATGCCAGACCGCGAGGTCCCGGGGATGAGCGCGAGGCATTGGGCCAAACCAAAGAGCATGGCGTGGCGCAGGGTCCAACGATCAGCGCTTCGGTCTTCGGCGCCCTTCATGTCCGCCCAATAGAGCACGATGCCGAATAACAGCATTGTCCAGCCAATGACCTCGACGCTGCGCATGGCCTCATCCAGCCCAATAAGTCTGATCCCAAGTCCGACAATCACGGCAGGAATCGTCGCAATGACCAGACACAGCGCGAGAAACGCCCCTTGGGTGTCGACACGACCACGCACAAGCCTCAGCGTACCTGCCAAGGCGATCCGGACTTGTGGCCAAAAGTAGAGAACGACAGCGCCCAAGGTACCCACGTGGACAGCGACATCGATAGCAAGCCCCTGATCTTGTGTTCCGGTCATTTGCGGAAGCAATATGAGGTGTCCGGACGAGCTGATCGGCAGGAACTCGGTCACGCCCTGAATGATCGCTACCAGCAAAAGTTGAAAAAGTGTCATGGGCGCGCGTTAACTTGTGATACGACTCCTTTACAAGCCATTGATTCCGATAGCAAAGGCTGAAAAAGAGACCGGATCGGACCTTAATTTTGCTCCTAATGCCGAGCACGAAGTCATTTTCACAAAAGTAATCTGTAAGTAGGTCATACATTATGACTTTTAATCAGTGCCGCGATGCCGTATGCGTCGCCCACTCAGACTCGCGTGCGGGGAGGACGCAATATGGCAGATCAGCCGATGCTCAAATTTGTAACCGTTGAACGGGACATGCCGGAAAAGCGCAATGCTGATCTGCGGAAGACGGACTTTGACGAGATCTATGCCGAGTATGCGGACGCCAAGGCGAAAGAGCAGGCAAGCCGCTGCAGCCAGTGTGGTGTGCCCTATTGCCAGTCGCATTGTCCGCTGCACAACAATATCCCCGACTGGTTGATGCTTACGGCCGAAGGACGGCTGCGCGAAGCTTATGAGGTAAGCCAGGCCACCAACACCTTCCCTGAGATATGCGGGCGGATTTGTCCGCAGGATCGTCTCTGCGAAGGCAACTGCGTTATCGAGCAATCTGGCCATGGTACCGTTACCATCGGCGCAGTCGAGAAATATATCACTGACACAGCATGGGAAGAGGGCTGGGTTCAGCCTATCAGACCAGTTCAGGAGCATACCGTATCCGTGGGCATCATTGGGGCTGGCCCAGGGGGGCTCGCGGCGGCCGACATGCTGCGCCGGGCCGGCGTTCAGGTCACTGTCTACGACCGCTATGACCGGGCAGGCGGGTTGCTGACCTACGGGATCCCGGGTTTCAAACTAGAAAAAGACGTAGTGATGCGCCGCAACGAGCAACTCGAAGATGCGGGCGTCACATTCGAGCTGAATTGCGATGTCGACAAGGACGTGTTCGCGACTATTCGCGCAGAGCACGATGCAGTCGTCATTGCGACGGGTGTCTACAAGTCGCGGGACTTGCAGATGCCTAACGGGAATGCTGACAGCATCGTCAAGGCGATCGACTACCTGACGGCCAGCAACCGGAAAAGCTTTGACGACGACGTGCCAGAGTTTGATTCCGGCGCTTTGAACGCACAGGGCCGCCGGGTTGTTGTCATTGGCGGCGGCGACACCGCGATGGATTGCGTGCGGACCGCAATCCGCCAAGGTGCGAGCAGCGTCAAATGTCTGTACCGCCGTGACCGCGCCAACATGCCGGGCAGCCAGCGCGAAGTCGCGAACGCCGAAGAAGAAGGCGTTGTCTTTGAGTGGTTGAGCGCACCCAAAGGGTTTACCGAGGTGGGTGGAACCGTCTCTGGCGTGATGGTCCAGAAGATGCGCCTGGGCGCCCCGGACGCGACGGGTCGGCAGGCGCCCGAGGTGATTGAGGGCGCGGATTACGTCGAAGAGGCGGATCTGGTGATCAAGGCGCTTGGCTTTGAGCCAGAGGACCTGCCCCAGATGTTCGATGAGCCGGGCCTTCAGGTCACCCGTTGGGGTACGATCAAGGCCGAGTTTACAACCGGCAAGACCGAGTTGGATGGTGTCTATGCCGTAGGTGACATTGTACGCGGCGCCTCGCTGGTGGTCTGGGCCATCCGTGACGGACGGGATTGTGCCGAAGCGATACTCAAAGAGCTGGGTGTCGGCGCAACAGCCATCGCAGCCGAGTAATATCCATTTGGGGGAAGGGCGGTAGCCAAACCCGGGGTATGACAGCCTCACTGACCCAACCGGCGTCAATCGAAACAGAGATCCAGACGGATAAGAACTTTGAGCGCAACGGCAACATCACCATCGACTCGCCAAGGCGGCTGCATGTGCGGCGCCGTGCGCTTTGTCGCGCATGACGTGCCGGCCAAATTCGCCGCCTGTCATTGTGAGATGTGCCGCCGCTGGACCGGGTCTGCGCTACTGGACCTCGATGTGTTGGTCGAAAATGTGGAATGGAGTGGCGAGCCACATATCCGCACATTCCAGAGTTCCGACTGGGCCGAGCGCGCATGGTGTGACCGCTGCGGCACAAACCTGTGGTTCCGCATGACCCAGGACAACGAATGGTCGGGCTCGTACGGGATTCCCATCGGTCTGTTCGATGATGCCAGCGGGTTCGAGATGAGCACCGAAATCTTCATCGACCAAAAGCCCGACAGCTTTGCCTTTGCCGGCACCGGGCGGACGGTGCTGACACGCGCGGAATGCGTGGCGAAGTTTTCGGCGTTGGATGACGCGCCCGGTCAGGGATCGGACGTGACATGACATCACCACGCGAGATAACCGGGCGCTGTTTGTGTGGTGCGGTAACGGTTCGGGCGACCGTGACGGACCCGATCGTGCGTGCGTGCCACTGCGATATGTGCCGCCAGCACACGTCGTCCATGTTCATGTCGCTGGCGACCGATCCGGGATCGGAGCGGATCGAAGGCCCGGCCAAATCCTATCGCTCTTCGGATTGGGCGGAGCGCGGATTTTGCGAGGTCTGCGGATCGACGCTTTGGTACGGGACAACGGACGATGGTGCGCGACATCTGGCGGCGGGGCTGTTCGAGGACGCCGCGGGCGCGCCGCTGAAGCTGGAATTCTTTGCCGACCTTTGCCCACAGGGCTATGCGCTGGCCGGAGAGCACAAGCGGTTGTCGACCAAAGAGACCCTTGAAGCCTTCGGTGTTTCCGAAGAGGACGGCGCATGAGTGCGCACGGACATATCGAAGGGCACTGCCTCTGCGGTGCGGTGACGGTGCAGGTGCGCGGCCTCTCCGATGAGATCAGCGCGTGCCACTGCGATCTGTGTACGCGCTGGAGTGGCGGCGTGCAGATGGGCATCGAGGCGCCCGTCGATCAGGTGCAGTGGAGCGGCCCGGTCAAGGTGCACCGGTCCTCCCGCCTCGCGGAACGGGCCTGGTGCGACACGTGCGGCTCGTCACTGTGGCTGCGCGGGATCGAAGGCCCGGGCGTCGGGTATCTGGAGCTGTGCCCCGGCCTGTTTGAAAACGCCGCCGGCGCGCGACTGACGCGCGTCGTTTACGCCGACCGGCACCCGGACGGGTTCTGGTTGGAGGGTCACGCGGTCACGCGGGTGCCGCAACGGGAGTATGAGGCGCAGTTCGACCACCTGACTGAGGGGGCGGACCATTGATCAAATACATGGGAGCGGTTGGGGTAAACCATCGCGACTTTTTCGGGACATGGGCTGAGGCGAAGGCGTTTCTAAAAGGAGCGGCAAAGTGAGGTTTGGCAAGGTCATAACTACACTTCGGGATAGGTCAGCGCGTTTGTGCGGATATCTGACCTGTCATGCCGCAGGCTTTGGCACGTCCTTTTCGTTGGTGCCCGCAAAACCCCACGGTCGCCTGAGCTGAACATGGCCGACACCTATTCCATATATCCTGTTCTGACGGACGATGACCTGCATGTCTGGGCGCACAGGGGCCAGTCAAACCGTCTGGTCGTCTGCTTTTCGGGAATTGGTATGAACTCCGATGCTGTCCAGCCGTATGAATTCGCCCGTGCCGCCACAGCTGCGGGACGGGACAACGTATTGTTCATCTCGGATCCGCATCGCACATGGCTGAATGGCCCCGGCCTGATCGAGAAAATGATTGGCGTCATTGAGGCTGAGGCGGAGTTGATTGGCGCGGATCAGGTTGTGACCCTTGGCCACTCGATGGGCGGTTTTTCGGCAGCGATCATGCCAGCCTTTACCAAGGTGGATGTGGCGGTATGTCTGTCACCGCAGGCTACGGTTCACCCGTCAATCGCAGCCGACGACAACCGCTGGATGGATTATCGTGCGCAAATACAGACCCATCGTCTGAGATCTGTTGGTGACCATATCGTCCCTGACACAATGTATTTTGCGTTTTTCGGTTTGCATGGGCGCGAGGCGCCGCAACGCAACCGCTTTCCCCGGGGCGCGAACATCAAGTTCTTCGTCATGCCCCGTACCGTTCACAATACGCCACAACGCATGAAGCAAGCGGGGATCCTGGACGAGATCGTCCAATTTGCCTTTGACCGTCGATCAAGGATGGTCCGGAGGATCCTCAAAACCGAACTCAATGCGCGTCAGGAACGCGCCACTGCCGAGCCCGTCGCAGCATCTGCGGATGCTGTCGACCAGAGCGAAAGGATAGAGCCATGACCAAGTATGACGCAGAATGGGCCCGCCACGCCGAAGCCAAGCGGAAATGGATGGCGGAGAATGGTCTTTATTCCGAAACGGAAGAGCATTCATCCTGTGGGGTAGGCCTGGTCGTGTCTGTCGACGGCACGCCGTCGCGCGCGGTGGTCGAAAACGGCATTCAGGCGCTCAAGGCGGTCTGGCATCGCGGCGCCGTCGACGCGGATGGCAAGACGGGCGACGGCGCGGGCATTCATGTGCAGATCCCGGTCCCGTTCTTCTATGACCAGATCGAGCGGACGGGTCACACCCCCAACCGCGATGAGTTAGTCGCCGTTGGTCAGGTGTTTCTGCCCCGCACCGACTTTGGCGCGCAAGAGACGTGTCGGACCATCGTCGAGACCGAGGTCTTGCGCATGGGCTATTACATCTATGGCTGGCGCCATGTCCCCGTGAACATCGATTGCCTGGGTGAAAAGGCCAATGCGACACGGCCCGAAATCGAACAGATCCTGATTTCGAATTCAAAGGGTGTCGACGAAGACCAGTTCGAGCGCGAGCTTTACGTCATACGCCGCCGTATTGAAAAGGCTGCCTTGGCGGCGCAGGTGCCGCAGCTTTATATCGCCTCGCTGTCGTGCCGCTCGATCATCTACAAGGGCATGATGTTGGCCGAGCAGGTGGCGGAATTCTATCCCGACCTGATGGATGAACGGTTCGAGAGTGCGTTTGCGATCTATCACCAGCGGTATTCGACAAACACCTTCCCGCAATGGTGGCTGGCCCAGCCTTTCCGGATGCTCGCGCACAATGGCGAGATCAACACCCTGAAGGGCAACCTAAACTGGATGAAGAGCCACGAGATCCGGATGGCGAGCGCGTCGTTCGGTGAGATGGCCGAGGACATCA
>CAWUIQ010000008.1:0-103586 GCA_963922565.1 uncultured Rhodobacterales bacterium
CGTCACAGTGGCGCCTGATCGGCAAGGAGATGCAGCGTCTCGACATTCTCGCAAAGTCGACCGGGACGCAGCAATACGGGATCGATTTCGAGATCGAGGGGATGGTCCACGCCGCCGTCAAGCTGAACCCGCGGTTGGGCGGCCCGGTTAACAGCTATGACGCCTCGGCCGCCGAAGCGATGCCGGGTGTTCAGAAGATCGTTCCGGTCACCGGTGGGGTCGGCGTCATCGCCAACAACACATGGCGCGCAATTCAGGCTGCGAATGCGATTGAAGCGGATTGGGGTACGGCGCCATACCCGGCCGAGATGGAGGGACATTGGCAGGCCCTGAGCAACAGCTTCACCGACGAGTTTCGAGACGGCCGCATGCGCAACGACGGGGATGTCGAGGCCAACTTTGGTGATGCCCCGATCGAGGTCGAATACCGCGCTCCCTATCTCGGGCATGCGCCGCTTGAACCGATCAACGCGACCGTTCTGGTCGAAGATGACCGCGTCGATGTATGGACCGGCACCCAGATCCCTCGCTTCGTTCAGAACAACGTCGCCAAAATCACGGGCGTCGATAAGGACAACGTACATGTTCACGTGCTGATGATGGGCGGCAGCTTTGGCCACCGGCTCGAGGATGATGTGGTCAAACGGTGCGCTGAGATAGCGAAAAAGATAAAGGGCACGCCGGTCAAGCTGACCTACAGCCGCGAAGAGGATATGACGCAGGACTTTCTGCGGCCGATTGCCATGGGTCGCATGAAGGGGGCGGTCGCAAACGGACAGGTCACCGCATGTGACCTGCACCTCGCTGCGCCTTCGGTACTGGCTAGCCAGATGGCGGACCGACAAGGCATCCCCGTGGCGGGTCCTGATGTGACTATCATTCAGGCCGCCTGGGATCAGCCCTATGGCATCCCGAATTACCGTGTGACGGGCTATAAGACGCCGGGTCTGGCCCCGGTGAGTTCCTGGCGCTCGGTCGGAGCCTCGCAGAACGGGTTTTTTCATGAGAGCTTTCTCGACGAGTTGATCCACGCGGCGGGTGCCGACCCGCTCGAAGAGCGGATACGGCTGATGCAGCACGAGCCCTCACGCAAGGTACTCGAGGCCGTTGGTGAGATGTCGAACTGGGGCAGCGATCTCGCACCGGGCAAGGGGCGCGGCGTGGCCTACTGCATGTCTTTTGGCGCGCTTGTGGCCGAGGTGGTCGAGGTCACGAACACCGATGACGGTATCCGGATCGACAAGGTCTGGGTCGCGACGGATGTGGGCCGGGTGCTCGATCCGATCAATTTCGACAATCTGGTGAAGGGCGGGGTGATCTTTGGCATAGGTCACGCGATGAACTGCGAGGTCACGTTTTCCGACGGGATGATCGAGCAGGACAACTATTACGCATACGAGGCGATGCGGATGTATCAGGTTCCCGAAATCGAGGTCCGGGCGCTGCAGAACCAGACCAAGATCCGAGGCATCGGCGAACCACCCGTTCCGCCAGCCGCACCGGCCCTTGGCAATGCGATCTTTGCCGCAACGGGTCAGCGCATCCGTGAAATGCCCTTCAACAAGCACATCGCGTTCGTATGACGCCGGAGGAGGCGGTCTTTAGGCCGCCTCCAGCCCCAGACCTGACAGGGCGCGGATATGCGCCACGATATCGGGCACGCCTTGGCCATGACGCAAGGCGGCAAAGACAAACGGTCTGCCCGCACGCATCTTCTTGGCGTCCCGATCCATGACATCCAGAGAGGCACCGACATGCGGGGCGAGATCAGTCTTGTTGATGATCAAAAGGTCCGACTTGGTGATCGCAGGACCACCCTTTCGCGGGATCTCCTCGCCTGCGGCCACGTCGATCACATAAAGGGTGATGTCGGCCAATTCCGGGCTGAATGTCGCTGACAGGTTGTCACCACCGCTTTCGATCAGGATCGCCTCGACATCCGGGTGACGCTTTCGCATCTCGGCAACGGCGGCCAGGTTGATCGATGCATCTTCTCGGATGGCCGTGTGGGGACAGCCGCCAGTTTCGACACCGATGATCCGATCCTGGGGCAGGATCTGTCGGCGCATCAGCTCCTCTGCATCTTCCTGCGTGTAGATGTCGTTCGTGATGACACCGATCGAATGATCATCCTTCAACGCCTGGGCCAAGGCCGCCGTCAGGGTGGTTTTTCCGGCGCCGACCGGGCCGCCGATCCCGATCCGCAAGGGGCCGTTCATCTGGGTCATGTTCGGAATATCCTCGGCTGAAGGGTTTCATGTTTCATCGACGCCACATCGGCCGCAAAGCTGGCTGATCCGATGCGGTCGAGCGGTGTCTTGATCGCCGCCTGCGCAGTTTCTTCGATAAGGGGCGTCAGTTGCAACAGCACGCGTTGGCCTTCCGTCTGGCCAAGGGGGATCAGGCGAATGGCGGCCGAAACAAGGTTTGACACTAGCGCGTGCAGGTAGAGCGGGGCCGCCTTTTCGAGCGGCAGATCCATCGCCCGCGCTGCCGAGCCGACGGCAACGGGGTATGTCAGGCCTTCAAGCGGTATATCCCAAACCGACCGAACCGTTTCGCAAAAGGCCAAACCCTGCAAATCTGTTTCGAGTAATCGCTCCGCACTCGGGCAAAGCGCGCGGGCCGCTGCGTCGACGTGCCACGGATCGTCGGCGTTATAGGCAGCTGCCAGCAGAACCACATCACTTTGCCCGCCGCCGGTTTCGATGATGTCGGTCAGCCATGGCGCCAGACTATCGGCGTCGCTGACAATCCCGTCCGCGATGACCTGCTCCAACCCATGCGAATAGGCAAACGCGCCGACCGGAAAGGCGGGCGACATCCACTGCGCAAGGGTCAAAAGCGGGTCAGTCATGGCTGTGCGAATGCGTGCGCCCGTGGCCATATGCGCCGCCTTCCGGGGTGAAGGGCTCGGTCACGGGGCGGGTCGTCGCCCCGATCTTGGCCAGCATGTCGGCCATCACGTGATCGGCCCGGATCAGCAGCCGGTTTTCCTCGATCTGACAGGGTGTGTGACGGTTACCGATGTGCCAGGCGATGCGGGGCAGGTTGTCACCGGTCACTTCAAGCAGCGGCTCGGGGGCTGCGTCGATGCGGATCTCGGTGCCGTCCGTCGTCAGAAGGGCACCGTGGTGGTCAAGCGACGTGGTCTGGGGCAAGTCGACCAGTAGCTGCGCGCCCGAGGCTAGGGTCAGCACCTTACGCCGCAGAAATCGATCCTCGTAGGTGAGGGCGACATGATCCTGGGGCGTGCCGTGGGTATGGGGATGATAGGTTTGGGCGGTTAACATCGGTCTTCTGAACTAAGAGCGGTCCCCGGCCGCGGGTGGGGGTGAAAGCCCCCGCCCATGGGGGCAGTCGGGGGCTGCCCGGCGTGCGGCCGGGCGTTTGACGCAGCAGCTGTGACATAGCTACTCAAGTAAGCCTTCGCTTCTTGCTAGAACAATTCCGCTCTCGAATGTCCGCTCAAAACAAAAAGTACCGCTGCGCCATCGGAAGCTCGCTGGCCGGTTCGCAGGCCAACAGCTCACCATCAGCCCGCACTTCGTAGGTCTCTGGATGCACCTCGACCTGTGGCGTCGCGTCGTTCAGTTTCAGGTCCTTCTTCCCGATGTTTCGGGTGCCTTTGACGGCAAGAGTGTCTTTGGCCAGTCCAAGCGCTTCGCCGATTCCCTCTGCCTGCGCGGCTTCGGACACGAATGTCACTGCCGACCGCTCGACAGACCGACCGAAGGCGCCGAACATCGGGCGCGTATAGACCGGCTGCGGTGTCGGGATCGACGCGTTCGGGTCGCCCATCTGCGCGCAGGCGATTGACCCACCCAAAAGCACCATCTCCGGCTTCACGCCGAAAAACGCGGGGTTCCAGAGGCATAGGTCCGCCCGCTTGCCAACCTCGATACTGCCGATCTCGTGCGCCATGCCATGCGCGATCGCCGGGTTGATCGTGTACTTGGCGATGTAGCGGCGGACCCGGGCGTTGTCGTTGTCGCCGCTCTCGTCAGCCAGCCTGCCGCGCTGCTTTCTCATCTTGTCTGCCGTCTGCCAGGTGCGGATGATTACCTCGCCCACTCGGCCCATGGCCTGACTATCCGAAGCGATGATCGAAAACGCCCCCATGTCATGCAGGATGTCCTCGGCCGCGATGGTCTCGCGCCGGATCCGGCTTTCGGCAAAGGCCACATCCTCGGGGATCGACTTATCTAGGTGGTGACAGACCATCAGCATGTCGAGGTGTTCCTCGAGAGTGTTGACGGTGAAAGGCCGTGTCGGGTTGGTGGAAGAGGGCAGAACGTGGTCCTCGCCACAGATCTTGATGATGTCCGGGGCGTGGCCGCCGCCCGCGCCCTCTGTGTGGAAGGCGTGGATTGTTCGACCCTTCATCGCCGCTACGGTATTTTCCACAAAGCCACTTTCATTCAGCGTGTCGGTGTGGATCATCACCTGCACGTCCATGTCGTCAGCGACGGAGAGGCAGCAGTCGATGGCGCCGGGCGTGGTCCCCCAATCCTCGTGCAGCTTCATCGCGCACGCCCCGCCCTTGACCATCTCGACCAAAGCAGCGGGTTGGGATGCGTTGCCCTTGCTCGACAGGCCGAAATTCATCGGGAAGGCGTCGAGTGCCTGCAGCATCCGTCCAATGTGCCAGGGGCCGGGTGTACAGGTGGTGGCGAGCGTGCCATGAGCCGGACCGGTGCCCCCGCCCAGCATCGTCGTTATTCCGGAATGCAGCGCGTCTTCGATCTGCTGGGGGCAGATGAAGTGGATGTGGCTGTCAAAACCGCCCGCCGTCAGGATCTTGCCTTCGCCCGCAATGGCCTCGGTTCCGGGGCCGATGATGATGTCGACATCCGGTTGCGTGTCCGGGTTGCCCGCCTTGCCGATTGCAGCGATGCGACCGTCCAGAAGGCCCACATCGGCCTTGTAGATCCCCGTCCAGTCGACAATCAGGGCATTGGTGATGACCGTATCAACGGCTCCGTCCGCGCGCGTCACCTGGCTTTGCCCCATCCCGTCCCGGATCACCTTGCCGCCGCCGAACTTGACCTCTTCGCCATAGGTCGTGTGGTCGCGCTCGACCTCGATGATGAGGTCCGTATCGGCCAGGCGCACCTTGTCGCCGGTGGTGGGGCCGAACATCGCGGCATAGTCTGAACGGCGTATCTGGGTAGGCATTTGGTCTTCCTTTTCAGGCGCTCTTGGTGGCCCGGCGTGTCAGGCGCCGCGCATTCGAGCGGGTCTTTTGGCGGAACGGTCGCAGACCGGCAGCCACCACGTCAGACGGAGAATGGCCGGACATCGCCGCTTTGGTCATACCCACCTGAGCGGCAACAAGCGCGGTCGATTTTTCGCTGAACATGCGGCGGTTCTCGGTCGGGGTGACGCGCCAAAGCCCGGCCATTCCGAGAACGCGCATGGTGACGACGGCCTGAGCCTCCGCCGTGAGCAGTCCGAGGGTAAGGCAGTTCGAATAGAAGGTCGTGCTGATCATGGGCCGTTCCTGTTCGTTACCATTGGGTGCTTAAGTGTGTGGTGCAGTGGGTATTGTCGTTGAACTTCGTCTGTGAGGGCCGCGTTCCGGGCGGCATGTTCGGCGGGCTCAAATCGGGTGGCCGCGCGGCACCATCCGCCGGGCGATATTCCCGCAGCATTGAGACCCCGTTCATTCAGAGATCCCCCATGACCTGTTGATTGAACCCAAAAATGCGCCGTGCCCCTCGCATGGGGATCAACTGCACATCGCGCTCTTGACCGGGTTCAAAGCGGACGGCGGTGCCCGCGGCGATATCAAGGCGCATACCGCGTGCTGCATCACGATCGAATGCCAACGCGCCGTTGGCCTCACCGAAATGATAGTGGCTGCCGACCTGTACAGGCCGGTCGCCGGTATTGGCCACCCGCAGGGTGATCGCCTCGGTTCCTTCGTTCAGTGTTAAGTGGCCTTCGACAGCAAAAACTTCACCAGGGGTCATGTTGGCACCTCAGCGGATCGGGTTGTGAACGGTGACGAGCTTGGTACCGTCGGGGAACGTTGCCTCGACTTGCACGTCGTGGATCATCTCGGGCACACCATCCATGCATTGCTCACGCGTGATGACCTGGGCGCCGGCCTCCATCATTTCGGCGACGCTGCGCCCGTCGCGCGCGCCTTCGACCACAGCATCGGTGATCAGCGCCACCGCCTCGGGATGGTTCAACTTGACCCCCCGGGCCAGTCGTTTGCGCGCCACCTCGGCGGCCATGGCCACCAGCAGCTTGTCCTTTTCGCGAGGGGTGAGTTGCATGGGTCAAAGTCTCCAGCAGATCGGTAGTGTATTCTTAGTCAGGTGGTCTAGAACGGGCAGCAGGGCGGATCGAAGTTCAAGGCCGCTCTTCGCGAGTATCCGGCCGGCAAGGAGATCCGGCGCGATCAGGCTCGCGCCACCAGATGGCGGCATCAACGCTGTCATGCGCTCTGCAACCCGCTCTGCCATCGGCCCCGCGACGATCAGGCTTGCCATCGCGCGGGCACCGTTTCCGACGCCGGGGCGATCGAAATACTCCGAGAGATTGCCGGAATAAGACCAGCCATCGAGAAACCTGAGCGAGCGGTCTTGCCAGATTGAAATCCGATCCGAGAAGGTCGCGTTAACGGTGTCCTCACCCATAGCGGCCCGCCCCAAGATGAGCGGCTCGAGGATGATCACATTGGCATCCGGTGCAATCTCTATATCCAGTCGTCGGCGTATGGCGCAGCCGTCGAAGAGGATCGTTTCCTGTGGCAGCCAGAACAGCTGAGACCCCTGATCGGCATTGAGCCTGGTGGTGATATGGCCGACTTCGCCCGGCATGGCCCTATAGCCGCGCTCGGCTGCCTGCGTGGTGATGGCGAGCCGCGCATTCTCATAGGCGCGAGCTGAGGTCGTAAACCGATCCCCACCGGTGACACCACCTGCGCAATTGACCAACACCGCATCAACACGCCCCGCATCCCGTGTTCGTGGAAAGACGGTCTTGAGAGCACCGGCCTGAAACAGATCGCCAAGTCTGGTCCCATTCTCAGTCTCACGGACCGATAGCCGCGTCTTGCCAATGGCGCGCGGCTGGGTCGGCGCAAGGACCGGTGGTGTCTCTAATGCAGTGATGGGCCTGCCTCTTCCTGACTTGGTAGGGATAACAGCATGTGGTGTCGACCCAGCCAAGCCATTCCGGCGCGGCGCGGCGCATATGCAGGCAAGCTGCCCGGTTTTTGGGCAGGTTCGGGTGGGCTATCTGTCTGCCGGTTCGGGGGTCGCGGCGACGCCTGTTGATCCGCCCAGGACGAGGTCAGCCTCCCACAACTCCTGCACATGCGGTAGCGTCGGGTTGCCGATACGTTCGATCAGGATTTCGGCGCATCGTCTGCCCGCGTCACGGACGGATGAGCGTGTGGCCGTGTAGGTGGGCGCGCCTGGACCGCCGTTGGGCAAGGCAGAGATTGCGTCGTCATAGCAGACGACAGAGACGTCCGAGCCGATCCTCAAGCCCTGATCCTCAAGCGCGCGCCGAATGCCAAGCGTCGGAACGATTGATGATGAGACGAAAGCGGTTACCGGCTCATCCAAGTCGAGCATGGCGCAGGCGGCTTCGTATCCGTTGGGCTCGGTCATTTCGCCCGAGGTCATCAGATCCGGATCTGCCGGCACGCCCTTGGCCGCCAAGGCCGACAGATAACCGGCGCGCCGTCGTGCGGCGAAATCCATATGCTCGAACCCGTTGACGAGTCCGATGCGGCGATGGCCGAGATCCAGAAGATAGGAGGTCGCGCGCTCGACCGCGCGGCGGTTGTTCACATCGAGCCAGCTGTAGGATGCATCGACGCCGGTTGACCTGCCGTGCACCAGGAAGGGAATGCCAAGCTCGCTCAAAAGCGGGATGCGCGGATCATTCTGTATCGGGCCATGCACGATAATGCCGTCGACCTTTTGGCGTTGCGCGATATCGCGATAGGTCTGCATCTCATCCTGGTCGGCAACCATGGATACAACCATGTCATAGCCGTGTTGGGCATAGACCTCGCTTGCACCTGCCACGAAGTCGGAAAAGACGACGTTGACCATCTCGTGCTGCGATGAGCTGGGGATCACATGGCCGATCGCCATACTGCGGCCGGTGGCAAGCTGTTGGGCGCGGGCATTCGGTCGATAATCGTATCGCTGGGCGGCCTCCTTGACCTTTTTTCGCGTCGCTTCGCTGACTTCCGGATAGTCATTGAGCGCGCGGCTGACCGTCGTCTGCGAAAGGTTCAACAGTTGAGCAAGCTCGCGAAGGTTCATGGCCCCTTTGATCTCCAAAGCGCTTTGAAGCGCGACCATACGCTAGCCAACGATTGCCGAAAGGTCAAAGCGGATCGCAATGCGACTTTGGGTTGATGACCTTCGCGTCATGGTCTCGTTGAATTGGCCCCGAGTTGACAGGATGCTGGGATTGCGTCACTTTTTCCCTATCCAAACCGCTTTGGGGCCGATTCTTGGGCCGCGAGGCAAAGGGCAAAAATACACGGCCTGCGGGTCGCTTGGGAGGAAATCATGAAGGCACGTCTGTTTGCCGGTGCGGGCGCACTGGCACTTCTTGCTGGCTTTGCGCAGGCCGGTGGCCACCAGCCATTTGCAATTGGTGAAGGCGATTTTAACTGGGATAGCTACAACGCTTTCGCGGAAAAATGGGATCTGACGGGTCAGACCGTCACCATCACCGGACCATGGACAGGTCTCGACAACGACAACGCGACGGCGGTGCTCAGCTATTTCGAAAGCGCGACCGGAGCGACCGTCAATTACTCCGGTTCCGACTCGTTCGAACAAGACATTGTGATTTCTGCCCGGGCGGGTTCGGCACCCAACGTCGCCGTGTTTCCGCAACCCGGTCTGGCCGCTGACATGGCATCGCAGGGGTTCCTGACACCTCTTGCTGACGGCACGGGCGACTGGATTGTCGACAATTATGCGGCGGGCCAATCCTGGGTCGATCTGGGCACGTATGCCGACCAAAGCGGTTCGGACACGCTCTTTGGTTTCTTCTACAAGGTCGATGTGAAATCGCTCGTCTGGTACTCGCCCGAGGCGTTCGACGAGATGGGCTATGACGTGCCTGAGTCGATGGAAGATCTGAAGGCGCTGACCGACCAGATCGTTGCTGATGGCGGCACACCGTGGTGCATTGGTCTGGGTTCCGGTGCTGCGACCGGTTGGCCCGCGACAGACTGGGTCGAAGACTTCATGCTGCGCACTGCCACGCCCGAGCAATACGATGCCTGGGTTTCGAATGAGATGAAATTCGATGATCCCGTCGTTGTCGGTGCGATCGAAGAATACGGCTACTTTGCCCGGAACGACACTTATGTCGATGGTGGGGCATCCGCGGTGGCCAACACCGACTTCCGCGACAGCCCGGCAGGCCTCTTCTCGATCCCGCCGAAATGCTACATGCACCGTCAGGCATCGTTCATTCCGACCTTCTTCCCGGAAGATTCCGAGTTCGATTTCTTCTATTTCCCGGCCTATGACGGCAAGGATCTGGGGCGCCCGGTTCTGGGTGCGGGAACATTGTGGGCGATTACCAACCCGTCCGATGGTGCGAACGCGCTGATCGAGTATCTGCAGACGCCGATCGCGCACGAAACTTGGATGGCGCTTTCGGGCTTCCTGACCCCGCACTCGGGCGTGAACACATCGCTGTATGCCAACGAGACCAACAAGGCGCTTGGTGACATTCTGCTGAATGCGACGACCTTCCGCTTCGACGGTTCTGACCTGATGCCGGGTGAGATCGGCGCAGGCGCATTCTGGACGGGCATGGTCGACTACACGACGGGCAAGGATGCTGCGGCCGTTGCGTCCGAAATCCAGGCCCGCTGGGACTCGATCCAGTAAGATCACGTTCCGGGGCGGCGCGGGCCGCCCCGGACCAGACTACAGGGGGAATAGCCATGTCACCGATGCTGCAAGGTATCATTACGATCATCCTCGGCGTGGGTGGCTGCGTTGGTTACTTCTTCCTTTCGAACCTCGTTCTGGACAGGTTCATCTTTCCTCCCAGGGGCGAGGATCTGGGCAAGAATATCAACCGGGCCAACATGGTGCGGCCCTGGCTGTTCCTCTTGCCTGCGATCCTCGCCTTGGGTCTTTATCTCGTCTACCCGGTGGTGGGGTCGTTCTGGCGGTCGCTCTTCAATCGATCTGGCGACCAGTTCGTCGGGCTGGGCAACTATCAGGTGATGTTCGCCGACAGCGGATTTCAAACCGCGCTTTTCAACAACTTTCTCTGGGTACTGGTCGTCCCGGCAATGTCGACCTTTCTGGGCCTGCTTGTCGCGCAACTGACCGACAGGCTGAGCTGGGGCAACATCGCGAAATCCCTGATCTTCATGCCCATGGCGATCTCGTTCGTGGGCGCGTCCCTGATCTGGAAGTTCGTCTATGCCAACAACGCCGATATCGGCATCATCAACGCGATCCGTGATTTCTTTGGTGCGTCGCAGCCGCTCGATGTGCTTCAGGTCGCGTTCTGGAACAACTTCTTTCTCATGGTCATCCTGATCTGGATCCAGACCGGATTTGCCATGGTCATCCTCAGCGCGGCGCTGCGCGGCATCCCCGAAGAAACCGTTGAAGCGGCGATTTTGGATGGCGCGAACCCGATGCAGGTCTTCTTCCGCATCAAGGTGCCCCAGATCAAAAGCACGATCATGGTGGTGTGGACGACAATCACGATCCTCGTGCTCAAGGTTTTTGACATCGTTTACACGATGACGGGCGGCAACTTCGGCACCGATATCCTGCCCAGCTACATGATGTCTTACATGTTCCGCGATGATGGACGGGCGACCGCCGTGGCGTTCGTGATCATGCTGATCGTTCTCCCGGTCATGATCTGGAACATCCGCCAAGCCCGCGAGGAGTTGAGATAGCCATGGAAGAGATTGCAGGCACAAAACCGGCGCTTCGGTGGGTCACGAACCTTTCGGTCATTTTTCTCGTGGTTCTCTGGCTTGTCCCGACGATCGGGTTGCTGGTGTCGTCCTTCAGGGACCGTGATCAGATCTCGGCCTCGGGCTGGTGGCTTTCCCCGTTTCCGGTCGAACAGAACTTTCGTTATCGCGCACCGGCGGATGACGTGACCCGCGATGGGTCTCTGTATGTCATCGAGGGCAACGTGTTTGAGAATGGTGGCCAGGTTGTTCGGTTCGGCGGCACAAGGGGGAACCCGACCGCCGCCGCTGCCGGTGAGACGGCTGAACTGACCAAAGATCGGAGCCTCACGGTCGGGGCTGATGGCACGTTCCGCTACACGTCACCCGAAGAAATTTCGCGTGATCCCAGTATCTATTTCTCTTCTGCGACGCCGCCGGAGTTTTCGCGCGACAACTACCGGACGATCCTTGCGTCCGACAACATGGATCGCGCCTTCATTAACACGCTGACGGTGACGATCCCGGCCACCATCATTCCCATCCTTATCGCGGCTTTCGCGGCCTATGCGCTGGCATGGATGGATTTCGCGGGCCGCGGTTTGCTGATCGCGATCGTGGTCGGCTTGCTCGTGGTGCCGTTGCAACTGGCCCTCGTGCCGCTGTTGCAGCTACACAATCAGGTCGGGATCGGCCAAAGCTTCCTGGGGATATGGATGGCCCATACGGGGTTCGGGATGCCCTTGGCCATATACCTCTTGCGCAACTACATGGTGGGCTTGCCGCGGGACATCATCGAAAGCGCCAAGGTTGACGGGGCGACCGACTTTCAGGTGTTCACGCGGATCGTCCTTCCGCTCAGCTTTCCGGCGCTCGCGTCCTTTGCGATTTTCCAGTTCCTCTGGACGTGGAACGATCTGTTGGTCGCCAAGGTCTTCCTGCCCTCGAATTCCGAAAGCTGGGTGATGACGGTCAAGATCGCCGATGACCTTCTGGGATCACGCGGCGGCGACTGGGGCATCTTGGCGGCGGCGGCCTTTATCTCGATCGCTGTGCCGCTGATCGTCTTCTTCACGATGCAACGATATCTGGTGCGCGGCCTGTTGGCCGGTTCGGTCAAGTAACGGGATTGTCCCTGATGACAAAAATGGAACCCATAGCGATGCCTCACAAACCCGGCACGACGGACAAGGATTGGTGGCGCGGTGCGGTGATCTATCAGATTTACCCGCGCAGCTACCAAGACAGCAACGGCGACGGGATCGGGGATCTGTTGGGCATTGTTCAGCGTCTGCCGCATATCGCTTCGCTCGGGGTGGACGCGGTATGGATCTCGCCTTTCTTCACCTCGCCAATGAAGGATTTCGGGTATGACGTCAGCGACTACTGCGATGTCGATCCGATGTTCGGCAGTCTGGCGGACTTTGACGCCGTGATCGACACGGCCCACCGGCTGGGCCTGAAGGTTATGATCGATCTGGTGCTCAGCCATACCAGCGACCAGCACCCGTGGTTCGTGGAAAGCCGCGCCAACCGCGAAAACCCCAAGGCGGACTGGTACGTCTGGGCTGATCCCAAGCCCGATGGAACACCGCCCAATAACTGGCTGTCGATCTTTGGTGGCCCGGCATGGCAGTGGGATGCGCGGCGCGAGCAGTATTTTCTTCACAACTTCCTCACGTCACAGCCGGATCTTAATTTTCACAACGATGAGGTCCAGCAGGCCCTGTTGGATGTCACGCGGTTCTGGCTGGATCGCGGCGTCGATGGCTTCCGCCTCGACACGATCAACTTCTATTTTGCCGACAAGGACCTGCGCGACAATCCTGCGCTGCCGCTGGAGAAACGCAACGCGACGATCGCGCCGTCGGTGAACCCGTACAATCACCAGGAACACGTCTATTCCAAGAACCGGCCCGAGAACCTTGAATTTCTGGCCCGGTTCCGTGCGCTGCTGGACGAATACCCAGCCGCCGCAGCCGTGGGCGAGGTTGGCGATGCACAAAAGGGGCTCGAAATCCTCGGGCAATATACCAACGGCGATGACCATATTCATATGTGTTATGCCTTTGAGTTTCTGTCGCGCGATCCGCTGACAGCCGAGCGTGTGGTTGATGTCATGCGCCGCCTTGACGGAGAAGCGCCCGATGGCTGGGCCTGCTGGGCCTTTTCCAATCATGACGTCGTCCGGCATGTAACCCGCTGGAACCTGCCGCTGGCCGCTCAGCGTCTTTATACGACGATGATGATGTGCCTGCGGGGTTCGATCTGCCTCTATCAGGGCGAAGAACTGGGCCTGCCCGAAGCCGATATAGACTTCGAAGACCTGCAAGACCCCTATGGCATCGAATTCTGGCCGGAATTCAAGGGCCGGGACGGATGCCGGACCCCGATGGTTTGGGAGGCGTCGAACCAGAATGGCGGGTTTTCGGACGCGCAGCCATGGCTGCCGGTGAACCATGAGCATCTGAACCGGGCGGTCGCCTATCAAGAGGCGGACCCCGCCGCGCTGCTGCACCATTACCGACGGGCCATCGCGTTCCGCCGCGCTCATCCGGAACTGATCAAGGGCGCGCATCTGGATGTCACGGCGACCGATGCGGTCCTGAGCTTTGCACGGCGGCATCAGGGTGCTGAGCTCTTCTGTGCTTTCAACATGAGCGGCGAGCCCGCGATCATCGATATGCCGCCGGGCCAGTGGGTGCCTGTGGGCGCTGAATTGGGATCAACCGGGCCAGCGCCAGATGGCAAAGTGCATCTGGGGCCGTGGCAGCCATGTCTGGTCCAAAGGCAATAAGAACCGAAAGGGGGGAACATGGCAGAGCTTCTGCTGCAGGATGTCGGAAAAGCCTACGGTGGCACCGTCGAGGTTCTCAAGAACATCAATCTGGAAATCGAACGCGGTGAGTTGATCGTTTTCGTCGGCCCGTCGGGCTGTGGCAAGTCCACCCTTTTGCGGATGATTGCCGGGTTGGAAAAGATCACCGCCGGCGATCTCTTTATCGAAGGCGTGCGGATGAATGATGTCCCGCCCGCACAACGCGGGATCGCCATGGTGTTCCAATCCTACGCGCTTTATCCGCACATGACCGTGCGTGAAAACATGGCGTTCGCCCTGAAGCTCGCCAAAAAGACCAAGGCAGAGATCGACGAGGCGGTGGCCCGTGCAGCCAAGGCGCTGCAGCTTGACCCGTATCTCGATCGACTGCCCAAGGCGCTGTCGGGTGGCCAGCGTCAGCGTGTGGCGATCGGGCGGTCGATCGTGCGCGACCCGAAGGTTTACCTCTTTGACGAACCGCTCTCGAACCTCGATGCCGCCCTGAGGGTCGCCACACGGATCGAGATTGCGCAACTCAAGGAGTCGATGCCCGATTCCACGATGATCTATGTCACCCACGACCAGGTCGAGGCGATGACGCTGGCCAGCCGCATCGTGGTCCTTGCCAACAAGGGGATCGCGCAGTTCGGAACACCGCTTGAGCTCTATCAGACACCAGAGAATGAGTTTGTCGCGCAGTTCATCGGCTCACCCGCCATGAACCTGATGCCCGGCATTGTAACCGGCACAGGTGAACAGACCACGCTGGAACTGGCTGCAGGTGAGGGTGCGGTTCTGGCGAACATCCCGACGCGCGACGGCGATATCGGCATGGAGGTCAATGTCGGCATTCGCCCCGAAGATATGGTGATCACCGAGGGTGAGGACTTTGCCTATGCAGGTACCGTCGATATCACCGAGGCCCTGGGCGAGGTGACGCAGATCTACTTTGCGCGCGAGGCGCCGGACAAGGATCCGGTCATCGCCAAGCTGCCCGGCATCCACTCCGGATTGCGCGGAAAGACGCTCAGGATGACTGCGGACCCCTCCAAGCTGCACCTCTTCGCGAACGGACAGTCGCTGCTCTATCGATAGGGCATGGTCTTTCGCCCACGCGGCGTCCTAAAACATCCCAAGCACCTTTGGTGAACATTGGAATGACGTCACGATGCCTTGGGCCCGGTTTCGCTTGCCTGCCGTCCTAACGGTGCTTCGGCTGCCGCTGCTTCTCCTATATGCCGGGCTTTGTCCGTTTTGGGCTTTGGCCCTCGAAGTGCAGCTTGAGGTCAGCGGTGATGACGAGTTGGCTGGTGCGCTCCGTCAGGCTTCGCTCGTCGAAGCATTGGAGGAGAATGAAACGCCGACCGGGCAGGAGGTTCTGTCTGCCGCCAAGGCCGACTACGCCAGATTGGTCGCAGTTCTGTACGATGCGGGGTACTTCGGCCCCGTCGTGTCAATCCGTCTGGATGGGCGGGAAGCGTCCGAAATCCGGGCGTTTGATGCTGCAAGCACCTATGGACGGGCTTTGATAATCGTCGAAACCGGTCCTGCTTTCCGGTTTGGTCAGGCGCGTGTCAGCCCCCTTGCACCCGAAACGACGCTGCCCGATGGTTTCCGTGTCGGCGCACCTGCCGGGACGCGGGTTATTCGCAGCGCGGTCGACGGCTCTGTTGAGGCATGGCGCAGCGCAGGTCATGCCAAGGCCCAGCCCGTCGATCAGCAAATCACGGCCCGCTATGCCGAACGGCAACTGAATGTCGATGTGACCCTCGATCCGGGCCCCAAGCTTCGCTTTGGCGACCTCACTCTGAACAGCCGCTCGAACGTCCGGCCGGAACGGATCCGGCAGATCGTCGGATGGCCGAAGGGGAAGGACTTTGATCCGGCCGAGGTCGAGCAGGCGCGGGAACGGCTGCAGCGCACGGGTACATTCCGGATCGTCACATTCCGCGAGGCTGAAAACCCGGTGGGTCAGGCTTTGCCGTTTGATCTCGAAATCACCGACCGATTGCCGCGCAGCTACGGCTTCGGGGCCGAGATATCATCGCTCGAAGGTCTGACGCTGACGGGATACTGGCAGCACCGGAATCTGTTCGGCGGTGCCGAACGGTTGCGGTTCGAAGGCGAATGGCGCGGCATCGGCGGCAGCGAAAGCGGCGAGGACTACCTCGTTTCGCTCCGGTATGACCGGCCCGCGACGTTCGGACCGCACGTCGATTACTTTGCCCTCATCGAGCTTGAGAGCCTCGATGAAGTGAACTTCTCCTCCGATCGGATTGCCATCACCAACGGTATCGTCAACCGCAAGTCACAGCGGCGTCGTTTCACCTATGGCTTCGGGTTTGAATACGCAGAGACGGACGATGATCTGGGCGAAAGGGACTATCTGATCTTTACCCTGCCTGCATCGGCCGAGTTCGACTATCGAAACTCTGAACTCGATCCGACCGGCGGATACTATGGTTTTCTTGAGCTGACCCCGTTCTTAGCGCTCGACGGAACCGAAAATGGTTTACGATCAACCTTGGACGTCCGGACGTACCGGCAGGTCAGCGAGCGTCTCGTGCTCGCCGTTCGCGGACAGCTTGGTTCGATCATAGGACCGGGGCTTGAGGACGCGCCGGCAGACTTTCTGTTTTATTCCGGTGGCGGTGGCACGGTCCGTGGCCAACCCTATCAGTCGCTGGGTGTAACCTTGCCCGGCGGGGGCGAAGTGGGCGGTCGGTCGTTTGTCGGGCTGTCGGGCGAGGCGCGGGTCAAGGCGTCTGATCGGATCAGTGTCGTGGGTTTCTGGGATGCCGGCTATATTGGTGAAGAGGTCTTTCCCGATGGCAATTCGGGCGAATGGCATAGCGGCGCTGGATTGGGCCTGCGCTATGATACCGGGATCGGTCCAATACGCGTCGATGTCGGTCTGCCGGTCAGCGGGCCGGGCGACAACGATGGCGTCGAATTCTATATCGGGATAGGGCAGGCGTTCTGATGATCCGACTGTTGCTTGTTGCCCTTCTTGTCATCGGCGCTCCAGTTCTGGCGCAGGATGACGGCGATCGAGGTTATATCGCGGGGCTGCTCGAAGATGCTTTGGGTGGTCCGGGCCGGGTGGTTCGGATCGAAGGCTTTCGCGGAGCGCTCAGCGCGACCGCCCGGATCGACAGGGTAACGATCGCGGATGCGGACGGGATCTGGCTGACGATCGAGGATGCGGCGATGTCGTGGAACCGCGCGGCCCTGCTGCGCGGGCGGATCGAGGTCAGTCAGCTCGAGGCGGATCGCATTGCCCTCCCACGTTTGCCTTTGCCGCAAGAACAGGAGGCGCCGTCGATCGAGGCGCAGGGATTTTCGTTGCCCGAACTCCCGGTCGCGATCAACGTCGATCAGCTGGCCGCGCGGCAAATTGAGATTGGTGCGCCGATCCTTGGCGAAGCGGCGCGGATGAGCCTTACGGCTTCAGCCTCCCTCGAAGGCGGTGAACTGGCATCAAACCTCCGGGCGTCTCGAACCGACGGCAAAGCGGGTGAATTCGAAATCAGAGCCGACTACGCCAATCAGACCGAAGAACTTGCTCTTAACCTCTCCCTGACCGAAGAGGCTGGCGGCATTGCGGCGCGGGCACTCAACTTGCCGGGCCTGCCATCGGTTCAGCTGAACGTCGAGGGGCAGGGCCCTCTCTCTGATTTTGCTTCAGACGTGAGATTGGCGACGGACAATGTCGAACGCCTCGCGGGCCGTGTGACCACGGGTACCGGAGCCGATCCCGCCGACCGTAGCTTTGATGTCGATATCAGCGGCGATGTTACGGCCCTGTTTGCCCCTGATTACCGCCCGTTTTTCGGCGACGATCTGGCACTGGTTGCAAGTGGCCTGCTGCGAGGTGACGGAGGGTTCTCGCTTTCGCAGATGACACTGCGGACCCAGTCGCTGAGCCTTGGCGGGCGGGTGGAGCTTGGCCCGGATACCTGGCCGACCCTGATCGATATCGAGGGCAGGCTTGACGACCCAGCCAGCGACCGCGTGATCCTGCCCCTGAACGGGCCGCAGACAAGCGTGGAGACGGGCGACTTTGCGATTGCGTTCGATGCGGCGCAGGGTGACCAGTGGCGGGCGCGCTTCGACCTTGTCGAACCGCGGCGGGACGACATAGCGGCTGGCCAACTACGGCTTACTGCGAACGGAACCATCGTCGCCAATCTGACCGCGCTCGGCTCCGTCACGGCGGCGATAGACCTTGCCGTGCGCGATCTGCTGTTCGACGACCCCGCCGTGGCGCAGGCGGTCGGTTCCGATCTGACCGGCCAATTGGCCGTCAATTACGTCGAGGGCAGGCCGGTCGATGTGACCGGGATCAACCTGCGTGGCAATGGTTATGGCCTGACGGGCGACGTGACTATCGCGGGTCTGGAAGAGTCATTTCAGACCACCTTTGATCTGGGCCTGAACGCCAATGACATTGCCACCTTGTCATCGCTTCTGGGTCAGGATCTCTCCGGTTCCGCCCGGGTCGATGTCGCGGGTCGCGCCGATTTGGGCGGTGCCTTTGATGTCTCCGTCGATGGTCTTGGTCGGGATCTCGCCGTCGGTATCCCCCAAGCGGATGCATTGCTGACCGGGGATACGGAACTTGATATCAGGGTGCTTCGCGATGGAAACGGTCTGACGATTGAAAGGGCTGTCCTCGAGAACCCGCAGGCCCGCGTTGCTGCGCTTGGGCGGCTGACGTCGGATGCAGGAACGCTCAGCTATGCGCTTGGCATCACGGATCTGGGGCGCGTGGTTGCGGAACTGCCGGGCCGACTGAGCCTCGATGGCAACCTCGCGCGAGACGGCGAAACTTGGCGGGTGCGTGCGGCTGGCACAGGTCCGTTCAGCTCAACCCTGGAGTTTCAGGGTCGCCTGCTGCCCAGCACCGTCCTGACCTATGATTTCCAATTGCCGAACCTCGCGTCGCTGGTGGCAGGTTTCTCCGGCCCGCTTCGGCTGCAGGGAAAGGTGTTCGACGAGGACGGGCTTCTAGGCACCGACACCGCACTTTCAGGACCCGGGGGCACAACGGCGACACTGATCGGCCAGCTATCGCCCGCCATCGACCTGGGGCTAAGGGGGCAGGCTCCGCTGGGGTTGGTTGGCCCCTTCATCCGGCCCCGCAGCCTGGGCGGTTCCGTTAACTTCGATCTTCGGGCGCTCGGCGCATCGCTCGACCAGCTCTCAGGCGCGGTCAGAACAGATGGCGCGACACTGATCCTTCCCAATGAGGGGATCAGCATCGGCAATATCTCGGGCGAGGCGGCTCTGGCGGGCGGACAGGCGCGCATCGCGCTGACCGGAAGTCCGCCTCTTGGCGGCACGGCGCGACTTTCTGGCACCATCGGTCTGTCGCCCGGCCTGCCGGCTGACCTACAAAATACCCTCTCAGGGGTCGTCATCGAAGATCCCCAGCTCTATCGCGTCACGCTGTCGGGCGAAACGACGGTTCGCGGCCCGCTGCAAGGTGGGGCGAGGATCGCGGGGGATATGATCATCGATCTGGCCGAGATACTCGTGCCAAGCACGTCGTTCGGCACCTTGGCTCCGATCCCGGAGATATCGCATGTGGGCCTCCCGCCGGCCGCAGAGGCTACGCGCAGTCGCGCGGGTCTGGTGCGTTCAGAGAATGGCGGTGGCAACGGTATTGCATATCCGATCGATGTTCTGGTTCGGGCGCCCTCGCGGATCTTTGTGCGCGGACGCGGTCTTGATGCCGAACTGGGCGGTTCGCTGCGGCTGACCGGCGATACCGACAATATCGTATCCGTCGGGGCATTCGATCTGATCCGCGGGCGGCTCGACATTCTGAACCGGCGCTTCACGCTCAATCAGGGCCGCCTCGCGCTCGAGGGGGACTTCGATCCGATCCTCGATTTCGTCGCCACCACCAACACGACCGAAGGAACGGCCAGCGTTATCGTCGAAGGTCGCAGCAGTAGCCCGCGCATCCGGTTCGAAGCAAACCCATCCGTGCCCGAGGACGAAGTCCTGGCCCAGATCCTCTTTGGCCGCGACATTCAGCAACTTTCGGCACTGCAGATCCTGCAACTTGCGAATGCCATCGGGACGCTTGCCGGGCGCGAGAGCGCGGGTTTGCTATCCGGTCTGCGCCGCGGTTTCGCCCTCGACGATCTCGACTTTGAAACGGACGATAATGGGGAATCCTCGGTCAGGCTGGGCAAGTACGTCACCGACAATGTCTATACCGATGTCACTGTTGGGCAGGAGGGGACGACTGATTTCTCGATCAACATCGATGTGACGTCCAGCATCACTGCCCGGGGTCGTGCTTCGGCCGATGGGGACACGGCCTTGGGCATCTTTTTCGAACGGGATTATTGACGCCTCAAGGCGCGGCTTGCGCTGCCCGAAAAGCCCTGTCATCTGAACCCTCGAAGAACGGGAGACGGTGAACATGCGGGTGGCAATCAACGGCTTTGGTCGGATTGGGCGCACGATCCTTCGTCAGGTTCTGTGCGGCCCGGCCAATGCGGATATCGAAGTTGCGCTGATCAACGAAATCGCACCGCTTGAGACCTGCGCCTATCTCTTCCAGTACGACAGCGTATTCGGACCGTTTCCGGGCGCGGTAGCCCTTCAAGGTGACATACTTGTGGCCGGCGAAGCCGAGGTGCGGGTGACACAGGCCGACGATCTATCGATGCTCGACCTTGGCGATATCGACCTTGTGCTCGAATGCACGGGCAGGGCCAATTCCCCCGAGATTGCTGAGCGAGGTTTGCGGGCTGGCGCGGGGACGGTTTTGATTTCCGGCCCTTCCCCGGCTGCCGAGGTGACGCTGGTTCTGGGGGCCAATGAGGAACTGCTCGGGTCGCAGCGGGTCATTTCGAATGCCTCTTGCACGACCAATGCGCTTGCCCCGATCCTGCGGCTGATCGACGACACCCTCGGGATCGAGCGGGGGCATATGACGACGATCCACTGCTATACCGGCAGTCAGCCGATGGTCGATGCGCCACGTGCCAGCCTGCCGCGCAGCCGTGCGGGCGCGGTTTCGATGATCCCGACGACAACCAGCGCGACCAAACTCGTCGGGCAGGTGCTGCCGCAACTCGACGGTCGGATCAGTGGCGCTGCTGTGCGGGTGCCCGCAATCAGCGTTTCCGCGATTGATCTGGTCCTGCAGTTGCGGAGACAGCCAGCGCCGTCGATGAACCAGTTCCTGTCCGAAGCTGTTAAGGCCCCGGGTGTGATCGCTTTGACGGACGATCCGGTTGTGTCGACCGACATGCGGGGGCGGCCTGAGTCACTGATCATCGCGACGCCCGAGACGATCGAGATGGAAGGCGGACAGGTGCGGCTCTTTGGGTGGTACGACAACGAATGGGGTTATTCAGCGCGTGTTCTGGACATGGCGCGTCTGATCCACCGGCGCCGCTAGGCTCGCCGCACGCTATCCCCGATCAAGGCGGCGGTTCGGTAAAAGCCGTGCGCCATCTTGGAATACGGGATGAGCAGGAAGAAGGCGAGCACAGTGCCAAGGTGCAAGGGCAGCAGCCATGACACGAGTGCTGACCCCGTCGCCGCATAAAGCAGCAAACCCGTCGCGCTGACGGCAAATAACAGGGCGATGAACGCCATCTCGCCTCCCCATGCCGCCTGAGCCCCCAGTTCCGGATCCGCCTGCAGCTTCAACCGGGCCAGCCATGCCGTGCCAGCGCACAGCATGAGGCCGCCAGGAACCCCGAGCAGCTTTGGCAGACTGAAGAACGCGTAGGGCGCTTCGAGTCCAAAGCCGTAATGAAGCACGGTCCCAGACGAGGTCGAGGCAAAGCACAGCAAAAACCCCCAAAGCGTCAGCTGATGCGCATACCGCCGGGCATGCGAATACCGGTCTTCGTCCTCGAAATTGCATCCTTCGCCATGCCCGCCGCTGAGGTTCCTCATAGTGCCGATATCCATGGTCGCCTGCCAGAGCGCGCCATAGGTCAGGGGCTGCCCCACGGTATCAGCCCAGTAGCGGCGGATCGATACGCCCATGGCCATGAGCGGGAACAGAAAGGCAGGCGCAAAGATCGACACCATGACGCCGTGGGACAGATAGGCATAGAACCCTTCGCCCGATGCGGGGCGCAGCGCTTGCGCGGCCCAGAAGAACAGAGCAGTCGCCAGCGTCAGGAAGGCCGCGATGACGACTCCATTGCGATCGAAGAGGCGCCCAAACGGACGCGGCCATGCATAATCTGACCAGCTGTCCTGCCGAACGTCGGCCAGCGCCGCTGGCAGGTTCAGGTCGAACTGGTGCGGGGCGGTGTACTGGCAGGCATAGTAGCAGCCCCGACAGTTGTGGCAGAGGTTGGCGAGATGGGTGATGTCCCCATCGGAAAAGGCCCGGTCCGCATGGATCGACGGAAATACCGAACAGAAGCCTTCGCAGTATCGGCAGGCATTACAGATCTCGATCTGCCGCCGGGCCTCGTCAATCAACTCAGCTTGCATATGCCGCGGCCTCCCGCCCCGCGATACGTCCAAAGACGGTTCCGATCGTCATCCCAAAGCCCGCCAGATAGCCTTGGCCAAGGATCGAGCCGGCCATGATTTCGCCAGCCGCCCAAAGATTTTCGACCGGCTTGTCGGGGCCTTGCACCTGCGCCTTTTCGTCAACCCGAAGCCCGAGATATGTGAAGGTCACACCGGGGCGCAGCTCGTAGCCATAAAAGGGTGCTTCGGTGATGGGCCGGGCCCAGTTCGTCTTGGGCGGCGTCAGGCCTTCGGTCGCAAGCCCGTCCAACTCGGTCGGATGAAATTCTCCCGGACGGCAGGCGGCGTTGAAAGCGTCGACCGTCTTGCGCAGGCTGTCGCCGGGCAGGCCCAGTTGCTGGCCCAGCCCTTCGATCGTGTCGGCCTGAACCGGGGGGAAGACGGAGGGCATGAATTTGTCGATGCTTTTGGCGTCGATGATTGCATACCCGACCTGATCCGGCTGGGCTGCCACCAACCGGCCCCAGATCGCATAGCGCTTTGGCCAAACATCCTCGCCCTCGTCATAGAAGCGATCGCCGTGCTTGTTCACGACGATCGAAAAGGGCACGCAGTCCAGACGCGTGACGATGCCTCCATCGAACTTCGGGGCCCGTCCGTCGATGGCCACTGCATGACATTGGGTCGGGTCGCCGACCGATTGAATGTCTTGGTCCAACAGGTCCTTGAGCACGACACCACGATTGTAAGGTGTGCCGCGGATCAGGAAGTTGCGGGCCGCAGGACCCCATGCATCGGCAAGCCAGTCCAGATCGGCCTGAAATCCGCCCGAAGCCACAACAACGGCGCGGGGCGTGAATGTCACCTGCTGCTCGCCAATCTCTGCGTCAACACGTGAAACACGCTGACCATCCGTTTCCACATGGGTCACCTTGGCCTCGTACGCGACCTCGATCCCGAGATCGGCCGCGCGCCGGTAATAGGCGTTCACCAGAGCTTTGCCGCCACCGAGGAAAAACGCATTCGTCCGTGAAAGCGACAAGGTGCCTGACAGGGATGGTTGAAAGTGCACGCCGTGGGACGCCATCCACGCATAGCTTTCCTCTGACCGCCCGATTGTCATCCGGGCAAGCGTCTCGTCGGTTTTGCCCTTGGTCACCTTGATCAGGTCGTCAAAGAATTCATCCCCTGAATAGCATCCGGTCAGAACACCCAAGGGACCCTCATGCATGCAGCGGAAGTTGCGGGTATGGCGGCTGTTGCCCCCGCGATAGGGTTTGGGCGCAGCTTCCAAGATCAGAACGCTCGCACCGGTTTCGCGGGCCGTTATGGCTGCGCAAAGGGCGGCGTTGCCACCGCCAATAACCAAGATGTCTGGGCTTTTGTTCCGAGGAGCCATGCCTACCGAGTATCTGATTGTGTCCTTTTGTATCCGCGTGTATACAGCCCTTGCAAATGAGGGCAAGACCCATGTCGGCAGCCGACCCATCCACGACATCCCAAAGCGAAATCGCCTATGGCAAATTGTACGAAGCGATCCGAAAAGGTTTGTTTTTGCCCGGCGACCGCGTCCGCGAGACGGATGTGGCCCAAAAACTGGGGCTGAGCCGAACACCGGTGCGCGATGCGCTGCGGCGGCTCGAGGCAGAGGGGATCGTCGAACATCGCCCGCGTCTTGGCGCCGTCATTCGAAAACTCGCACAGTCGGAGATCGTCGAGCTTTACGAGATGCGGATCGTGCTTGAACGAACGGCGGCAGAGCTTGCCGCCAAACATGCGACGGAAGCCGAGATTGACGAGTTCGCTGACCTGAACGATGCAATCCTCGCGGCCGAGCAAAACCCTGCAGAAGCCGCGCGGCTGAACGCCATCCTGCATCGGTCGATCTATCGGGCGGGGCGCAACCGGTTCCTGCTTGAGTCTTCCCGCGCGCTGAACAACGCGCTGATGTTGCTTGGGCCAACCACGCTTGACGATCCGGAGCGGATCCGCGAAGTCCACGCGCAGCACGCCGCCATCATCGACAACCTGCGAAAGCGTGATCAGGTCGCCGCGGGTCAAGCAGCGGTCGCGCATATCAACACGTCATTGCGGCACCGGCTCAAGGCCTTGCGCGGATGAGCCTGCAACATGTCTGGACCCTCGGCATCGCGGGGCTGGGGGTTGCGCTCTTCCATCTGCTTTCCCTGCCGCTGCCTTGGCTCCTTGGGCCGATGTTTGCATGCCTGATCGCCGCGCTCGCCGGCCTGGATCTGAAGGCGCCCAAGCGGATCGGGATCCTGATGCGCACCGTTCTGGGGGTCGCCGTCGGCGCAACCATCACGCCCTCCATTCTGGCGGAGCTTGGGGCCATGGCCTGGTCGCTTGCCCTGATCCCCGGTCTGATCCTTGCCTGTGGTCTTGTCGGCTATCCCTTCTTTCGGCGTGTTTGCGGTTTTGATCCGGCGACCAGCTATTACGGCGCGATGCCCGGTGGATTGCAGGATATGCTGATCTTTGGCGAAGAGGCTGGCGGCTCACCCCGGGCGCTTAGCCTGCTGCATGCAACCCGCGTGCTGGTCATCGTGACCGTGCTGCCGTTTCTGCTGACGTCAGTGATGGGTGCTGATCTGGGCCGCCCGCCCGGTCAGGCCGCATCGACGATCCCGATCCATGAACTGGCATTGATGGTCGTCATAGCCATAGCGGGCTGGCGCGGCGCCGTTGCCATCGGCCTTTTTGGCGCGACAATACTCGGGCCCATGTTCCTCGCCACGGCGGCAAGCCTGATGGACGTCATCCACCACCGCCCGCCCGCCGAGGCGATCATGGCCGCGCAGTTCTTTATCGGTCTTGGTATCGGCGCCACCTATGCCGGCGTCACGGGGCGCGAGGTGCAGTCGACCGTGCTGGCCGGTCTTGGCTATGTCCTGATCATCTTTGGCATCTCGGCGGCCTTCGCTTATGTCGCGGTTCAGATCAGCGGTATGGAAACGCTGAACGCCATCCTTGCCTTTGCTCCGGGTGGCCAGGCAGAGATGACGGTTCTCGCCATCGTTGCCGGGGCCGATGCCGCGCTGGTGGTCGCCCACCATCTCTTGCGTATCGTCGTCGTGATCATCGGCGCCCCGATCTTTAGTCGGTTGTTAAGGTGATACCACCTCGGGGTTGATCACGTGGATCGGTGCGCCTTCGGCAAAAGCATTCACCTGATCAAAGATGTCCGAAAACTGCAGATCGAACTCGTCCTCTGTCACATAGCCGATATGGGGTGTGGCGAGCACGCGGGGGTTGGTCAGCAGCGGATGCGCGGTGTCGGTCAGGGGCTCGGTATCGAACACATCGACAGCGGCAAAGCCTGGTCGGTTATTCGCCAGCGCGGCCTCTAGCACACCGGGCGCGATCAGCCCCGATCTTGAAGTGTTCACCAGAAGTGATCGGGGATCCATGGCCGCAAGATCCTCCGCCGTGACGATCCCCCTGGTGTCCGGCTTGAGGCGGACATGCAGGCTCACGATGTCGGATGTCGCAAAGAAGGTGCGACGGTCATCCGCAACGCTTTGCCCATCGGCTATGGCCCTTCTGCGGCCTTTGTCAGAGGCCCACCACTGAACCCCGAGGCCAAGCGCCTCGGCATAACCCGCGACGGCCTTGGCAATGCGCCCATATCCGTAAAGGCCCAGTGTTTTGCCGCGCAGGGTCCGTCCCACGCCAAACTGCCATTGTCCGGCTTTGAGGCTCTCCGCTTGCTGCGGGATCTGCCGATAACTCGCCATGATGAGCGCCAGCGTCAGTTCTGCTGCGGCGTAGGACGGCGTGTCGCTGTGCATGTTCGAGCAGAGCATCACACCGTTCCGGGTGCAGGCCGCGACATCGATATGCGGGTAGACGCTGCGCTGGCTGATGAGTTTCAACTCCGGAAGCCGGTTCAGAAGATCTTCGGTGATCGCCGTCCGTTCCCGGAACAAAACAAGGCACTCGGCCTCTGCCACCCGGTCGGCAAGCCGGGCTGGATCGGGTTCGTGATCTGTCCACACTGTAACGTCATGCCCGGCAAGCTTTTCGAAACAGGGCAGGCCACGCAGCGTGTCGAACCAGTCGTCAAGAATGTGAACCTTCACCGGCTTTCCATACCCGACATCATGGAGGGGGTGCGAGGGGTCGGCACAAAGACCGGACTGTCGAGCGCACCCAGAGCCGCAGAGACTTTCTGCCGTTCGGCCAGCAAATGGTTGAACTGCGCGTCGCAGCCAGAGATCGGCGTCGGATAGTCCCTTATCTCGGCGTTAAGAAGGGTCAGCGCTTGCGTGAGTTCGGCATGCGCGCAGATGATGCAATCGTTGTAGGGATCGGTCATATCTCGTGCCTCCTTTTTCTGTATACTATTGTATACTAAACCGATTGGGAGTTAAAGAGGCGACCATATCCGAGATGGAACAAAGGCCTCTCCGGCGGCGAGTTTACGGGCCGTTCGATAAACGCCGGCGGAGTTGAGGGCGAGCCGCTCGTTTTCAAGCTCGTAGTCCACCAGGACATCAAAGATGCCGGACGGATGTTCCAGACTGACCGTCGCAGGGGATGCATCCGGGCGCACAGCCAGACCATCGGCCACGGTGCCGGGCAGCAGAACGCAGGTTGCCAGACACTGACCGCCGGTGACCGCCATGGTCGGGTGGCACTTCCACGGCATGAAGTATTGTGTCGAGACATGGCCACCCTTACGCGGCGCCGCCAGAAGACCGACCTTGGGGATCACGGATTCTGTCACATCGCCCATCCCCATGCGCCGGGCCGCGTCGATCCTGATCCGTTCCATCCGCTCAAGGAGAGCTGCGTTGGCATTGAGCTCAGCGGGGCTTTCACACCCGGTCAGACCGAAGTCCGATGCCCGCGCGATGACCATTGGCATCGTCACATCAAGACAAGTGACCGCGATCCCGTCGATCACATCGATCAGGTTGCCTGTGGGCAGCATCTGACCCGTCGCCGCCCCCACGACATCCATGAACCTCAATGCGATCGGGGCGCCGGTACCCGGCACGCCGTCGATTGCCATGTCACCGTCATAGGCCACGGTGCCACCGGGCGTTTGAACCAGGGCTGAAACGCGGGCCTCGGTGTTGACGGCGCGGATCCGGACCTCGGTCTCATCGCCCGTCGGCTCGATCAAACCCATCTCGATCGCGGCCGGGCCGACGCCTGACAGGATGTTGCCGCAAGTGGGCTTATAGTCGACAAGGCGGTCCTCGACGCCGACCTGCGCAAAGAAATAGTCGATATCGGCCCAGTCGTCGTCGGACCGTGACAGCATGGCGACCTTTGTCGTAATCGCCGCGCCGCCGCCGATCCCGTCGATATTCAGCGGGTGGCCCGCGCCGATCATGGCGATCAGAACTTCGCTGAGCGCGTCCAGATCCTCGGGCAGGTCGGCCCTGCGCAGATAGGGTCCGCGCGATGTGCCGCCGCGCATGAAAAGAAACGGGATGCCGGTCTGTGTCATGATCCAGCCCTTGTGATCAGAGTAGAAAGATGCGCGGCAAAGGCTTGGGTGCCAAGCCGTCCATGCAAGTCTGCCGTGCGGGTCTCTGGCTGACGCAAGGCTTCGGTCACGGCCTCTTCGATCCGTCTGGCCGCGTCTTCGGACCCGAGATGCCGCAGCAGCATTGCCGACGAAAGGATCAGGGATACCGGGTTGGCGCGGTCCTGTCCGGCGATATCGGGCGCCGATCCGTGCTGGGCCTGCGCCACCGCGTTGCGTGTGCCCAAATTGAGCGATGCGGCCAGCCCCAGGCCGCCTGCCAATTCCGATGCGAGGTCCGACAGGATGTCGCCGAACATATTGGTCGTCACGATCACGTCGAAGCGGGCCGGGTCCCGGACTAGCAGCGCGGCGGCGGCGTCCACCAGCACTTCGTCATACGCGATCCCCGGATGTTCGGCGGCCACATTGCGCACCTCTTCCAGAAACAGACCATCGGACAGGCGCATGACGTTGGCCTTGTGAACGGCGGTCACGCGGGTACGGCCCTCACGGCGGGCAAGCTCGAAAGCGGCGCGCGCGATCCGGGCCGATCCTTCGGCGGTGATCTTGCGGGTGGCCAGCGCAACGCCAGGCACCGGCATCACCTCTCCGCTGCCCTGATACATGTTGCGATCAGCATAGAACCCTTCGAGGTTTTCGCGCATGACGACGAGGTCAACGTCTTGCTGGACGGGCTTTGGCACCCCGTCAAAGCTGCGGGCGGGGCGGACATTGGCGAAGAGTTCGAGATGCTTGCGGATCACGCCCGACGGGTTCAGCCCGCCGTCGCTAACTGGTGGATAGCTATTGTGAGACACCGGACCAAGGATCACCCCATCGGCTGTGTCGCACAGTTCCAGAACAGCGTCGGGGATCGTCGTTCCCGTCGCGTTCAGGGCATCAAAGCCGATGTCGGCCGTCTCGAACGCGACGGTCTCACCGCAAGCGGTCTGAACCACCTTTTGCGTCGCCGTCATGATCTCGGGCCCGATCCCGTCGCCGGGCAGGCAGAGCAGGCGCATCAGCCCCGCCCCAATGGCCATGGAAGCATGACGTAGCTTTGCAGCAGGCCCGGTGGGAAGTCGCGGTTGAGCGCGCCCGCCATGACGCACATCAGGCCGATCCCGCAGGCCGTGAGGATAATGGTCCGCAGCCAGCTTTCCCCAGCGCGAAGGCGCAGGAACGTGACCAGAAAGATCGAGAGCGCCAGTATGAAACCCAGGAGGGACGTCAGCACAAGCAGACCCGCGAACCACGCCAACGTCGACCAGAGGCCGTGCTGCATCGGTTCGCTGTCATGTTCCCGGTCGGCAAAGATCACATGGTTTTCGGGCCGCAACATCATCTGCACGATCAGGATCACACAACCGATCAGGGCGACACCGGAAACGAACCGCGGAAAGACCCGGTCAGTCGCTGAAAAATCAGGGATCATCGCGGCGTTGGCGTAGGCGACGCCCAGATAGGCGGTGACCAGCAGCAGAAAGATCAGGGGCGCGCGCTTGGATCCCGAGCCGACATCGCCCTCGGCCAGGATGTTCTTGGCCTGCCTAAGGCCCACCACGACGGATATCACGGTAATGATGACCAGCACGATCACGATGGGGCTGAAGATATAGTCGATCCCTTCCTCGAACCCTCTGCGGAACCGTGAGCTGGCAATCTGTACGGCCTGGTTGGTGTAGTTTTCGGCCGGGCCGGACAGCACGAAGCCGATAAGGAAGGCGGGCCGGGACCAGTCGAACCTGCGCATCATGATCCCCAGCAGCCCAATCGCAAACAGCGCCACGAGGTCCAGCAGGTTCTGCCCGGACTGAAACGCTGCAAATGAGATAATCATGAACAGAAACGGAGCGAGCAGTGCAAAGCGGATCGTGGTCAGCTTTGCGATCGCGCCGGATGCGCCGATGCAGATCAGCGTGCCGACAACGTTGGCCAGCGCCAGCAGCCACACGATCGAATAGGTGATGTCGAGGTTGTTCTTGAGCATCGAGGGCCCGACCTCGATATTGCCCGATCCAAGCAGTGCGATCGCGCCGATAAAGATGGCCATCGAGCCGGAACCGGGGATGCCAAACAGAAGGGTAGGGACAAGGCCGCCGCCCTCCTTGGCGTTGTTCGAGCTTTCCGGCCCGATGACGCCCCGCACCTCGCCCTTGCCGAATTTCGATTTATCAGGCGTCGATTGAACGGTGTGACCATAGGCGATCCAGTCGACCACGGATCCGCCCAAGCCGGGGATGACGCCGACAATCACCCCGATGATCGAACACCGCACCGATAGCCAGATATTGGCGAACCAGTCGCGGACCCCATCAAGCCAACCGCCGCCCAGTGTCGATCCTTCGGCTATGGCTCGATCCTGCCGCAGCAGCGCGACAATCTCCGGGATGGCAAAGATGCCGAGGCCTACGATCACCAGTTTCAGCCCGTCGCCGAGGTATTGATAAAGCGTGAAGCCGACGGTGCCGTTGTCCATGTAACCCCAGCTTTCGGGGACCATCCGCAGCGCACCGGCGCTGTCGCCCTCGCCAATCGTACCGACCATCATGCCAAGGCCGGCCGCCACGATCCCCTTGATCGCCACACGGCCCGCGAGGATCCCAACCATCGAAAGGCCGAAGATCGTGATCATCAGCAATTCCGGCGTTCGGAATTCCAGCACGATGGGGCGTGCGACGAGGATGAATAGAGTGAGAAAGCTCGCTCCGACCAGCCCGCCGAAAAGGGATGAGGCAAAGGCCGCCGATAGTGCTCTGGCCGCCATGCCGCGTTTGGCCATCGGAAAGCCGTCGAGAACGGTAGCCTGCGACGCCGACGAACCCGGTATGCCCATAAGGACCGAGGCGAAGGTGTCTGATGTCGGAACGACCGCCACCATCCCGACCATCAGGGCAAGACCCAGAACCGGGTCCATCCCGAACATGAACGGCAAAAGCAGCGATAGGCCCGCGATGCCACCCAGCCCCGGAAAAACGCCAACCGCCAAGCCCATCACGACACCCAGCACGAGGTATGCGAGGACAATGGGATTGAGGATCAGCCCGAAGGCTTCGGCAAGGGCGGGCAGCGCTGTGGCGAGCAAGTCCATGATGAAAATCCCAACTGGCCCTGTCCTTGGGGGACAGGGCCAGCGAGTGGTGGCCTTAGTTCAGCGAAACGCCATAGCGCTCCTGAAGCCAATTCGTAACGAAGCCCTTGGCATCGTCCGATACCTGTGTCGCACTCACCAGCGCAGCGGCAGCCTCGTCGCCCGTCATCTGGGGATATTTGCCCAAACGCTTGGCCGAGATATCGGCAAAATCGGCGCGCGCTTTGACCGCCTCGAAAGCGGCTGTGTAGGTCACGATCGCATCGGCCGATGCGCCATTGGGCAGGAACACCATCTTTTGAGCCGGGAAGCCCGCGATGAAGAACGCTTTCCATGCATCCCATTGGGTGCCCGAGGTTTCGCATCCCGCTGTGGCTTCGCAGACTTCCTTGAAGGTCGGGATGTCCGGGAATGTCGGGTCGCGTACGATGTTGCCATCGGCGTCCAGCGCACCCCATGTCATCATTGGCACCGCTGTTCCGGCTTCGACCAGGGGCGTCACGCCGCTGAGGTAAGATGACGATGTCTGATAGTCGATGTTCGCCTCGCCCCGTTCGAACATCAGGCGGCCGTCACCGCGACCCTTGATGCCAAAGACTGGTTCGACATTCAGGCCCAGCATCTCCCATGCCAGCAGCGGTACCAGATCAAGCCGGGTTGCGCCCTGGCTGCCATAGATGAATTCGACATCCTTCAGATCATCGGCGTCGCCGTCGAACCGGGCCGCCAGATCAGGCGGCAGATAGGCAACGCCGCCGGTGCCGGAGGCCAGAACGACGTTCCAGTCGCCGTATTCATATTTGACCCGCGGATCGCCCAGCAGGTACGGGAACTGCGTCGATCCCGATGAGCCAAAGATCAGCGTGCCGTCGTCATACTTCTGCTGCTGGAAAAAGTTGGCACCTTTGGTCGAACCCGCACCCGGCATGAACTTTACCACCACGGTGGGTTGTCCGGGCAATGCCTCGCTCAGCAGAGGTGCGTAGAAGTTGGCCCACTTGGCCGAGCCGCCCGTTTCCGAGAACGGGATGATCCATTCGACGGTTTTGCCCGCCAGGTCGATTCCGTGACCACCGGCAAACGTCGCTGTCGCTATACCTGCGACGGCCACTGCACCAAGTGCCGCGTCGCGCGCGGTTTTGAGTATTTGCATTTTTTCCTCCCATGTCGCATTCCGCGATCCGCTCGGATACGCGGAATCAGCTGGTTCCTTAGGCCAGCTTGATGTCAGAGTGTTGACCTGCAAACCTTGCAGCAAGCTTTCAGCAGGGGAAAAACGTGCGGATCGTCGTGGTTGAAGACAACGAGAACGTGGCGAAGGGCATTGCCTATCGGCTGCGGGACATCGGACATGCCGTTGATTTGCTGCACGACGGAAATGCGGCCGATGAGTTCCTTGCCGGCGATGATGCTGACCTTGCCATCATCGATATCAACCTTCCGGGTCTCGATGGTCTGAGTCTTGTCCGAAAGATGCGCGCGCGTGGTGATGGGCGGCCTGTCATCATGCTGACCGCGATGGCAGAGCTGGAAGACCGGGTTGCCGGTCTCGACAGCGGTGCCGATGACTACCTCGCCAAACCCTTTCAAATGGCAGAGCTCGAGGCCCGAATCCGGGCCCTTTCCCGGCGGTTGCCGCAGCAAATCACCGAAATGGTCGATGTCGGCGGCCTGTCCTTCGATGCAGCCACGCGCGAAGCGCGGGTTGATGGCCGCCCGCTTGATCTGCCGCGCCGGGAATTGTCGGTGCTTGAATGTCTGGTGACCGCCGCCGGTCGGACGGTGACGAAATCCGTGCTGCTCGACAACATGTACGGGACAGGGGCTGACGTCGACGAGACCGTGGTCGAGGTCTACGTATCGCGCCTGCGCAAACGTCTCAGACCTCACGGGATCGAAATCAAGGTGCGGCGGGGCCTGGGCTATGTTCTGGCCGAAGCCGGTCCGGCATGACCCGGCTGTCCCTGCGCGGGCGTCTCACGCTGATCATCCTGCTTCCGCTCCTGGCGGTCGCGGGCCTCATTAGCGCACTGACGTTGCGGGATGCCCAAGATCGCGCGCTTGAGCTTTTTGATCGGAGCCTCTTGTCGACCGCGCTTGCGATATCGCGGGACATTGCTGTGTCGGGCGGCGATGCCTTGTCTGCCCGAACGCTGGATCAGCTTCGCGATACATCGGGCGGTCCGGTTTTTTATCACGTCTTTGCCCCGGATGGCGCGTTTGTCACCGGCTATGCCACCCCACCGGTCCCCCCGAAACGGGGCCAGCCATCACCTGCGCCAGAATTCTACTACGCGCAGTATCTGGGCAATGACGTGCGGGTTCTTCGGATGCAGGATGCGGTCGAAGTCGATGGCCTTGCGGGCATCTACACCTTTGCAGTCTGGCAGAACGTATCCATCAGGGATCAGTTCGTGCTGGATTTCGCCAAGCGCGCCTTCCTTATCACCGGGGTTCTGCTGCTGTCTGTCGCGCTGATCGTCTGGTTCGGGGTGGGTCATGGTCTGCGTCCGCTCCTAGACCTTGAGGAGGCCATCGCACGCCGCAGTCCCGAAGACCTGGAACCGATCCGCCGCCCAGTTCCGAGCGAAGTGCAAAGCCTGGTCGCGACGCTGAACCGTCTGCTCACGCAGGTTTCGGACGCGATTGAGGCGCGCGACGCCTTTGTGCATCGGGCGGCCCACCAGTTGCGCAATCCGATCGCAGGGGTGGTCGCGCTTGCCGAGGCAGTGTTGTCTGCCCGCACATCTGAGGACACGCAGGAGCGGGCGCTCGCCCTCAAGGATGCCGCGGATCAGACGGGGCGGCTCGCGAATTCCCTTCTGCTCTTTGAACGAGCGCGCAGCGTGGACGTCTCACATCGGGGCGAGACGCTTGCATTAGATCCGGCGTTGGAAGCGCTTGTTGGCGAGGTGTCGCAAGGCGCGCCAGCGGGTGTTTCGGTCACATTCGACGGATCTGCGCCCAGGGCGGCTGTCTTTGCCGATGCGGTTTTGTTGATAGAGGCGGTTCGAAACCTCGTCGACAACGCGATCCTACATGGTGGCCCTGATTTGACGACCGTGAGGGTGCGGACGGTACTCCGCTCCAATGAGGTTGCGATCGAAGTGGCCGATGATGGTAAGGGAATTTCCGAACAGGACATGCCCATCGTGATGGAGCGCTTTGGTCAGGCGACGCCGGGGCAGGGCAGTGGGCTGGGCCTGTCGATCGCTGAGGCCGTGGCGAAGCAACATGGCGGCCGTCTGGAACTGTTGCGCCGTGAACCCGGTTTGACAGCTCGTATGACCCTGCCGCTCGTCAGCTCTCCGGAAAGGTCGGCATCTGTCGGATTTTCTCAAGCAGCGCAATAAAGCCCGCCACCTGATGCCGGGCTGTCGCGTGCCCCTTATCGGCGGTGGCGAGATACGCCTCGCCCACCGTCCCTGCCGGGTTCAGATCGCTCGCGATCCATCCGTAGCTCACCGGGCCGATGGGCGGGATGGATGTGGTTTCGGCGCTCGATACGAAATCCTCTGCTTTCGACATATCGACCGTGTCGGGCCGGAAGGCGAGCATCAGAGAGGTTTCGACATCGCCGCCATGGATGCCGAAAGACTGCTCTCTTTCCGAATAGGTGCCGTCGGGATGGCCGAACGATCCCCACTGGCATTTGACGGCTAGCATGTTCGCCTGCACCCGCAGCTCACGCGATAGGATCGAGACGAGATCCAGATTGCCGCCGTGGGAATTGACGATGACGATCTTGCGGATCCCGGCCCGGGCGACCGAAAGGCCAATCTCGACCCATGCCGCCAATGCCGTTTGCGCGGTCAGTGTCACTGTTCCTGCCGCCCACAGGTGTTCGTTCGATTTGCCGACCGTCTGGATCGGCAGGATCCGGGCGTCGATGTGCTCGGGGCACCTCGCGCGGAATTCGTCCAGCATCCCGGCGGCGATCAGGCTGTCGGTGCCGACGGGCAAATGGGGGCCATGCTGCTCGATCGCTGCGGTCGGCAGGACCGCGATGGTCTCCATCGGGTCGATGCCCTGAAAGTCGGAGGCTTTGAGGTCTGCCCAGTCCCGTGCCGTCATGACACCTCTTTCGGCGCATATGTGGCATCAAGCCGTGACTGCAGATAGTCCGCCGCCCGGATCGGCGGATATTTCGGCGTGCCAGTGCCGGGCAGCGCGGCGACGATGGTGTCGGGATTTGCCTCTATGAACATGGCCACCGAATACCGCTCTCGCGCCGGCGGCAAAACCCTGTGCGGTGTCGAGACATAGGTATCGTTCGTCCAGCGCATCATGCAGTCACCGATATTGACGACATAGGCGTTTTCGACATGCGGGACATCAATCCAGTCGCCGCCTCGTGGCCTGACCTGCAACCCCGGCTCCCCATCCGTCATAAGCAGCGTGCAAGCACCATAATCGGTGTGCGCCCCGGCCCCTATCACGTCCTTGCGCCCGTCATGCGCGGGGTAGTAGAGCATGCGCAACGCTGCCAGGGGTTCGTCAAACAGGCGCTGGAAATGGTGCCTGGGCAAGCCGAGATCGGTCGCGAAGGCCTGATGCAGCGCGACCCCGAGTTTTAGGGCGGCGTCGTAGTACGAAAGAACGGTGTCCCGAAAACCCGGCAGATCGGGCCACTGGTTCACGCCGCGAAAAGGTTCGCCTGCGATGACACGCGGATCGTCCGAAGGCAGGTCATAGCCGACATTGAAGCTTTCCTTGCGGTCGACCTCCGGGCGGGTTTCGTCAAGCGATTCCAGCCCCTGTCGCGCCCATCCCCGAAAATGCGGGGTGTTCTGGATATCGATCTTGGCCTTTTCGCTGTCCCGTAACGCAAAGAACGCCTTGGCCTGTGCGAACATCGCCTCGCGAAGGGGCAGCGCGACGGCAGGATTTGAAAGCAGAAAGAACCCGTGATCCCGACAGGCGGCGCCGACCTTGGCCGAAAAGCTGGCCAGATCGCTCTCGCATTCCTGCCAGTCGAGGATTGGGATCACGTCTGCACCGCCTGCATCTGCGACCGCACCCGGCCGATAAAACGATCCATCTTGCGGCTTACCTTTTCAAGATGGGCGGCGCGGGTCGCAGGGGTCGAGCTGTCCATCAGGTAATGGGCGGCAAAAACGGTTTTGCAGTTCGGTGCACAGACGGTGCGAACGCCGCGCAACAATGTCCGTTTGCCTGGCGCCCCGATCATCTGGGTCAGCATCCAGCTGGCCCCGCAGGTGGTAAAGACGCCCAGCCGCTTGATATGGGTCATGCCCGGCCGGATGTTCGTGTTGATCGCATCGGGCATCAGAAAAGCGACATCGGGCAACAGGACGCGGTCCAGCCAGCCTTTCAACATGGCCGGCAGGCCGTACCACCAGGTCGGATAGACAAAGATCAGCGTATCGCACCAACGCACATCGTCGACATCCGATTTCACCGGTTCCTGATTGCACGACGTGTCGAGGTAGCAATCCAGTTCACCCGCGCAAAGCACCGGCGCGAACCCCCTTTCGTAGAGGTCGGTGACCCTGTATTCGGCCCCGGCTGCGGATAGTTTGGCAATGACTGTGTCCCGCACCGCGGCGGTAAAGCTTCCCTGTTTCGGATGGCAATAAACGATCAGGGCACGCATCTAAAGAACCTCCATTTCTGTTTCGACCTGCTTCAGGAAACGCCCCCGCCGGGCGTCGTCTGCCCGGTTCATGTCATAGAGCGCAAGATACCGCATTTTGTCGGGCCGACACACATGCCAGACCGCTCGCTTGACCGACCGGCGCGGCGGATCGCCCGCCATCAGCGCGCGCAGCCGGGTGCCGCCGTACGTCGTGACCGCCGCCAAGCGTTTGATATGCGTGAGCGCGGGCATCACCTTGCCACCCTCGAGATTGAACGACACGCCGGGCAGAAAAACCCGGTCGAGAAATCCCTTGAGAATGGCGGGATAGCCAAAGTTCCAGACCGGAAAGACAAGGACCAGGGCCTGTGCCGCCCGCAGCCGTTCAACATAGGATGCAACCGGTGTCTCGTTCGCACCCATGTCGTGATAGGCCCGGCGTTCCTCGGTGCTGAGAACCGGATTGAACCCTTCTGCGTTGAGATCACAGTCGTCCACCTCCCATCCGCGCGCGGTCAGCGTTTCGACGACGCGGCCGTGTAACGCCGCCGAAAAGCTTTCCGGGCAGGGATGGGCAAAAAGGACGAGCGCGCGCATGGCTATCCGGCCTTTTGCAGTTTGGGATAACTGTACATCGTCTGAAAGTCCCAGCCTGGATCATCCCACGCGATCATCTTGCCGGGGTTGAGCAAACCCTTGGGATCGGCATCGTGTTTGAAGGCAAGCTGCCGGTCGTCGACGGTTTGCCGCCCGCCTTCCTCAAGCGTGTAGCGATGCGGATTGAAAACCAGCGCGCCAGCCTCTTCGTGTATGCGGATGATCTCGTCCAGCCGGGCCTCGCTCGTGAATTTCACGAGGCTCAGGCCCGCATACATCACCTTGCCGCCGTCCCGTATGACTTCGAGGTGCTGCAGGACCTCGGGCGAGAATTCGTCGCGCATCTGTTCGATCAGTTTCAGATGATCGGGAAAGCCGTAGCGGACCTGCAGATAGGTGATCGACGGATCGACCTTGAGTGCCCGCAGGGTCGTGTGGTTCCAGCCATATTCGAAAACGGGTCCGGGCCGCCGCTCCCAATCATGGTCGTCGCTGCGATAGATCAGCCGGGCGGATGGGCGCCGCCCCATGAACGTCAAGAACCCGTCCATCGAGTGGGGGGCGACCATCAGCGCGATCAGGTGCGTCTTGTCGTCGACATATGGCGCGACCCGCTGGAAATAGGCATGCGCGGTCGGGGCCTCGAACACCGTGGCAAGTTTGATCAGGATGCCGTCTTCGTTCGCAAGTTCCTCGCCAAATCGGGCGGCCTCGATCAAGTCGTCATAGGCCACGAACATCTCGATCCAGTCATAGGCCGGGGCCAACGGCATCTCGACCTCGGTGATGATCCCGTTGGTGCCATAAGCATGGCTGACCCGTGCCAGTTCTTCACCCCGGAATTCCAGAACGCGCGGTTCTTCCTCCATCGTGACAACACGCAGGCGGATGATGTTGCCGAGATCACGCAATGACCCCCATGTGCAGGATCCGACACCACCGGACCCGCCCGCGATGAAGCCACCGATCGAGGCCGTGGCCCATGTGCTGCTAAACATCCGGATTTCCTGGCCGGACTGTTCCTTGCAAGCCGCATCCAGGTCTTTCAGGATGCATCCCGGTTCCACGATGACCCGACCAGGATGCACCTCTTTGACCGCCGTCATGTGCCGCAGATGCATGACGCAGCCGCCTGCCAGCGGCATAGCTTGTCCATAATTGCCAGTCCCGGCGCCGCGGGTCGTTACCGGCACGTTGTGAGCATAACAGACTTTAAGCACTTCGATGATCTCGGCCTCGGATCGCGGGCTGACCACGAAATCGGCAACCACATGATCGAGGCGCGACTTCAGCACGGGCGAATACCAGAAGAAATCGCGGCTCTTGGCCTTGATGCTGGCCGGGTTTTCGTCGAGGTCGAGATGGGCAAGCGCGGCTTTGGCGCCTTCAAGGTCCGGTGTCATGTCACCCTCATCAGATCGTCAAGTTCGGAATAGTCGGGAAGTGTCGTGTCGATGGCCACGCCGTCTCGCAGCACGATGCGGTCGGATTGCGGCCGAGCGTAAAGTTCGGTCCAGCCGCGGGCTTTGCAGATGACCAGGTCAGCCGGGGCACCGATGGCAAACGAAGCAGGCGCAAAGCCGCAGGTCGCGGCAGGCGTGGCGGAAAAGGCCAGCGGCCAGTCATTGCGCGAATGGTCGAGGTGCCCGATGCGCGTGGCCTGACGCATCACTTCGAGCATGTCCATGTCACCGTATGCATAGAAGGGGTCGCGGGTGTTGTCGCTGGCAAAGCTGACGGGGATTTCCCGCGCCGCCATCTCGTGCACCAGCGTGATGCCGCGCCCACGCGGTGTACGTCCTGCATGCCGGTCCTGCAGGTAGAGGTTGCACATCGGCAGACTGACCACTTGGATCCCGGCCTTTGCTACCAGATCAAGCGTATCGAGCGCCCGCGTTTCGTCCTGCGTCGACAACGAACAGCAGTGACCGACGACCACCGGCGCGTCAAAGCCCGTTTCAAGCACCGTCTCTGCGATCAGGCGCAGGGTCTCGACGCCCGGATCCATAGTCTCGTCCACGTGGAAATCGGCATGTAACCCGCGCGCCTCTGCCATGCGGAAGAATCCGCGCAGGCGGTCGGGCAAGTCGGGCAACGGATAGCTCACCATCCCAAGGATACCACCATACCCCGCCACCAGATCGGCGGTATGGGCGAATTCTCCATCCTCCGAGAACCGTTCGCACCCGATCAGGCAGACCGCCTGCATGTCGATCCGGCCGCGCCACTCTTCGCGCAGTTCCGCCCAAAGAGGCCAGCTGATGCCGTCCTGCGGCGGGATGCTGTCGAGATGGGTGCGGATGGCGCGGGTGCCGTGCGCATAGGCGCAGCGCAACGAAAATGCGATGCGGGTTCGCACGTCGTCAGCCGTCCAGTGCGCGACACGATCTGCCGCAACGGTTTCAAGTGCGCCTGCGAATGTCCCGTCCGGGTTAGGCGCACGGTCCCAGATATGGCCCTTGTCGAGATGGGTGTGCATATCGACAAAGGCAGGCAGGGCCATCGCCCCCTGCATATCGACAACCTGACCTGCCTGATCCGAGAACCGGCCGTCCTCGATATTCAGGGTCGCTGTGGCCAAATCGGTCTCCTGACCGACAAAGCAGCCCGGGATCGTCAGGTTTTGAAGAGTGATATGGCCACTGGGCAGAACGTCAAAGCCCATCAACCCTCCCGCTTGAGTGCGCTTTCGTGCCATTTGCGCAGCAGCATATGGCTGAGAAAACTCAGACCCGCAAAGATGACCACACCCGTTGCCGCAATCAGGATGAGCGCGGCGAACATGCGGGGGATGTTCAGGCGATACCCGGCCTCGAGGATCCGAAAGGCCAGACCGGATTCAAGGCCGCCGGTGCCCGCTACGTATTCCGCCACGACCGCACCGATCAGGCTGAGGCCCCCCGCAATCCGGAGACCGCCAAGGAAATAGGGCAGGGCGGATGGCAGCTGCAGGTATCGCAGCTTTTGCCAGCGGGTCGCTCCGTAGATGCGAAAGAGATCGCGCAGATTGTGGTCTGCGGAGTTAAGCCCCAGCGTCGTGTTCGAAAGCACTGGGAAAAACGCCACCAGCCACGCGCACAGCAAGAGCCCGGCGAGCCGGCTGTCGACATAGATGAAAATCAAGGGCGCGATGGCCACGATTGGCGTCACCTGCAGGATCACGGCGTAGGGGTAAAAGCTCATCTCGATCCAGCGCGACTGGGTAAAGAGCACAGCCAGACCCACGCCGCCCAAGACCGCGACCGCCAATGCCATCAAAGTAATCTGCAGCGTCACAAGCAGTGCATTGAACAGGATCGCCCAATCCTTGATCAGGGTTTCCAGCACAAGAAATGGCGAGGGCAGAATGTAGTGCGGGATCTCGTTCCAGACGACGATGCGATCCCAGATCAGGATGCCCAGCCCCAGAACCAGCACCGGCAGGGTCCATTTGCCGACCTGCTCGAACCGGGCCTTTCGCTGGCGCGTGCGTTCGTCCGCATCGACGGTGGGCGGCGCTGTTTCGGCGATGCTCATGCCGCCTCTCCCATGGCTTCGTGCAGCGCATCTGTCGCCTGCCTGGTATAGGCCGCATAATCCGCCGAGGTCCGAAATTCATCATCGCGAGGGTAGGGCGCGTCGACCTGAAGCTCGCGCACAACCCGTCCGGGCCGGGCTGCCATCACCACGATCCGGTCGGACAGGAAGACGGACTCGAACACGGAATGCGTCACGAAGATCACCGTGCAGCCGATCTTTTGCTTCAACGCCAGCAGATCGTTGTTCAGTTTGAAGCGCGTGATTTCGTCGAGGGCCGCAAAAGGTTCGTCCATCAGGATAAGACGGGGCCGTGTCACCATGGCCCGTGCAATCGACACCCGCATCTTCATGCCGCCCGATAGCTCGCGGGGATAGGCGTTCTGGAAGTTCTCAAGCCCGACGAGGCGCAGTGCCTCAAGCACCTCGTCCTTGACATCGGCATAGGATTTGCCGCGCAGGCGGAACGGCAGCCAGACATTCTGGACCACCGTCGCCCAAGGCATCAGCGTGGGTTCCTGAAAGACGACACCCAGATCCCCCGCCTGTTGACCGCCCGACCAGACGATCCGTCCCGACGTCGGCTGAAGCAGCCCGGAGATCAAACGCAGTGCTGTTGACTTGCCACAACCCGACGGACCTAAAAGCGAGACGAAATCACCCTGATTGATGTCAAGCGACATGCCTTTGAGCGCGGTAACATCGCGCCCAAAGGTCTTGTCGATCCTGTCGAGCGCGAGCAGCGGCGCGCGCTGGCCGATCTCCTGATGGGTGTCTCTCATCCGTTTCCCTTTGGGACAACGCGCACGGCTTGCCCATGCGCATCGTCGCGGTTTGGCTCAGGGCTTGATGTCCATCCCGACCTTCTGATTGGTGAAGTCCAACGTGTAAGAGGCTTTCCAGTCAAGCCCATCCTCAAGCACGCCGGCATCGACCATCTTGTCGTAGAAGTCACCGATGACCTTATCGTTCATCGCGCCGATGCCCATGTCCAGAGCATCACCGCTGTCGACGATCCCACGTTCGCGCATCATGTTCTTGGCGAACTCGATCTTGTCCTGGCTCATATCCGGATTGGCGGTCTTGATCAGTTCGTCCGCATCGGCGCTGTCGCCATAGAGATAGTTGTACCACCCGGCAAGCGATGCATCGACAAAGCATTTAACCTTTTCCGGATCACTCTCAATCGTGGCCTGCATGGTCTCGATCGTGGTGGCATAGCTCGAATAGCCCGCATCGGCGATCAGAAAGACATTGGGTTCGATCCCCGCCTCTTTCTTCACCAGATAGGGCTCAGAACTCAGATACCCCTGCATCCCCTTCTTCTTGTCCGCGATGAACGGGGCCGGGTTGAACGTGTAGGGCTCGCGCTGTTCGGAGGTAAAGCCGTGGGCCTTGATCATCCATTGGTAATAGCTGGTAAAGCCGTTGTCGCCGATCAGCAGTGTCAGGTCCTTCAGATCCTCCCAGCTTTCCGCTTCTTCCGGGTGCGCAAGGATGACCTGTGGGTGTTTCTGGAAAATGGCCGCGACCGCGACCACCGGAATGCCCTCCTTCACGGCGTTGAACGCTTGCAGCATGTCGCCGCCCATGTGGAAATCGATCTTGCCCGCCAACATAAGCGCCCGGTTGTTCACCTGCGGCCCGCCCGGAATGATCTCAACCTCCAGCCCGCAGGCCTCGTAAGTGCCGTCGGCGACCGATTGATAGAATCCGCCGTGTTCCGCCTGCGCCAGCCAATTGGTGCCAAAAACCACCTTTTCGAGATGGCCACCCGCCAGTGCAGCGCTGCCCATCAGCGCAATAATCCCCGTTGCGAGAGCAGTCGTTTTCTTGAGCATACGTAACCTCCGCTGTCTGTCGGCGAAGCGTCCGAACTGGTGCAGAAGAAGCAAAGCCGGTTCGGGCCTATGCTAAGGAAAGAGCCGACCAGTGATGAATTTCAAGGCAGTTTCGTCATTCTTGACGATATGCTGGGCATATCCTGCCTGCTGTTTACGTTTTGTAAGGGGTTGAGCAGGGGAGTTCCGCACAATTTTGGCGGGAAATTGGTCAGCCTAGCGGATTGCAGCGCATCAGATAGGTGTCCATGATCCAGCCATGTGCGGCACGCGCGGCGGCCCGGACCTCGACGATTTCCGGACCGGTTTCGGTTAAGGGACCACTTCGCAGGATCTGCTCGGGCATGCCGAGGAACGCGCCCCACCAGATCTCGATGCTGCTTGGGTCGAGGTCTTGAAAACTGCACGCGCCATCAAGCATGACGATCACGGTTTCGGCGCCAGCGGGCCAGCCTTCGTCGCGCAGGCGGCGCCCCGTCGTTACGGCAACGGTGCCGTTGATGGTGTTGAACGGGATGGCATGCGCGGCTGTCAGCGCTTGCATCGCGGTGATGCCGGGAACGACACGGATGGCCGGTTTCGATAATATCCGTGCGGCGATACGCAAGGTGCTGTCGTAGAGGCCCGGATCACCCCAGACCAGCAATGCGACCGGCCCCTCGAATTCGATACAGGACAGGGCCTGCATCCAAGCCTTGGCGATGGCATCATGCCATCTGTCCACGCGGATGTCGTAGGGCAGGCTTTCGTCACGAACCGGCATTTCAAAAGGTACGACGCGGGCTGTTGCCCCGATCTCGTTCAGGATCCTTTCGCGGATCGTGGCGAGATCATCCTTGCCGGGGCCTTTGCGGGGCAGCAGCACGACGGCTGCATCGCGCAGGGCTTGCTGCCCCTCAAGCGTCACATGGGACGGGGAACCGGTACCGATACCGACAAGCCATAGATCGCGGATCATATGTCACTGACTTCAAAGCGGCATGGCGTTGTCAGAAACGCCATGCCGCGGGTGCAATAGGCCTCAAGCCGGGGTGTGCAGGCGCGGTGTCAGCAGGCCGAAACGATCGTCGGTGCCGCGCAGGGTCTTGGCCGCTGCGAGAACGGCCAAATCTGCGATAGGCTCAATCAGCAGAACGAGCATGTAGGCCGCACCAAAGGTCCACACTGCAGAGAATGTCTCGGCCGTGACGCCCTGACCGTAGAAGGCCCAGAATGCAACCCACGCGACCACGCCACCCTGATAGATGCCCGAGAGTTTCAGGACATGGGAATAGCTCAGATCGACATAGGCACGGTCGCGCGGCAGCAGCCGTTCGGCGAGGCCGTTGATGACCAGCAGCGGCACCAGCAGCGTCGTGACGTTGACGAAGTACATCGGCAGATCGGTGGGCGCAAAGACCATGCCCTGGATCAGCAGCCCGAGCGCCAGACCAAGAGCAGCGGGCGCGGCCCCCATCAGCAGAAAGAGCGTGGTGCCTAGGATGAAGTGAACCTCTGAGATGCCGACAGGGAAATGCGGCAGGATCTCGAAGAAAAAGAGCGTGCCGACAGCTGCCATGCCGGTCCGGGCGAGGAAAGAGACGGGGTTGCTGCGGCTCAGATCGGCGAGCGCCAGTTTCGCGCTGTATCCGGCAGCGCCCGCTGCGGTTGCGTAGGCAAAGGCCATCTTGGCCCCATCCACAACTCCAGGTTCGATATGCATGACTGTCCTTTCTCGCTCTGCTGCCCCTCCGGCAGCGTTGTGGCCACATTTTTGGGCCGATTGTTCTGACTTGCGGCAGGTCTCCTGACTTGCGGGTCGTTGCGCGTCCGGCCTTCCCAACCCGTCGTAAGGTCAGTGGTTATCCATGGCGCTCGCCGCTTACAGTTGCGGGGGCAGTCCGGGCCTCGCACCCGGTTCCCTTTTCAGCCACAGCCGTGGCACCGTAAGTCTCTTTGTCATAGCAGGTGGCCAAAACGGCACAACAAGAAATGCGACATCTGGGGGCCGGCATACGAATTCAGAGCTGCGCCAGAGGTCCGTAGAGGATGAGGGCCGGTTTGGTGCCCACGTCCTCGGCAAGTTGCGCGGCGAGCGAACCGATATCGCCCCGGGTCATCGACTGTTCGGCGGTGCCGACCGCCTCGGCCAGGATCGCTGGTGTGTTGTCAGGCAGGCCATGTGATACCAGCGCCTCCACCAGCAGCGGAAAAGTACGCTTGCCCATGAACACCACGGTGCAGGCATCCGGATCGGCGAGGGCCTTGAGGTCGAGGTCATCCGGAAGTTTGCCACCCGCGTCGTGCCCCGTCACAAACTGCACCCTGCGCGCCGTCAGCCGGCGCGTGAGGGGAATGCCGCATGCGGCCGCGGCGGCAAAGGCTGATGGCACGCCCGGCACGATTTCATAGTCGATACCGGCCTCACGCAGCGCAACCAGCTCTTCTTCGAGACGCCCGAAAAGTCCGCTATCGCCGGATTTCAGCCGCACGATACGTCCGCCCTGGCTCGCGTAATCAACCAGCAATTGGCTGACATGGTGCTGGCGTGGCGAGACGCGCCCGGCCCGCTTGCCCACACCCACCAGATCCGCCCCCTGCCGCGCATAGGAAAGGATCGGACCCGATGACAGATCGTCGAACAACACCGCGTCTGCCCGTTTGAGCCTGTCGACGGCCTTGAGCGTCAACAGTTCGGGATCACCAGGACCGGACCCCACGAAACTCACGAAACCGGTCATGCGCCCTCTGCCGTGATCAGGTGAAAGAACGTGCCCGTCGCATGGCCCCGCCGGGATCCGGTTTCAGGTACCGGGTTGCCGTCCGCATCGGCGACCTGCGCCAAGGGCTGGTCGGGCTGGTCGAGAATCGTCGAATAGTGGAATTCATGGCCGCGCAGTGCGGTCCCGATATCCCACCCCGGCATCGGCTGATCGAGCACGGCGCGCCGGTATCCCAGATGGAATTTCCGTTTTTCATAGGACGTCACTAGACCCAGAAGCCCGGCCATCTGGTGTCGCGTCCCGTCCTTGTCGATCAGCGCTTGGCCCATAGCCATGTAACCACCACATTCGCCATGGACGGGCCGTGTTTCGGCGTGTTTGCGCAACCCGTCCAGAAAATTGTTGGAAGCGGCGAGTTTTCCAGCGTGCAGTTCTGGATATCCGCCGGGCAACCATACAAGATCGGCGTTTTCGTCCGGGCCTTCGTCGGCAAGCGGCGAAAACGAAACGATCTCGGCCCCAGCGTTGCGCCATCCTTTCAGAAGGTGCGGGTAGGTAAACGAAAACGCAGCATCGCGGGCCAGAGCGATCCGCTGTGCCGGAGGCTTTGGTAATGGGATATCCTTAGCCGCCGCCGTGGCCGTTGCAGCGGCACGAAGGGCTGCGAGATCGACATTTTCCCGCAAGAACGCTGCATAGGTTGTGATCGCGGCATCAAGGTCAGGGTGTTCGACAGCCTGAATCAGCCCCAGATGCCGCTCCGGCAGTGTCAGGTCCCCCCGACGGGGCAAGGCACCCAGAACCGGAATCCCAGCGGTTTCCATTCCCAATCGGATCAACCTTTCGTGCCGGGGGCTGGCCACCCGGTTCAGGATGACGCCTGCAAAGGGCAGGTCGGGTGCGTAGGCCCGAAAGCCAAGCGCGCTTGCCGCGGCCGATTGGGCCTGACCACCAACGTCAAGCACCAGAACCACCGGCCACCCCATGCGCTGCGCCGTTTCGGCGCTGGACCCGAAACCCGACTGACCGCGTGTCGCGACACCATCATAAAGCCCCATCGACCCCTCGGCGACACAGATATCGGCGCCTGCCGACTGGCGGCTGATGGCGTCGATCAACGTGCCATCCATCGCCCACGTGTCGAGGTTGAAAGACGCTCGGCCCGCGGCGGCCTCATGGAAAGCCGGGTCGATATAGTCGGGGCCTGATTTGAAGGGCTGCACGACAAGCCCGTCATCCGCGAGCGCCCGGAGCAGGCCCAGCATCACCGTGGTCTTCCCCGTGCCCGAGGACGGGGCAGAGACCAGCAGGCCGGATCGAACAGTCGTCGTCATGTCAGTCGTCCCCGTGCTGCCATTCGGACCATGGGCTATCCGCCGTCTGTGGGCGATAGCGGCGATCGTAATCGGCTGCGTACAGCCTGCTTTCCGCGAACCCCTCGGCTTTCAGCGCCGGACCGACCAGGATCAGGGCGGTGCGGGTGACACTCGGGTCCAGCTCGGCTTCGATGGTTGCCAGCGTGGCCCGGATGATCCGCTCTTCCGGCCAGCTCGCGCGGTAAACAACCGCGATGGGGCAATCGAGCCCATAGGATGGGGTCAGTTCGGCGATCACCTTCGGCAGGTTGCCGATCGAAAGATGCAAGGCGAGTGTCGCGCCGGTTCTGGCGAAATTCTCAAGGCTCTCGCCCTCGGGCATCGACGAGGCGCGGCCTTGCGTTCGTGTCAGGATCACGGATTGGGAGAGGCCGGGCAGGGTGAGTTCCTGCCCGAGGCTGGCGGCCGCTGCTGCGAACGAGGGCACGCCGGGTGTCACGGTATAGTCGATGCCAAGCTCTTGCAGCCGTCGCACCTGTTCGCCCATGGCCGACCAGACGGACAAATCGCCCGAATGCAGCCGCGCCACGTCTTGCCCGTTCTCATCAGCCGTCACGCATTCCGCAATGATAGCGTCCAGGTCCATCGGGGCCGTGTTGACGACGCGTGCGCCGTCCGGGCAGTGGTTCAGGACGGCCTCGGGGATCAGGGAACCGGCATAAAGGCAGACCGGGCAGGCCGCGATGAGGTCACGGCCCCGCAGGGTCAGAAGGTCCGGCGCGCCGGGTCCGGCACCGATGAAATGAACGGTCATGGCTTGGATCCTTCTGCCAGCGCGCATGTCGCCTTGCCATCATCCGACACCGCGCGGGGTGCCAAAAGGCGCGCTTGTGGACCGGCAGCAGCCAGAGCCGCTGCCTCGGCGACCGATCCCGTGCCCCGGGCGGTTTTGACGGGTTCCGATTGGGTAATCGTCAGTTGCGCGGTCAAATCGTCTGCCGCAACTGGTGTGACAGCGGCCTGCTGATCGGTGGCAAAACGTTGAAAGACTGGCGTCGTGGCCTTGTCCGCAGCTGTCGCGAAGACGCTCGCCGACAATTGCGCCCCGCCCCGCGCCTTGGCGTACGCATCAGCAAGGCTGCTCACTGTTGCAGATGTTCGAAAACCAAATCCCGCGACGATCATAGGACAGCGCTCCATTGCACGACGGGGTATGAGCCCTTCCAGCCGGTTTTGTTACCCATCGGAGCGGCATGCGCGATGTCGATCCGCATCAGGCTTCCTCCGATTTCAGCATGCAGGCGGCTGAGGATTGCCTCGCTTTCCAGCGTAACGCCATTGGCGACGATCCGTGTTCCGTTTGCCAATCGCGCTCTGAGGGCAGCGATCAGATCCATGCTGAGCCCGCCGCCAACAAAGACCGCATCCGGATCCGGCAGCCCCTCCAGCGCGTCAGGCGCAGTCCCTTCGACGACCCGCAACCGGTCAACGCCCAGCGTTTCGGCATTCTGGCGGATCAAGGCGGTGCGGTCGGCGCGCGTCTCGATCGCCGTTGCCTCGCAGGTCGGATGCGCCAAGAGCCATTCGATTGAGATGGAACCGGAGCCCGCTCCGATATCCCACAGCCTCTCACCAGGCTTGGGGGCCAGGGCCGACAGTGTGAGGGCGCGCATCGGTCGTTTGGTCATCACCCCGTCGGTTTCGAATAGGGCGTCAGGCAGGCCGGAAACATGCGGGACAGCGAGGCCTGTGCCCTGAACATCGATCGCGGCGCAGACGGGTGCTTCGAAGTCTGAGGGAGCCTCTTTCCCCGACACTTCCGTCATCCGCTCGCGGGGACCGTTGAGCGCTTCGAAAACGGTAACGTGGCTTTCGCCAAAGCCAGCCTCTTTCAGATAGGTCATCAGGTCCGACACTGCGGCGCCATCACGAAGCAGGACGATCATCCGCTGTCCGCGCGCCAGGCGCGGCCGCAGGCGGGTCAGGGGTGCCGCGTGCAGACCGAGGCACAGCGTTGTTTCCAGTGGCCAGCCCAACCGGGCGGCGACATGGGCAAAGGCCGACGGCGCCGGTAGCGCCCGCCAGGAGCCTTTGCCGAACGTCTTTGCGATGACACTGCCCGCGCCGAACCAGAACGGATTGCCTGACACGAGAACGACAACCTTGCGCCCCTCATATCCACGCAGCAACGCGATACCGTCTGAAAAGGGCACGGGCCACGGCACCTGCGTCGCGGCCGTCTCTGGCAGCAGACCCAGATGGCGCGCCGGCCCCATGATCACCTCGGCCTGTTCGATTGCCATTCGGCTTGCATCCGACAGGCCGGCCAGTCCATCTTCGCCCAGACCAACGATGGTGATCCAAGGATCTTCAGGCATGACGCCGAACCTCCTCATACTGGGCGGAACGACCGAAGCCACGGCCCTCGCCCGGAAGGTGGCGGAGGCCGGGATTGCTGGAACGGTTTCTTTTGCGGGACGGGTTGAAAGGCCCGTGCGCCAACCCTTGCCGCAGCGTGTGGGTGGTTTTGGCGGGGTCGCGGGGCTGGTTGAGCATCTCGAGAACCATCGGATCACCCATGTGATCGACGCGACGCACCCCTTCGCCGCACAGATGAGCCGGAATGCGATTATGGCCTGCGAGCAGGCCGACATTCCCTTGGTCGGCCTTACGCGCCCGGCCTGGACCGAAGAACCCGGCGATCGATGGCAGCGGGTTTCGGATATCGCCGGGGCGGTTGCCGCACTTGGCGGGCCGCGCAAGCGGGTCATGCTTGCGATTGGCCGCATGCATCTGGCGGACTTTGCGCCAAACCAACAGCATTTCTATCTGCTTCGGCTTGTTGATCCACCGAAGGCGCCGCTGCCCTTGCCAGAGACCGAGGCGATCATCGCGCGTGGCCCCTACAGCGCCGAAGCGGATGCGGCGTTGATGGAGCGATACGGGATCGAGATCGTCGTTTCCAAGAATGCAGGCGGCACGGGTGCCTACGCCAAGATCGAGGCTGCGCGTCGGCTTGGCCTGCCGGTGATCATGATCGACCGCCCGGCAATCCCGCAACGGCAGGAGGTCGCGACGCCCCAAGAGGTGATGGACTGGCTGGCTCATGCGGGTACCGAACGCGGCGTGTACACATAGGATCGCGTCCCACGTTCGATCATTCTGGTTTGAGACGACCCCACCAGAACGACGGTGCGCATGTCGGCCACGTCGCTGGTCACATCGGCCAATCGCACGACCCGCAATTCCTCCTCCGGCATTGAAACCGCGCGGGCAAAAATCAGCACCCGGTCCGGCTCGCAGGTCTCGCGCAACACCGTCAGGGCCCGCTCGAACCCCTCGGGCCGCGCCTTGGAGCATGGGTTATAGAACGCCATGGCAAAATCGGCTTCCGCTGCCAGCCGCAAACGCCGTTCGATCAGCGACGCCGGTTTGAGGTTGTCGCTGAGATTGATGGCGCAGAAATCGTGCCCCAGCGGCGCGCCTGCACGGGCGGCAGCGGCCAGCATGGCGGTAATCCCCGGCAGCACCCGAATGTCGACATCGTCCCAATCAGCGGGGCCGTTCTCAAAAGCTTCGAACACGGCGGCGGCCATGGCGAACACGCCCGGATCGCCGGAACTGACGACAACGACGCGATGACCGTCCCTGGCCAGCGTCAGCGCATGCGCCGCGCGCTCCAGTTCCACCCGATTGTCGCTTTCATGAAGCGTCAAACCGGGGCGTGGGGTGATACGGCGAACATAGGGGATGTAGCCGATGATATCCGTTGCATCGTCGATGGCCGCGCTGACCTCGGGCGTGATCATGTCTTCGGATCCGGGACCAAGGCCCGCGATCGTCACCCAGCCGCTCATGGCCGCCGTCCCTGGCCGTGTACGACTATGATCGAGAAATAGGGCATGGGTTCGCAGCCCACCTCTGACAGCGGGCGGACGCGCTGGCCCTCCATGCTGGCGAATTCGACGAGGACAGCCCGATCTGCCTTGCCCGATGCCTCAAGGGCGCGGCGTACCTTTGGTAGGTTGCGCCCGATCTTCATCACCACCAGCGCGTCGGCCTGCGCCATGGCATGGGTCAGGGCGTGTTCATCAAGCGTGCCCATCACGGTTGTCAGAACGTCATCACCCCACGTGATGGGCGTGCCGCTCGCGGTCCAGGCCGCAGACATACCGGTGATCGCGGGAACGACTTCGACCGGGATCACATCCTTCAATCGCGTGTAGAGGTGCATGAATGAGCCGTAAAAGAACGGATCGCCCTCGCACAGCACGACCACGTCCTCACCGGTCTCGACAAGGGCCTTTAGGTGCCTGGTACAATCTACATAAAAGTCGGCCAGGATCGCATTGTAGCGTGGATCGGCCAGGGGGATCTCGGTCGTGACCGGGTACTCCATCGGGAATTCGGTCGCTTCAGCACCCAACATGTCCTTGACGATCGTTCGCGCGCGACCCGGCCGGCCCGCCTTACGGAAGAACGCGATATGGCGCGCATTTCGAACCAGCCGATCCGCCCGAACGCTCATAAGGTCCGGATCGCCCGGGCCGAGGCCGACGCCGTAAAGTATCCCGGTCATTCGGCGCGGCTCGCGATGGCGTTGATGGCGGCCACGGTGATCGCGCTGCCGCCAAGACGGCCCTCGACGATGATGCTTGGTGCTGGTTGGGCCTCCCAAAGCGCTTCTTTGCTTTCCCGGGCACCGACAAACCCCACCGGGCAGCCGATAATGGCGGCGGGGCGGGGGCAATCATCGTCTTCGAGCATTTCCAGCAGGTGAAAAAGAGCTGTCGGCGCATTGCCGATGGCAACGACCGCGCCGTCCAGCATGGGCCGCCAGAGCTCAAGCGCCACAGCCGACCGGGTGGTGCCGAGATCCCTGGCCAATTCGGGCACCTTCGGATCGCGCAACGTGCAGATCACCGCATTCTCTGCAGGCAGGCGTTTCCGGGTCACGCCTTCGCTGACCATGTAGGCGTCGCAAAGGATCGGCGCACCGGCCTCTAACGCTGTCCGCGCCGCCGCTACAGCCCCGTTCGAGATTTTCACATGCTGTTCCAGTCCGACCATGCCTGCCGCGTGGATCATGCGGACGACCACTTGCTCTTCGTCTGCGTTGAAGTGGTCGAGATGGGCTTCGCGCCGGATTGTCGCGAAGCTTTCCAGATAGATGGCTGCCCCGTCTTTTTCGTATTGGTATGGCATTGTCAGTCGCTGATTTCCTTCACGAGCGCCTCGGCGCTCAGCCCGCGCTGGCGGGGCTCATCCCATGCCGATCCGCCGGTGACAAGATCGAAGCCGCCATTCGCAGCCACGACCGTTACGTCGGATGCCGCCGGTCTGGCACAGCCTTTCTGGCATCCCGAGACGTGAAGCGTTTTGTCCACGGGCATATGTGTCGACAGCCGTCTCGCAACATCGCGCGTCGGCCCAAGCGCCTGCGGACATCCCGGCGCTCCGGTGCAGGCATCGATCCGGAGCAACGGATCGTCAGGATCTGTAATGAAGTCCGGCGCTTCGATGTCGTTTGCGCCCATCAGCAGAAAGAGCCGGTCGACCATAGGACGCATGGTGGTTGCACCCGTGTCCGAAACCAGACGGGCGAGTGCGCTTGCCTCGAGTGAGCCAAACGGCGCGCCGAGGATCCGGCCATCGACGCTTGTGCCAGGTTGGGGCGCTTTGCGCGGCTGGCGCGGCGGGGCTACGAGCCAGTCGTGGGGTAGCGAGGCGCAGGCGACATGCCGCCTCATTCGGCCCGCTTTCACCCCTCCAGTTTCAACAAACCAACCGACCAGCTGCATAAGGGCGGCTGCGATCTCATCCTCGCTGACGAACCGGCCTTTTGTGGCCCCGTCTGCGCGCAACAGAATTGCACCTTCATCCGTGAGCTCGATCCGGAAATCGGCAGAGCAGTTTTGCAGCAAGGCATCGCGGCCAGTATCGATGGCAAAGCCCATCTTGGCGGGCAATTCCGGCATCTCAGATAGCGCGTCCATCAAGCGGGTCGTCAACCTGTGGGTCAGGTCACCCGCATGCCAATCATGCGCTACAATCACTGCGCGCCGTTCTTCGATCAGCGGGTCGGTATGCACGACTCCGATCTCGATCAACCGATCCATCAGGGATGGATGGTCGGCCTCGGAAACGCCCCGGATCTGCAAATTTGCCCTGCTGGTCAGGTCGATTGCACCATTGCCGAACCGGTTGGACGCATCGCACAGATCCATGACCTGCGCTGCGGTCAGCTCACCCATCCAGGGCCGGGCACGCACCACAAGACCATCGCCCGACATCATCGGGCGATAGGCGCCGGGGCACCAGCCGCGCACCTGCGGCGCGCTCATTCCGCGGCCCCCATGGCCGCAAGGATCGAATTGCGCCGCGTGACCCAGAGCCCGGCATCTCGTAGTGCCTCAAAGCGATCCTGCATCGCGGCCAACGCCTCCGGGTTGGCATCGGCCAGAAAGGCGCGCGTTGCCGGATCACCCAGCGTTGCGTCGTAGTAGAGATCAAAGAGGTGCGCCGGCACCGCCGCTGCGAGATGCGCAAAGGCCGACATGTTTTCGAGGGTCGCCGCGATTTCTGCCGCACCGCGAAAACCGTGCCGCTTCATACCCGCGATCCAGGCAGGGTTCGCTGCGCGAGCCTGAACCACACGCGCCACTTCTTCGGTAAGCGCACGCGCGCGCGGCCGGTCCGGATTGGTCGCGTCCAGATGATAGATACGCCCGTTGCCGCCAGCCGCAGCCTGTGCCGCAGCAAATCCAGCCTCGTGCGCGGCGTAATCCTCGGCCAGCAGAATATCTGTTTCTGGCAGGTCCTGGGTGTGAACGAAAGTATCTGCCTGCACCACCCGTTGCCGGATTCCATCTGGATTTTGCCGCGCCTCGTCGCCGTTCAACGCCCAGCTTGAGGCTGCCAGCCACGCTTCGCCAGCGGCGCGCCGCGATGCGTCGTCATACTCCGTCAGGTTGGGACCCATACCAACGCCGTAGCGGCCCGGCTGAGGTCCGAACACACGATCAGTCGCGTCGCCCACATAGGGGTTCCAATCGGGCGCTTCGTCCCGCGCGGCGAGGGCCCGAACGGCTTGCGCAAAAAGCGCTGACAGCGTCGGAAAGACGTCACGGAACAGCCCCGATACCCGCAGCGTGACGTCGATGCGGGGGCGCTCAAGCTCGGTGATCGGCAGGACCTCGATGCCTGAAACCCGCTCGGACCCGGCATCCCAAACCGGCCTAATACCCATCAGATGCAGGGCCATCGCGAAATCCTCGCCGGCTGTCCGCATCGTTGCCGACCCCCAGAGATCGACGATCAGGCCGCGCGGCCAATCGCCTTCGTCCTGCAGATGGCGGCGCATCAGTTCTTCGCCCAGCGTCACACCCTGAGCATAGGCGGCGCGCGTTGGCACGCTGCGCGGATCGGTGGTGTAGAGATTGCGCCCGGTTGGCAGTACGTCCTGTCGCCCGCGGAATGGGGAACCGGATGGCCCGGCATCGATCCGTTTGCCGTTCAGAGCGTCGATCAGGGCATTGCGCTCGGCCGTGGCAGAGGCCGAAATGTCGAACGCATCACAGTCTGATCGATCCCGGCCCCAGATGTGCAGGCCGTCACCGAACTGGCTGTCCTTGACGTCGCAAACGAACTGATCGATGCGCGTGATCGCCTCGAACGAACAGGCGGCAGCGTTCAGGCCAAGATCATCCTCGACACCAAGCGCCTGCGCCTCGGTGCGGATATCGTCCTGCAGACGGTCACGCCGTTTGGGGTCAAGGCCGCCCGCGTTGGAAAATTCGTCCAGCAAGGCCTCAAGCCGCGCCAGGCGAAGGGGCGCGCCTGACTGAACCAGCGGCGGGGGTACGTGCCCCAGCGTGATGGCCCCGATCCGGCGTTTGGCCTGTGCCGCTTCGCCCGGATCGTTGACGATGAAGGGGTAGATGACGGGCGTATTGCCGGTCAGGGCGTCAGGCCAGCAGTGTTTCGACAGGGCCACCGCCTTGCCCGGCAGCCATTCGAGCGTGCCGTGCGCGCCGATATGGATCAGCCCGTCAACATGGCGCTGCATCCACAGGTAAAAGGCGACATAGCTGTGGCGTGGCACCCGAGAGAGGTCGTGATACTCGGTGTCCCGATGTTTGGGCGAGCCACGCTCGGGCTGCAGCGCGACAAAGACATTGCCCCGTTTGAGGATTGGCAGCGTGATGGCACCGATGGTGGCGTCCGGATCATCTTCGGCATGCCCCCATGCTTCGAGCAGGTCCGCGCGCAGTGAGGCGGGTAAATCGCCGAGCGCTTCTTTGTAATCGTCGAGGGGCCAGGCGATCCGAGCCTCGCTCAGATCGGATGCTGACAGACCCGGCTCGGCCATGTGCCCGGATGCCTTCAGATCCTCAAGCATGGCCGCCGCCGATGCGATTGCGTCGAGGCCGACGGCGTGGGCCGCATTCCAGTGACGGCCCGGATACGTCGACAGAACAAGCGCCAGTTTGCGGTTCTCTGCCGGGGTCGATGACAGGTGATGCCATGCGGTGACGCGGTCGACCACGGCCCGGACCCGGTTGTCCTGCGGCGTATGGACATGGCGCGCGAATTCCAGATGCGGATCTTTTGCCTCCGGTTCTTTGAACGACGCCACACCGGCAAAAAGGCGGCCGTCCACCTCGGGCAGCACCACATGCATCGCCAGATCGGCGGGTGACAATCCGCGCTCTGCCTCGGCCCAGGCCTTTTCGCCAGACGTCGCCAGCGCGACCTGAAAGACCGGCACATCCGCTGCATCAAGCGGTGATGTTCCTTCGGCCCCGCGGCCTGAAAAAGACGTGGCATTGACGATTGATACGGGGCGCAGATGGGCAACCTGCCGTTTCAACCAGCCAGCCACTTCAGGCGCCTTGAGCGACGGCGCGAAAAGGCCCATGACCGCAAAACCCTTGGCCCGCAGCGCATCGAAGAGGGCCTCGACCGGTTTCAGATCCGCCGCGACAAGGTAAGACCGATAAAACACGACAACGATCAGCGGTGCCTGTTCAATGCCCCGGGCGAGGACCGGACAGGCCACCCCATCCTCTGGCGTCCAGCCCCCTACGGTTGGCAGCACCGTGTTGCCCCGGACCGGTCCTGCATAAAGACCGGAGGCCAACGCCATCTGCGCCAGTGCCGCCTGCGCGCCAAGGGCACCACCCGCATCGCAAAGGTGTTGAAGGCGCCGCAAAGTCGAGACGGGCAGAGTCGATATTTCGTCGAGGCGCAGGTCTGGACGGCCATCCGCCGGCAAAACGGCGAGGGCGATGTTCCTCTCTCGGGCAAGCGCCTCGATCTGCTGCAACCCGTAGGACCAGTACGGCACGCCACCGATCAGCCGGATCAGGATGCCTTTCGTGCCTGAAAGCGTCTGCTCGACATAGGTGTCGACTGACAGCGGATGCTTGAGCGCGGCAATATTGGCAAGCCGCAGGGTCGGTATCTTGCCGTCCGGCCCCCCGCCGCGATGCCAGCCCGCGGCAAAGGCCCCGAGATCGGAGTCGGAGAAGCTGAGCATCGTGAGGTCCGCAGGGGATTGGCCGAGATCGGTTGGCGTCTCGGTTTCCTCCAGCCCGTGGCTCTCACGAAAGACGACGTGCATGGCCCGTTACTCGGCAGCGGCCCCTTCGGGGGCGAGAACCGCGCGAATAGCGGCTGTGTTGATATCGTCGTGCTCTGCGATGACCACCATGCGGCCCAGACGCGCTTCGCCTGCCTGCCAGGGGCGGTCATACTGGTGCCTGACGCGCGACCCAACAGCCTGAACCAGCAACCGCATGGGCTTGCCCGCAACACTGGCATAGCCCTTCACCCGCAGGATGTTCTGCTGATCGGCAAGGCGCCGAATACGCTCGACCAGCTCCTCGGGATCAGAAACTTCGGCGATATCAATCACCACGCTCTCGAAATCTTCATGGTCGTGATCATGCGGCCCGTCGTGATGCGAGGGGCGGGCTTCCAAGTCGTCCTCGGCGGCAGCCTCCAGGCCCAAGATGACGCGCGGATCGACAATGCCCTCGGCCACCTCGACAACGGGCAGGGGGCGGGGCGCGACATCCGCTATAATGGTCTTGGCTTGTTCGATACCTGATTGACCGGCGAGATCGGGCTTGGTCAGAAGGATCAGATCGGCGCACGAGATCTGGTCTTCGAACAGCTCCGACAGCGGCGTTTCGTGATCCAGCCCTTCGTCGGCCAACCGCTGCGCATCCACCGCCGCCACGTCTGGCGCGAAACGGCCTGCTGCGACGGCCTCGGCATCTGCCAGTGCGATCACGCCGTCGACCGTGATCCTCGACCGGATATCCGGCCAGTCAAATGCCTTGAGCAATGGTTTCGGCAGGGCAAGGCCGGACGTCTCGATCAGTATGTGTTCTGGCCGGGGGTCGAGGGCCATCAAGGCTTCGATCGTTGGTATAAAATCATCCGCAACGGTACAGCAGATGCAGCCATTGGCCAGTTCCATGATGTTCTCTGCCGGACAATCCGGGATGGCACAGCCCTTGAGGATTTCGCCATCAACACCGACATCGCCGAATTCGTTCACGACAACGGCCAGCCGCTTGCCGCCCGGGTTCTGCATCAGATGCGAGATTAGGGTCGTCTTGCCCGAGCCGAGAAAGCCGGTGATGACGGTAACGGGGACTTTGTTCAGATCGGCCATATCAGAACTCCTGCGGGGGAATGCGGGCGATGCAGTTTTTGCGGAAATGTTCGGGGCGCTCGCGCCAAGGGACGAGACCGTCGGGCGTGGCGGCGTACTTTGAGACGCCCTCGACGACCATATCGGCGTCGCGGTTTTCCATCAGGTTGCCATAGACATAGGTCCAGCGCTGCGCGCCACCGCGCACGGCGACCGAACAACCCGACGAGCAGTTGGACAGGCATTCGACGGCTTTGAGTGTCACACCTTCGGGCATGGTGCGGTTCGCCAGTTCCGCATGGAGCGCTTCGCCGGGGCGCGTGCCGCCCTCGGGCACGTCGAGCTCGCGGCGGCATTTCACGCAGACCAGGAGTTCCACGGGTGGAAGATCGGCCATGTCATTTCCCTGTCGGGGACGGCATGGCAGATGACGGGCGGCAGATGGCCGTGGCTTCCCGACACCCGGCACACCCCGTCCGGTTTCGTCCTTCGTTGGCTGGCAGGTCTCCCGGCTTGCGGATCTCGGGGCTTTTGGCCTCTGCGGCTGCCCTGCCTTCCCGGCTTTTTGCCAGTGGCGTGGAGCACCCTTTCCGGTCACGGTCGCGGGGGCGGCTGCGTTTGGGCCTGAGAGGCCCGCGGCATTCCCTTTTCACCCGGGATATGCCCCGGGCACCAGTCTGACCGTAGTGCGCCCGCCCCGATACAGAGTCAAGCGCGAACGGAATGGCGCCGTTGCGTCGGCATTGCTAGTCTCGGCCCGCTGGGAGGTGCCCATGTCGCAAAAGATCATCGTCTGGGACTTTGACGGCGTGTTGAACGCCAATATCGTGGATGGGCGTTTTGTCTGGGCCGACACGCTGCGGGATGACTGGGGTGTCGACGTAAGGGCGCTTGCGGGGCACCTGTTTCACCCCGACCGCGCGGGGCAAATCATGCGCGGGCAAGTGCATCTGCGTGACGAATTGATCGCGTGGCTCGACATAGAGGGTCATGACATCGACGGCGATGCCTTCCTGTCCTACTGGTTTGCCAAGGATGCCCGCCCTGACGCCGAAATATTGCAGCATCTGAACCGGGTGGATGCGCGGCATGTTATCGGCACCAATAACGAGAGGCGGCGGGCTGCGTATATCGAGAACCAGATGGGTTTTGGCAGCCGGGTCGAGCAGATCTTTGCCTCGGGACGCATCGGCCACGCAAAGCCGGACCCGGAATACTTCGATCACATCGAAACGTGGAGCAGCGCGCCAGCCTCTGCGCATGTGCTGATCGATGATACAAAGCGCAACGTCGATGCCGCGCTTGGGCGGGGCTGGCAGGCGTTTCATTTTGGTGACGAGACGCGCACGAACCTGGTCGCATTTCTGGATCAGGTGACGTGATCGGGCCAAGCGCTCTGGCGCCTTTCATGAAATGATGTCACCAACAGGCCCGCAATCCCCGGAGGACCCAATGGACGACGTCAACGAACGCCACAATGCCAAGATGAAAAAGATCAAGGCGGCCCGCGACAAGATGATGGAGACCAAGACCGGGGAAAAAGGCCTGATCATGGTTCATACCGGGCCGGGCAAGGGAAAGTCCTCGTCGGGTTTCGGCATGATCATGCGCTGCATTTCACACGGGATGCCCTGCGCCGTCGTTCAGTTCATCAAGGGCAACTGGGACACGGGCGAAAAGACGTTCTTGCGCGAGCGTTTTGCTGACGAATGCCGGTTTTTCGTTTCGGGAGAAGGATTTACGTGGGAAACCCAGGACCGCGAGCGGGACATTGCTGCGGCCGAGAATGGTTGGCGGATCGCCAAAGAGCAGATCTTGGACCCTGAGATCCAGTTCGTCCTGCTTGACGAAATCAACATCGCGCTGCGCTATGATTATCTCGATATCGACGAGGTGGTGGACTTTCTCCTGACCCAAAAGCCGCCCATGACCCATGTCTGCCTGACAGGTCGCAACGCCAAGCCGGAATTGATCGAGGCCGCGGATCTGGTCACGGAGATGACGCTGGTCAAACACCCGTTCAAGGATCTGGGGGTAAAGGCGCAGAAAGGCGTGGAGTTTTGAATGGCCGTGGGTGCCTAGCATGATGGTTGGCCATCTTCCTGCAGGTTATCTGGCGTCAGTGGCAGCGCGCCATCTTGGAGTTGCCCCGGCTGTCGCAACTGGCATTCTTATCGGCGCGGTGGTTCCGGATCTTGATATGCTTTGGTTCGCACTGGTCGATGGGGGGCGCGTCCATCATCACACCTATCTGACACATCGTCCCGCCGTTTGGGTCGCGGTAGCCGTCCTTGGTCTGGCGATCCGCTCGCGAATGGTGATTGGTATCGGCGCTGGCGGCGTGCTGCATATGATCCTTGATACTATTGTTGGTGCGATTGGTTGGGCATGGCCTATGTCCGATCAGTCAACGACGCTGGTTGTTGTCCCTGCCACGCAGCCACATTGGATCTTGTCCTTTCTGCTCCACTGGACATTTGCGGTGGAGCTCGCGCTTTGCACTGTTGCCTTGTTGGTCTTCCTGTCGAGGCGGCGAGTACGCGCATGACCAAAGCCCTCATGATCCAGGGCACCGGCTCCAATGTTGGCAAGTCGATGCTGGTCGCTGGTCTTTGCCGAGCCGCCAAGCGTCGGGGTCTTTCGGTCGCTCCGTTCAAGCCTCAGAACATGTCGAACAACGCCGCTGTCACCTCGGACGGGGGTGAGATTGGCAGGGCGCAGGCTCTGCAGGCGATGGCGTGCGGGTTGCAGCCCCATACCGACATGAACCCGGTCTTGCTGAAACCCGAAAGCGAGGTCGGATCGCAAGTCGTTGTTCAGGGCAAGCGGCTGACGACGGTCCGGGCCGCTGAATACGCCAGGCTGAAACCGCAGCTTCTGGATGCAGTGCTCGAGAGCTTCAACCGGCTCAACGCGGCCCATGACCTTGTCATCGTCGAAGGAGCGGGAAGCCCGGCAGAGATCAACCTGAGGGCCGGGGACATCGCCAATATGGGCTTTGCGCAGGCGGCGAACCTGCCCGTCATCCTGTGCGGCGATATTGATCGGGGCGGTGTCATTGCGCAAATCGTCGGGACGCAAGCGGTGATCAATGCGGCAGATCGTGATCTCGTAAAAGGATTTATCATCAATAAGTTTCGCGGCGATCCTAAACTTTTTGATGAAGGCTATCAGGAAATTGAGACGCGAACCGGGTGGCCCGGCTTTGGCGTTGTCCCGTGGTTCGATGAAGCTTGGCGGCTGCCCGCCGAAGATGCGCTGGATATCCCGTCGGGCTCTCGAACTGAGGGGCTTCATATCGTCTGCCTCCGCCTCTCGCGCATCGCCAATTTCGATGACCTTGATCCGCTGGCCCAAGAACCGGGTGTGCGCCTGACCATGCTGTCTGCGGGCCAATCGATCCCGGGGGATGCCGATGTGGTCATCATTCCGGGCAGCAAGTCCACGCGGGGAGATCTGGCTTTCTTGCGGCGGCAGGGCTGGGACATTGATCTGACTGCCCATGTCCGTCGGGGCGGGCACGTTCTGGGGATTTGCGGCGGATATCAGATGCTCGGGACCCATGTCGCTGATCCAGAAGGGATCGAAGGGTCGGCGGGCGCGGATCCCGGCCTCGGCCTGCTGGATGTGCAAACGACGATGACGGGTGACAAGCGCCTGACCGAGGTGGACGCCACGCATGTCCCAAGCGGCGCGGCGTTCAAGGGCTATGAGATCCACATCGGTCGAACCGAGGGGTCTGACTGCGTCCGGCCCTTCGCGCGTGTCGGTGCGGCGGACGACGGCGCGATTGATCAGAGTGGCCGTGTCGCAGGCAGCTACTTGCACGGCATGTTCCGGGATGACGGGTTCCGAAAGGCGTGGCTTGCCGGGTTCGGCGTGTCACAGTCGGTCGACTACAGCGGAACGGTCGAGCGTGTGTTGGATGGACTCGCGGACCACCTGGAGCGGCATCTCGATATCGAAGGCCTGTTGGAGCTCGCCCGGTGATCCAACGTCGCTGGCGTTCGTTCCACGCCCGGCGCCAGATTTGCTAGGCCAGCGGATAGCCCGGGATGCAGCCCACTTCGTACGGTTCCGGGAAGTTGATGTACGAGATCGGCTCGTTCGGATCGGTGCGCAACATGGCATCCGAACCAAGGATGAAGGCCGTCAGCGCCTCTCTGCGCAGTCTTTCTGGGCCGTCCACCTGATCGACCAGCATCAGCCCGACCGCGCCGAGACGCCCGAACACCCGATGCTTAAGCGCGTTCCATTGCGGTCTGCTGGTCCGGAAATCCGCAACGAAGCGGTTCAGATCACTCTCCGACAGCCGAAGCGGGGCGAAATGGTCGCGCAATGCCGCCTTAATGAACGCGTCGGGATTGGTCAGAAAGGTGCCGAACAAAGCCCCAGCAACCGCCAGAGAGGCGCCGCCCAGCAGAGTTGATCGCCTGGTCAGTCGCATTCTCTCTACCCCTCCACGCCGCCAAAGACCCGGTCGGCGCTGCGCAGGGACAGGGCCGCCAAGGTAAGGGTCGGATTTGATGGGGAGCCAGTCACGAAACTCGATCCCCCCAAGACAAACAGGTTGCGAACCCGGTGGTGTATGAGTTCAGGATCAACCACCGAGGTTTCCGGGTCGCGGCCCATCCGGGCGGTCCCGAGGATGTGCGCCTCGTCCGATGTGTGGTGCAGCCGGTAATCCTCGGCCGGAAGATGGGAAAAGAGCTCCTGGTAAAGGGCCTCCGCTTCGGCCAACCCGGTTTCGAGCTGCTCGCTCCGACGCTCTGTGATGGCGACGGGCCGGTCGGGATCGGATGCCGATATCTCAACGCGGTTTTCGTAAAGCGGCAGATCTTCGAAAATCAGCTTGAACCTCGCCACTTCGGACCAACGCCCGTTGTCAAGCCTGGGGCGTGCCCGGTTCCAACCTTCCAAAAGAGCGGCTGACCGGCGATCGCGGTGCGGGCCGTCATAGAACATGTAGCCCTGACCGGTAATCACCGTGCTGCCATCAAAGTTCTGGAGCCCGTCGAGATTAACCGTGGCTTCGACCGCTGCCTGCTCGTGCAAGTAATGCCCGAGCGCCGCGTCATCATAGCCGGATCGCAATAGCAGGTGCGCGTTGAAGATCGCGTTGGCGCCCAGTGCAACGATGTCGCCGCGCACCTCTTGTTCCTCGCCGTCGGTCCGGTAGCGCACGCCTTTCGCCATGTCCGCTTCGGTGATGACTTCAACGGCCATCGCATCGGTCAGAACTGTCACGCGGCTATCCGAATAGACATGGTCGAAGCCGTTGGAGATCGTGAACTTGGCGTCAACCGGGCAAAGCGAGCAAAGCGCGTTGGCGCAACATGCCGAACGAGAGGCCGTACCGCTGCGGGATCGCGCGGTGGCCTGAGCCACGTAAAGATCCCCATACGCATCGGCAAGGCGGCGATCCACGGCGGAAAACGCGTGCGCCTCGTCGGGATATGGCGCGTCCATGGGATAGGGTGGATTGGCCGGACCCGAGATCGCCATCACCTCTTCGGCCTGGGTATAGTAGGGGGCCAGATCCTCATAGCTGATGGGCCAATCATCGGCGACGCCGTAGAGGCTTTGCATCTGGAAATCGGATGGCAGGAACCGCGGGGTGCACCCCCACCAGCAATTCGAGCCGCCGCCGAACCCGACCGAAAACCTCCATTGCTTTCGCACCGCACCGGCGAGATCGATCAGGTTGGTGTCGTAAAGCGGACGCTTGGGCAGGGCGGCAATCTGCGCCTCGCGGTCCATGAGCGGACCGCGCTCAAGCACAAGAACCCGCGCGTCCGGCCCAGCGTGGCGAAGGTACCGGTCCACAAAGAACGACGTCGCAAAACCAGAGCCGACCGCGATAAGCGAATATGTCTCGGTGTGTTTCAAATCTCGATCCCGCGCCTAGTGCGTGCAGACTTTTGGACGGTCGTAGTCAATGGGCTTGAACACCAGATACTTACGCAGCCAGCGTGGCGTTTCGAGATACGTGTTGTTCCAATTCGGGCCGGTCTGGGCCGGCTGGCCGTTATAGAGCACATCCACCACCAGATCCGGTCGAGCCGAAATCATCGCGTCGAACTGGTACTTGACCCACGTGCGATCCTTGCCAACCCAGCGTTCGTTGAACGCCTCATCATTCGACCCGACAATCTTGATCGTTTCGTTCTGATAATTTGCCGCGAACGGCAATTGGCCGGTCAGCAGGTGATTGGTCTGATTATCCTCGGTGTGAAGGTTCGAGAACATCGCGATGGACGACTCGGTCTTCAGGCCGAGATAGGGGCTTGCCCCATTCAAGAAAAACGCGATTGGGAGGATGGCAAGCCAGCGCGGGCGAATGGCGAAATCCCACATTGGATCGTTCTTTTCCCGCCACGGCGTGAATGCCAGTGCAAAGACATAGAATGTCAGCGCATAGAAAGAGAAGAACCAGACGAAACCCTCGTGGGTCGGTGCGCCGGGCCGCCAATCAGAATGCGCGAGCGCCGCAACGATCCCGGCAAAGAGGCTGAGGACCAGAACAAGCCGCCCGATGCTGTTTGCCCGCTCTTGTGAGCCGAACCAGTCAGCCGCCGCCTTTGACGCTGAATTCAGCGTCGCGGCCGGCAGGAACATCGCATACATCACCAGGACGATGGTCGAGAAATCCTTGTAGAACGCATAGCCGGTCCATCCGATAATGATGTGGAAAGGCACGCCAATCGCGATCCCGATCAGCTTGTAGCGGGGCGAGAACAGCAGGATCATCGCTGTGGCTTCGATGATGAAGGTGGCGTAGATTGCTGCGTAGCGGCCCAGCATCCAGTCCTGCAGGCCAAAGTCCCCGGCAAGCGTTACGTATAGAACGACCGCGCAACTGACCTCCGGATGCAGGAAGTCAGCATTGATCTTGTGGTAGATACCCCAGAAATACAGAACCGCGAGCAACCAGCGCCCGGGTCCGGCAATGACCTTGAACAACTGCTCGCGCCAATCACCATCACGGTCGCGCAGGTATGACAGCCCGGCAACTGCCGCTCCGATCAGGATGACCACCGCGACAAAGAACGCGGTGGTCTGGTTGTTGGACGCCACCGGCGAACGCTCGAAATACGATACCGCGTAGACCAGGCTGTTCAGCAGCATGATCGGCCAGAACCGCGGCGCGACGATGCCCAGACAGCACAGGCCCAAGAGGACGTAGAGAACCGGTTCGCTTGATGGCCAGGCGAACCGATCATCCAGGGCAAAACCCCACATCATCAAGAAATAGAGCGACGTGAGGAGTGTCAGAAGGCCCAGACCGTCAAGCGGTTTGGCTGCAAGATAACTCTGCAGGTCGACGCGGCCTTTGTCGAAATCAATCAATCGAGCGGTCATAACGTGCCTCCAACAAAAAAGAGCAACTGGCCAACCGGCGGGACGCTAGAAAATGAATTCGTCGACCGTAGTGTTGCTCGCCAAATACAGCCATCCATCATGCTTGTTCATGATGTACAGCTCGCCGTCAGGTCCCTGACCGAACCGGACATCGGCCCGGGTCAGGCCCTTGGAAAGTTTGATATCGAAGTCCGGATTATCGTCAAAAATGTCCTTAAGCGATTCCTTCGCAATCGGTGTCGTGGTTGGATCGTTGTCGTGATCATAAAGGATTGTGACCTCTGACGGAGTGACCCATGTCAAATCCGATGGATCGTCCCGGGTGGGATCATTCGGATCAAGCGTCGTTACGACGTCGAGCATGTCAGAGAAATCCGCATGATAGACGCGGCCCGTCGTCGCGAATTCGGCAAAGATGAACTGATCATCGAATTCGGACGAACCGTTCTGGATCACATACCCACCCGTCAAGGCGCGACCGACAAAGCCAGCCCCGTCAGGACCCTCATGGCCGATGAAGGCCGTGGGATAGGTATAGCCGTATTGCGCATCATCCGCGGGCAGTGCTTCGACACCGTTGACGATACCGCCACCGGCGTCCTTGTGAACCAGTGGACCTTCGCGCTCTGACCAGCCGTAATTGCCACCCGCGGTGACAATGTTGACCTCGTCAAAGTTGTCGCGGCCGATTGTAGTCACGATCAGGTGGCTATCGCCGTTGGAATCCTGCGCAAAGCCGAGATGGGCAGGGTTGCGGAAACCAAGCGCATAGACTTCGTCCAGCATGTTCGGATCACCCACGAATGGGTTGCTGGCCGGCACGCTGAACGGCTCGTTACCGTCCTGCAGCGGATCGACCCGTAGGATCTTGCCAAGAGCGTCGTTGTTCTGACCGCCCCCTTGCTGCGCCGATTGGAAGCTGCCATCGCCGTGGCCGACGTAAAGCAATCCATAATCCTCGTCGCCCGGTTCCGCATAGGGGTCGAACCCGATCTGGCGGATGGCGTGGTCGAAGATGAACATGCCAACGCGGAAGACTTCGCGGTAACTGTCCAGATCGATCGATTCCGTTGTGAAGTCATAGGTCCATTCGACCAGAACACTGTCGGCATCGACTGGATCGGGTGGCGAACTGAGATAGTTAAAGCCGGTCGGATCGGTCGGGCGCTGCTCGACCAACGACGTATACATCTTGCCGTAGCCGTCTGCCGTAGGATCGTCGAAATCAGGGTGGAATGCCACGCTGCGCAGACCACCATGTTTCGCGTTGTCGTTGCTCAGATCCCGTCCGGTGGCGTCAAACACCGCCTGGCCGACATCCATGAACAGGACGAACTCCTTTCCGCCCTGACCGTCATCAACCAACTCGAAGATACGGCTTTCGTTGGCGATGTCGCCTTCGGTGCCGACGAAAATGCGATCCCCAAGGGTGGCAAGGGTGTTCATGTTGGGCTGGTTGTTCGAACTGTTGAGCGGCAGTTTCGCCACCTTCTCAACCACCATGGCCAGACCCGATGCCGGGAGTTCCGGCGCAATGCGTGGGTCAAGGATGGTTTGCGGTTGTTCGACCGCTGCCGTGATCGAGATGTCGACAGTCGCGGCTTCGCTGCTGACCCACAGGCCGTCTGTCGCGGTGTAGGTAAAGCTGTCAGTCCCGCTGAAGCCCGCATTGGGAGTATAAAGCAGCGTCCCGTCCTCGATGCGAAGTGTGCCGTTTGTCGGCGCCGTGAAGGTCGCAACACTCAGCGGGTCGTTCGTCGGGTCCGTGTCATTGAGTAGCACGGCCATTGGCACGTCGATCGCGCCTTCGATGGTGATAAAGCTATCATCGATCGCATCGGGTTCGTTCAGTGCACCCTGACCAACCGAAAAGGACACCTCGGCCGGGAAGGATACGCCACCGCCATCATCCTGAACGGTGTATTCCAGAGTATCGAGACCCTCAAAACCGTTGTTCGGCGTGTAGGTGATCGTACCATCGGGGTTGGCGACCGCATTGCCAGACGCGGCCTGCGTCACGATCACGATGGATGTCGGGTCGAGCGTGCCATCGAGGTCATAGTCGTTGGCCAGCACGTCGATTGTGACGGGCGCGTTGACCGCGGAATTGTTGGCAATGTCATCGCGCGCGATCGGAGCCGCGTTTCCGCCATCAAGCACCGGCGACGTTGATGGCAGGAGGCTTGCGCCGGTTGGAGGTGCGAGCGGTGTCTGGTTGCCGGTCTCGTCGATGATCTGGTTGGGATCGTCAAAGCGCCAGTAGCGGACGAGATCGGGGCTGGCCGGGTCGATGGTGACGTCCTTGGCGGCGGTCAGTTCGGCCGCATCGAGTTCGCGGTCCCAGATCCGGAACTCGTCAAAGGCGCCATCGGTGGTGCCGCGCTTGGTCTGGGTGATCTGGTCGACGACGAGATCGGCGGTCCAGGCCTCGGTCGCGGTGCCGTCGAGGACCCCGTCGACATAGGCGCGGATGATGTTGTTCTCATCGCGGGTGATGGCCACGTGATGCCACGAGCCGGTCCCCAGCTGCGTTGCGCCAACAACAACATCACCACGCGGCTCGCCCGGTGCATAGGATGCGAACCGAAGTTGCCCATTATAGAAGTTGATGTGGGCGTTGCCGTTTTCCGCACGCAGCAACCCGTCCTTGTTCGAGATCGACTCGCCCGGGCGGAACCAGATCCACGATTCGACCGTGAACGCGCCGGTGAGGGTCACGTTGTCGATATCGATGCCCGTCTGGGCGGTCGTGTCCAGCATGCCGGCGGGCGAGGCGCCCACGCTGACGGTGACATCGGCTTCGGCCGAGGGGGCGCCGAGGTTGTCCGACACCCTGTAGGTGAAGGTCTCGGTCCCCTGGAACCCGGCATTCGGCGTGTAGGTGATGCTGCCATCAGCATTGACCACATGGGTGCCGTTCGTCGGGCCGCTGACGACGGTGACGGTTGTGGGATCGAGCGTGCCGTCGGGATCGCTGTCATTGGCCAGCACGTCGATCGTGACGGCCTGATCGGGGTCGGTCGAGGCGCTGTCGTTCAGCGCGACCGGCGGATCGTTCGGCGTGCCCACCGTCAGCGTGACGGTGGCCTGGGCAGAGGTCGCGCCTTCGTCATCGTCCACCGTGTAGGTCAGGCTGTCGCTGCCCTGGAACCCGCCATTGGGGGTGTAGGTGATGCTGCCATCGGCATTGACGTTGAAGGTGCCGTTGGTCGGGGTGCTGACGACGGTGACCGTGGTGGGATCGAGCGTGCCATCGGAATCGCTGTCATTGGCCAGCACGTCGACAGTGACGGCTTGGCCGGGATCGGTCGAGGCGCTGTCATCGAGGGCGAGGGGGGCGACGTTGCCGCCGCTGCCACCGCCGCCCACCGGCGACGTTGATGGCAGGAGGCTTGCGCCGGTTGGAGGTGCGAGCGGTGTCTGGTTGCCGGTCTCGTCGATGATCTGGTTGGGATCGTCAAAGCGCCAGTAGCGGACGAGATCGGGGCTGGCCGGGTCGATGGTGACGTCCTTGGCGGCGGTCAGTTCGGCCGCATCGAGTTCGCGGTCCCAGATCCGGAACTCGTCAAAGGCGCCATCGGTGGTGCCGCGCTTGGTCTGGGTGATCTGGTCGACGACGAGATCGGCGGTCCAGGCCTCGGTCGCGGTGCCGTCGAGGACCCCGTCGACATAGGCGCGGATGATGTTGTTCTCATCGCGGGTGATGGCCACGTGATGCCACGAGCCCGTCCCCAGCTGCGTCGCGCCAACAACAACATCACCACGCGGCTCGCCGGTCATGTACGACGCGAACCGAAGTTGCCCATTATAGAAGTTGATATGCGCACCGCCATTCTCGGTGCGCAGCAGACCATCTTTGTTTGTTATTTGTTCGCCGGGACGGAACCAGATCCACGTCTCAACCGTGAAAGAACCCGTCAGTGTCACATTGGAAATATCAAGCCCGGACTGGCCAGTTGTATCAAGCATAGCAATAAATCTCTCAAAAAAGTACTAAATGTACCCAAGGTACCCCGCGCAAATTGTTAACAATCTTCAAGATGAAAGCAATCCCCGTCAATCGGATCGCGCTTCAAATCCTGCGTGATCAACCCCTCGACACGCGATATCTGTCACCCTAAGTAAGGGGTATCTTAAGGAATTTTGGATTGGAGATTTTATGGGCACTGCGACACAAAGCGACAACTGGATCCTCTATGACGGTGAGTGCCCGTTCTGCTCAAGCTATGTCGGAATGGTCCGCCTGAGAGACTCGATTGGCCCCATTCGCCTGCTCGATGCACGTCAGGGTGGTCCAGAGCTCGAAGAAGTGCGCGCAGCGGGTCTTGATGTCGACGAGGGCATGGTGCTCAAAATGTCTGGAGAACTGTTTCATGGCGATGCCTGTATCCATCGGCTTGCCCTGCTTACCACACCATCGGGCCCCTTCAATCGCCTGAATGCTTGGGTTTTCAAGTCCGAGGCCCGCTCCCGTTTGCTTTATCCTGTGTTGCGAGCAGGACGGAACACCGTTCTAAAACTGCTTGGCCGGCGCGGGATTGAAGAGGTGCGTAAGGCGTAGGTTTCTTTCTGTCATCGTTGCCTGTGGCACTATACGTCGGGTCGTATTTTCTAGAGAGCCACCCGCCACTGCGCCAAGTGAATGTGTTACATCACTAGTTACATTTATAATATTGATATTAAATGTAAAAAATACCTTGAAGAAACTTCTTTCCAGGAAGCGTGCGCCATGCTGCCGCGCAACGAAAAGCGCGTCGAAAATCCGCCATGTCGGTTTTCGCATACTTGACGGTCCCGATGTCATGACGTACCACCGCCACTGCTGAGCGGGCGTTGTGTAGTGGTAAGACCTTAGCCTTCCAAGCTAATGACGCGGGTTCGATTCCCGCCGCCCGCTCCATCCAATTTTTCCAGTACTATTGACCTCTGTCGCCACCGTGGCCAAGACACTGTGACCAAAGTCAGGGAGTTGGCATGGCCAATCAAACAGCCGCCCCACAGCCGGGGGCTGGCAAAGAGGAACGGGCAAAATCCAAACGGATCGGGGCGCTGCGGGCGCTCCTGCCCTTCATGCGTCCATACGGCCTGCTCATCGCCGGGGCGCTCACCGCGCTGATCCTGACAGCGATCGTGTCGCTGACCCTGCCGCTGGCAGTGCGGCGGGTGATCGATAACTTCGGCACCGAGGACGGAGCCATCCTCGACCAGTATTTCCTCGCAGCACTCGGCATCGCGGGTCTCTTGGCGATTGGCACAGGGTTGCGGTACGCGCTTGTGACGCGGCTGGGGGAACGCGTCGTCGCCGATATCCGCAAGGCGGTCTTCAACCGTGTCATCGGCATGAGCCCTGCATTTTACGAAAACATCATGACAGGCGAGGTGCTGAGCCGGATCACCACCGACACAACCCTCATTCTGAGCGTTGTCGGCTCGTCGGTTTCGATTGCCCTACGCAACCTGCTCATTTTCGCCGGCGGTCTTGGTCTGATGCTCCTCACCTCCGCCAAACTAACCGGCCTGGTCCTGCTGATCGTGCCGGCGGTCATCGTGCCGATCCTGACGCTTGGGCGGCGCCTGCGTGTTCTCAGCCGGGAAAACCAGGACTGGATCGCGGCGTCGTCTGGCAGTGCATCCGAGCAGCTGACCTCGGTCCAGACCGTGCAGGCGTTCACACACGAGGCGGCGAGCCGTGGCATGTTCTCGGATGTGACCGAGTCGAGTTTTGAATCGGCCAAGCGCCGTATCACGACACGGGCCGCAATGACCGTCATCGTTATCTTTCTGGTGTTTGCCGGGATCGTTGGGGTTCTTTGGATCGGGGCCAATGATGTTAGGGCCGGGGCCATGTCGGCGGGCACCCTGATCCAGTTCGTGATCTACGCCGTGATGGTGGCCGGGGCCGTTGCTGCGCTGTCGGAGATCTGGGGCGAGTTGCAACGTGCAGCGGGCGCGACTGAGCGATTGGTGGAGCTACTTCAGGCAGAGGACAAAGTTCAGGACATCGCTAATCCCCAGACCCTGCCGACCCAGGTCGAAGGGCGGATCGCGTTCGAGAATGTGAGCTTTTCCTATCCGTCGCGTCCGGGCCAGCAGGCGTTGGACAACGTCACTCTGCAAATCGAGCCCGGTGAGACGGTTGCCTTTGTGGGTCCATCCGGAGCGGGCAAAACGACGATCATTCAGCTGCTGCAGCGGTTCTATGATCCTAAGGCGGGCCGCATCCTGCTTGATGGTCACGACATCGCGCAGCTCGAGCGTGAGGCGTTTCGCAAGCACATCGCGCTCGTGCCACAGGATCCGGTGATCTTTGCGGCATCGGCCGCCGAAAATATCCGGTTTGGAAGGCCCGATGCGACCCAGGCCGAGGTCGAGGCAGCGGCCCAGGCCGCCGCGGCGCATGACTTTATCTCAGGATTGCCCGAGGGGTATGACAGCCCGCTTGGCGAACGGGGCGTGATGCTGTCAGGCGGTCAAAAGCAGCGCATCGCCATCGCGCGGGCCATTCTGCGTGACGCACCCGTTCTGCTGCTGGACGAGGCGACCAGCGCGCTTGATGCCGAAAGCGAACAGGCTGTGCAGCGCGCCGTGGATGAACTGAGCGCCGGGCGCACCACGTTGATCGTCGCGCACCGGCTGGCGACGGTGAAAAAGGCCGACCGGATTATCGTTCTGGACCAGGGTCAGGTCGTCGCCAGCGGCTCTCATGACGCGCTGGTGGGCGAGGGCGGGCTCTATGCCCGGCTGGCGCGGCTGCAATTCACCGACGGCATGGCAGCGGAATAGTACCGCAACGTCGCGGCGCAGCTGACGTTGCGTCGACCTGTCGCCCCTCTTGCAATGCTTGAAGATTGCGGCATGCAGCCGCATGTTACGCATAAGAATGAGCGCGCCGCTCCAGACGGCACGGCAGGGAGGAAGCCATGACATTCACCGGGATCGAAGACCTGAAAGCAATCGAAAACGAAATGCCATGGGAGGAGCGCGATGTCGCGAAAACCCTCTATTCCATGCTTTCGTCGACGGCGCAGAAGTTTCCGAACCATAACGCCATCAGCTACCAGATCTTTTCCGGCCCCAAGGACAAGGCCGAAACGCTGACATGGCGCGCCCTGCACGAAAAGGTGACGCAAACGGCCAACCTGTTCCGCAGCCTCGGAATCGGCCCGAACGACGTCGTTGCCTATATCCTGCCGAACGCGACCGAAACGGTTCTCACACTGCTGGGCGGCGCCGTTGCCGGTATCGTCAATCCAATCAACCCGCTGCTCGAACCCGAACAGATCGGCGCCATTCTGCGGGAAACCAATGCCAAGGTGGTCGTGACGCTCAAGGCCTTCCCGAAAACGGATGTCGCCCAAAAGGTGGCCGAGGCTGTCGAGCATGCACCGAACGTCAAAACCGTTCTTGAAATCGACCTGCTGCGCCATGTGACCGGGATCAAGTCGCTGGTTATCCCGCTGATCCGTCCAAAAGCCGTTCAGGCGGAGCACGCGGATTACTACGACTTCGACAAGCTGGTCAAAAAGCAGCCCAAGACCCTGCAATTCGAAGACGTACAGGAAGACCGCGTTGCCTGCTATTTCCATACCGGCGGGACGACCGGCATGCCGAAAGTGGCCCAGCACCGCTATTCCGGCATGGTCTATAACGGATGGGTGGCGCACCGGCTGCTCTATACCGAAGAGGACAACATCCTTTGTCCGCTGCCGCTGTTCCACGTTTTTGCCTGTCACCCGATCCTGATGGGGGCCATCGCGTCCGGCGCGCACGTGATCTTTCCAACGCCGCAGGGCTATCGCGGCGAGGGCGTGTTCGACAACTTCTGGAAGCTGGTCGAACGCTGGAAGGTCACCTTCATCATTACCGTTCCGACTGCCATCTCGGCCAAGATGCAGCGGCCGATCGATGCTGATGTCAGCACGCTCAAGAACGCCTTTTCCGGTTCGGCCCCGTTGCCGCAGGAACTTTTCCGGCGCTTTGAAAAGGCGACAGACGTCAAACTGGTCGAAGGCTACGGCCTGACCGAGGCGACCTGCCTCGTCTCCTGCAACCCCGTTGAGGGCGAGAAACGGATCGGATCGATCGGCTTCACCTTCCCCTACACCGAGGTCAAGATCTACAAGGCCACCAACAGCGGCCCCATCGAGGCCGATGTGGACGAGATCGGTGAGATCTGCATCTCGAACCCCGGCGTCTATGTGGGCAAGACCTATACCGAGGCCGAAAAGAACGCCGAGCTCTTCTATCACGACAAGTACCTGCGCACTGGCGATCTGGGTCGTTTCGATGCGGATGGGTATCTCTGGATCACCGGGCGGGCCAAGGACCTCATCATTCGCGGCGGTCACAACATCGACCCGGCGGAAATCGAAGAAGCGCTGCTTGGTCACGAGGCGGTGGCCTTTGCCGGCGCGATCGGCCAGCCGGACAAACATGCGGGTGAGTTGCCCTGCGCCTTTGTCGAACTGGTCGAAGGCGCGTCCGTCACCGAAGAGGAATTGCTGGCCTACGCCACCAAGCATGTCCACGAACGCGCTGCTCATCCCAAGCATATGACCATCATGCCGGAACTGCCGAAAACCGCCGTGGGCAAGATCTTCAAGCCTGATCTTCGGAAAATGGCGATCACCCGTGTCTACAACGATGCGCTCGACGCGGCTGGTCAGGCGGCTCGCGTGACCAGCGTGATCGATGACAAAAAACGGGGCCTTGTCGCTCAGGTAGATCTGAACGGGTCAACGCCTGATGCGGTGCAGGGCGTGCTGGGCGACTTCGTCCGGCCCTGGGATGCTGTCGACGCGGCAAAGGTTGCGGCAGAATAAAGGCTTGCCGGACTACCATAAGCTTCTGGACGCTCAGGTGTGGGCTTTTCTGGCCCGCACAGAACGGCACTATCCGCCAGATGCGGTGAAGCTGACCGTTGCCGAGCAGCGGCAGGTTTACGACGCGATGTGTGCCGACTTTGACATGGGGCGGCCCGAAGGACTCACAGTTGTGGATAAGTCCTTTGCGGGCGTGTCGTGTCGTGTTTACACACCGCCGGAAACCGTTGGGGGAAAGGTCGTTTTCTTTCACGGCGGCGGGTTCGTCGTGGGCGGTTTGGACAGCCACGACAGTATATGCGCAGAGTTATCCACAGCGACGGGTCTGGAGTTTGTCGCGGTCGATTACCGCCTTTCGCCGGAATACCCGTATCCCAATGACTTCAATGACGCATGGGCCGTTTTTGACGAGATCTCTCAAGATAACAGCGCGCCCCTGATCCTGTGCGGCGACAGCGCAGGCGGAAATCTCGCAGCTGCGGTGGCGCACAAGGCCCGCAATGAGGGTGTGCACCCGTCGGGGGTTCTGCTGATTTATCCGGGTCTTGGCGGCGACTTTTCATGGCCCAGCTACATCGAACACGCTAATGCGCCGGGCCTGTCGACCAAGGATATGGAGTTCTACAGCAACCTCCGGTCGGCGGGGCGCGATCTGAGTGGTGACCCCTATCACGCGCCGCTGCAGGATACGGACTTTTCCGGCTTGCCGCCAACGGTCGTGATCACCGCGGATTGCGATCCCTTGGCGAGCGACGGCGAGGTTTATTGTGAGCGTATCAATGCAGCAGGCGGGCAGGCGCTTTGGGTGAACGAAAAAGGGCTGGTTCACGCCTTCCTGCGCGCGCGGCACATGTCGGCCAAAGCGCGGGCCAGCTTTGATCGAATGATCGCGAGCCTCAAGTCGCTCAGTTCGGGATCATTGCCGGATCTGACCTAGCGGCGTGACCGGCGCGTGCGGACTGCTTTGGGTTTGGGCGTCCCACCATCCAGTCCCAACTGATCCCGGACGACCCGGCGGCGCACTTCTTCGACCGTGCCGGATTTCAGGTTGCCCAGCTGGAAGGGACCGTAGCTGATGCGGATCAGGCGGTTGACGGTCAGCCCGACAGCCTCCATCGCGCGGCGGATCTCGCGGTTCTTGCCTTCCCGCAGCCCAACGGTCAGCCAGGCGTTGGCACCCTGTTGCCGGTCGATGGTGATCTGCATTGGCTGGAACCGCTCGCCGTCGACGGTGATGCCTTCGATCAACGGGGCCAGCATCGCCTCGGTCGGGGTGCCTTTGACCCGCACGCGATAGCGGCGCAGCCACCCCGTGCTGGGCAGTTCGAGCTTGCGCTTGACGCCGCCGTCATTGGTCAACAGCAGCAGCCCCTCGGAATTAAGATCAAGCCGGCCAACGCTCATCACCCGCGGCATATCGGGGGGCAGTTCGTCATAGATCGTGGGGCGGCCCTGTTCATCCTTCGTGGTCGTCACCAGACCCGCCGGTTTGTGATACAGCCACAGCCGTTCAGGCTCCGCTTCGGCCAGGGGCTGACCATCGACGGTGATCGTATCGGTGGGCTGAACGTTCAGGGCCGGGCTGTCGATCTTGCGGCCGTTCACGGTGACGCGGCCCGCCGCAATGATCTCCTCCGCGCCACGGCGGCTTGCAACGCCTGCGCGGGCCAGCACCTTGGCGATGCGGTCGCCTTTGGGGGTTTCGGATGTCATGCATCGGCCCATAACGGATTGCGCCCGATGGTGAAAGCGGGCAGGGGAAGGGCATGACGTTCCGTTCATACATGGATCAGGCGCTGGAAGAGGCGCGCGCGGCTGGCGCGAGGGGCGAGGTGCCGGTGGGTGCCGTCATAGTGTCGCCGACCGGTCAGGTCGTCGCGCGGGCCGGGAACCGGACACGGCAGGATAACGATCCTTCTGCCCATGCAGAGATGCTGGCGATCCGTGCGGCCTGCGCTGCGCTCGGATCTGAACGGCTGCCCGGTCATGATCTCTATGTGACGCTGGAGCCCTGTGCAATGTGCGCGGGTGCCATTGCCGCCGCGCGGCTCGCCCGTGTTTATTTCGGGGCGGCTGATCCGAAATCAGGTGGGGTCATGCACGGTGCCCGGGTCTTTGAGCATCCGCAGGCTCATCATGTGCCGGAAATCTATGACGGGATCGGTGCCAGCGACGCCAAGGTGCTGCTTAAGGATTTCTTTGCCAAACGGCGGATCGAGAGCGCGGGCTGACCCGCCGATTTAGTCGTCCTTGCGGCGGCGACGGATGTTTTTCTGCGGCCCGCCGGATCGCAGCATCCATTCCACGGACGGGTCAGGGCGCGAACCAAAGGCAATCGATTTCCCGTTTCGCCCGATCATTGACCAGCGGGCGGCGATCAACTGGTAGCTCCTGACTTCCATTCCGGTTGGATCCCGTTGAAATCTGGGTCGCCAAGACCCCTCGATGCGAACGGGGCAACGCACTGCATCTACGTCGGGTACGGGCAAATTGGCTGCGGAGGCATGTCGCAGGGCCTGTGCCCACATGGCTTTCAACTTTGCCTGCAGCGGCCCGACTTCCTTGCTGCGACGACCAGCAAAGAACACTTCGATTTCGATTGAGCCGTTGACGAGTCCCCTGACCACGAAATCCTGTCGGGAGCTGCGGCGAACCTGCGGGATCAGATCGACCATCACGCAGGTCAGCGTGCTCTTGAAAAGGCCCGAATCCTCGTAGGCTGGCGTAACCTGAGACGATGGTTTGCGTCGGTTTGTCATGGGTTGGGCGGGCTCGTATTCGTACTCGATGGACCAGCGGAGCACGCATGCCCGGCTGGCCGATCTGTTCGAAGCTAAGCACCAACCTTTAACGAAGGTTTGCCCGATCCAGCGCCTTGCCAACAATTTTCGACAATGAAGGATCGTCGCTGCGGCTGCAGCCACGCTAGCCGATTGTAATGGGAACAAGGACCTCGGGTTCGATCACATCGACGCCCGGCAAGCCCGCCTTGAGGTCATTGGCTGACTGCTCCAACAGCGGGAAGGTCTTGTAATGACAGGGAATAACGGTCTTGAAATCGAAATAGCGTTTGGCCGCGTAGGCCGCGCCTTTCATGTCCATGGTGAAATAACCGCCCGCGCTCAGGATCCCGATATCGGGTTTGTAGTAATCGCCCATCCAGTCCATATCGGCCATGATGTCCGTGTCGCCAGAGACATAAAGGCAATGGCCCTCGCCCCGGATCATGAAGCCGCATTCCTGACCCATATAAGCGGCTCTTTCATCCACAACGATCGAGGATGAATGAGATGCGGGAACAAGGCTGATGGCGACGTTTCCGAACATTATGGTCCCGCCTCTGTTCATGGCGTTGCCTTCGACCGCGCCCTGGCTCACGAGATAGCTGCTGAGTTCATAGATACCGGACACGGGCACGCCGGTCGCTTTCGAGAGTTCCGCCACGTCCTGCGTGTGGTCGAAATGCCCGTGGGTGACGAGGATTTGCGTGGCGCCGACGACGGCCTCGTCTTTCTTGTCCTCGGGCAGCATCGGGTTGCCGTTGAGCCAAGGATCGATGAGCAGAACCTGGTCTTCGATTTCGATGCGGAACGATCCGTGGCCAAGCCAGATGATATTCATGTCAGACTCCCTATCTCCTGATCAGACCGTAGCACCTGATTGCGGTTTGGGGAGCCTCCGGCGGGCATATTTTGGACGAGAAGAATGGAACGGTTGCTGACCCGGATTGACGGATATTGTGAACGGATGGATCCGGGTTACTGGGCCGAGCCGGTCAACGCGCTGACCAATCTGGCCTTTATCGTGGCCGCTTTGGTGATATGGCGCCGGACCGCAGGTGTGCCGATGGGGCGGTTGCTGTGTGCGATCTTGTTCGCGATCGGGGTCGGCAGTTACCTCTTTCACACCCATGCGCAGGTCTGGGCGGCGATGGCGGATGTGATCCCCATCGGGCTGTTCATCCTGGTCTATATTTTTGCCATCAACCGCGATGTCTGGCGTCTGAACTTGTGGCCTGCGGCCGGCGTCACCGCGCTCTTTATTCCCTACGCCGCGGCCACGGTGCCCTTGTGGGCGCAGGTTCCGGTCTTGAGTGTCTCGGCGGGATACATGCCGGTGCCGACGCTGATCGTGATCTATGCGTTTCTGCTGCGGCATCGCGCGACGGATCTCGCACGCGGCTTCGTGATCGGGGCCGCGATCCTGATCGTTTCCCTGCTGGCCCGCAGTGTTGATGAAACGTTATGCCCCCAAATCCCGCTGGGCACCCATTTCGTCTGGCACATCCTCAACGGGGTGATGCTGGGCTGGATGATCGAGGTCTATCGCCGTTACGTGTCGTCCGAGACCTCGTGGACCTCGACGACATTGCCGTCCGGGTCATAAAAGAAGATCTGGTGCCAGCCCGCGACCGCCTGGTTGCCCCAATCGGCATAGGGGATGCCGTGCGCGTCGAGATGGGCCTTGAAGGCGGCGAGGTCATCGGTGCGATAAGCGATATGGCCCCGGCTGACCGGGTTGACCATCTGCCCGGCACGGAATCCGGCCAGAACATCCTTTTGCGCGAGATGCATCTGAACCGCGCCATCGGTCACGAATGACACATCACCGGCATAGCCCTGCTTTTTCTCGAGCGTCGGAAGGCCATCGCTGGCGGCATCGAGGCCGAGAACCGTGCGGTAGAATGCGTCCATCCGGCCCACATTGTCGGTTGCCAGATTGACGTGATGCAATTTCAGTTTCATGCTCGCAAACTGGCCCAGAAGGCAGCCCCCGACAAGCGCCACGTCTTGAAGGCCGGCAAGAGGGGGGGTAAAGCCCGGTCTGACCCACAGACAGGATGCCAAATGTCGATTGACCAAAGCACCGCGGCCCGCGTGGCCAAGCTCGCCCGGATCAAGGTCGAGGAGGAGGCGCTGCCGGCGCTGGCCGATGAATTCAACACGATCCTCGGCTTTATCGAACAGCTGAACGAGGTCGATGTCGAAGGGGTCGAGCCGATGACATCGGTCACCCCGCAGCGTTTGAAACGGCGTATCGACGAGGTCACCGAGGGGGATCAGCAGGCCAGGATCCTGTCGAATGCGCCCGATGCCCGCGAAGGGTTCTTTGCCGTACCGAAGGTGGTCGAATGAGCGATTTGAACAAACTGGGCCTGGCCGAAGCGCGGGACGCGCTGCGGGCGGGCGAAACGACGTCGGTTGCGTTGACCGAGGCCTGCCTGACAGCGGTAGAGGGTGCGGGGGCGCTGAATGCCTTTGTTCATCACACGCCCGAGATCGCGATGGAACAGGCCAAGGCGGCGGATGCGCGGATGGGGGCCGATGCACCGGCCATGTGTGGCCTACCCATCGGGATCAAGGATCTCTTCTGCACCAAGGGCGTGCCCAGCCAGGCGGGCAGTCGCATCCTCGAAGGGTTCCGGCCCGAATACGAAAGCACGATCACGAGCCGTTTGTTCGACGCGGGTGCGGTCATGCTGGGCAAGCTCAACATGGACGAGTTTGCCATGGGCAGCAGCAACGAAACCTCGTGTTACGGCAACGCGGTCAACCCCTGGCGGCGGGGCAATGACGATGCGGCTCTGACCCCCGGCGGATCGTCGGGTGGGTCGGCCAGTGCGGTGGCGGCGGACCTTTGCCTTGCCGCGACGGGTACGGATACGGGCGGTTCGATCCGCCAGCCGGCTGCCTTTGTCGGCATCACCGGGATCAAGCCGACCTATGGGCGCTGCTCTCGCTGGGGGATCGTCGCGTTCGCGTCGTCCCTCGACCAGGCCGGGCCGATGACCAAGTCGGTTCGCGACGCTGCGATCATGCTCGAAGCGATGTGCGGCCACGACCCGAAGGATTCCACCAGCGCGGACCTGCCGGTGCCGAATTTCGAGGCAATGTTGACGGGTGATATCAAGGGCAAAAAGATCGGTATTCCAAAGGAATACCGGATGGACGGCATGCCCGACGAGATCGAGGCGCTGTGGGCCGATGGCCGCGCGATGCTGCAGGATGCCGGGGCCGAGATCATCGATATCTCGCTGCCCCACACGAAATACGCGCTGCCAGCCTATTACGTCGTGGCCCCGGCCGAGGCGTCGTCGAACCTCGCCCGCTATGATGGGGTCCGCTACGGTCATCGCGCTCGGCTTGATCAGGGTGACGGGGTGACCGAGATGTACGAAAAGACCCGGGCCGAAGGATTTGGTGACGAGGTCAAGCGGCGCGTCATGATCGGCACCTACGTTCTGAGCGCGGGATTTTACGACGCCTACTATAACCGCGCGCGGCGGGTGCGGACCCTGATCAAGAAGGATTTCGAAGATGTCTTTGCCGAGGGCGTCGATGCGATCCTGACACCCGCAACTCCCTCATCTGCTTTCAAGCTCGGGGAAAACTTTGACCCAGTGCAGATGTATCTCAACGACGTTTTCACCGTGACCGTCAACATGGCGGGCCTGCCTGGCATTGCTGTGCCAGCGGGACTCGACAAGCAGGGTATGCCGCTTGGTCTACAGCTGATCGGTCGCCCATGGGAAGAAGGCGATCTGCTCAACATCGCCTACAGGCTCGAGTCCGCCGCCGGTTTTGTGGCCAAGCCGACGAAATGGTGGTAAATCCCCACGAACGATAAGACGGGGCAAGGCAGAACATGATGCGGATGCGGGGTTTTCTCTGGATCGGAATGCTTGCGGGGCTCAGCGCATGTGCGCCCGCGGTGCCTGACAGCGGCTACAGCGTCGATCCTGGGCGTGGCGTCGGTTTCGACAATTCGATCGAGGCGCAAAGACAGCGTGAGGCCGCGCTTGCCAGCAGTGCTGCGGTCCCTGTCGAACCGCTTGTCAGCGAAACGTTCCTGCCGCCCGAAGGTGGATCGCGTGCCGAAAATCCGGCGGTTCCGGCCGCCCGTCCGCAGGCGGCAGCAACGCCGTCTGTCGCCGCGCAGCCGCTGAACCAGACCGCACAGGCCCAGACAACGCAAACCCAATCCTCGCAAAGCGCCGAACTGGCGCAGATCCAGCAGCAGGCCGATGCCACTGCGGCAACTGCGAATTCGGGTCAAGCCGTGGTCAATGCCAGCCCCAGCAATGCGCCCCCGGTGCTTCTGAACAATCCTGGCATTTCGGATGAACAGGATTTCGATGCGGTGTCGTCCCGGCAATCCATCGAAAGCGACGCGGCCCGGATTGCTGCCAACCGCGAGCAGTATCAGGTCGTCGCACCGACTGCACTGCCCAGCCGCAGCGGATCGGGCGAGCCGAACATCGTCGCCTATGCTCTCGAAACCCGGCACGCGCCGGGCACACGGCTTTACCGCCGCAGCGTGCTCAGCGGGCAGGGACGCTACCAACGGGCCTGCGGCGAATACGCCTCTGCCGATCAGGCACAGCTCGCCTTCCTCGAACGGGGCGGACCTGACCGCGACCGGCTGGGTGTTGACCCGGATGGTGACGGATTTGCCTGCGACTGGGATCCGCGGCCATTCCGCCGGGCCTCGGGCGGCTGATTGGGCGTTATCCGGCGCGCATCCCCCAATTTCGGGCCGCGGCGGGACGGGCTAAGGCCGTCCCTCATCGTGCTGCATTACACCGGCATGAGCGGTTGTGCGGCGGCACTTGACCGGCTCTGTGATCCGCAAGCTGAGGTGTCGGCCCATTACCTGATCGAGCAGGACGGCACGGTGCTGGAACTCGTGGCCGAAGATCAGCGTGCCTGGCATGCCGGGGCCGGAGAATGGCACGGCCAGCGTGACATTAACTCGCGGTCCATCGGGATCGAACTCGACAACGATGGCAGCGGACCTTTTGCCGAGGCGCAGATGCAGGCGCTTGAAACGCTGCTGCCGCAGATCATGGAGCGATGGCAAATCCCGCCATCGGGCGTGATCGGGCATTCGGATATGGCGCCGGGCCGCAAATTCGACCCCGGCCCCTGGTTCGACTGGGTCCGGCTGGAGGCAGCGGGGCTGGCCGAGCGGCGCGGCTATGATCCGGGGCCCGGGAACCCTTGCCTTGAAACCTTTGCCCCGCTTGCGCGCAATGCCGGATATACGGCGGATGTCGATGACGAAACGCTACTCGCCGCTGTCCGGCTCCGGTATCGGGGGTTTGCGACGGGGCCGATCGCGCCCGAAGACTACACCCCGATCGGACATGCCGCACTCTGGACCTGACCCGGCCCCTTCACCGTTCCCAAAATACTCAAATGAACCAGCTGGATTGACGCGCACCGGCCAGAACACTTATGTGCCACCTTGCGCGGATGGCCGGGTGACTGCGGCAGCAATGTCGAGGAAAGTCCGGACTCCCAGAAGCAACGGTGCCGGGTAACGCCCGGGCGGGGCAACCCGACGGAAAGCGCCACAGAAATCAGACCGCTGCAGTCATGCAGTAAGGGTGAAACGGTGAGGTAAGAGCTCACCGCGGGACGGGTAACCGGACCGGCACGGCAAGCCCCACCGGGAGCAATGCCAAATAGGGATCGCGCGCCGCTTGCGGCGGGGCCGCTTCTGCCCCAGCAGATCCGGGTTGGCAGCTAGAGGCGCGCGGGCAACCGCGGGTCAAGAGGAATGGTCATCCACGGGGGCAACCCCGGGACAGAATCCGGCTTACAGGCCGTCCGCGCAGTTTTTCGAGTGCCCTGCAGGTCCTGGAATGGACCGCGTAGAACCGGATCGCGACACCGGCCGAAGGTGAGGGATTCCGTACTTGAGCGTAGGCGACTTCACCGCCACCATTTCAACCATTGAAAGAATCAATTTTTCGCACTCTCGTGCACAAATTTTTTATCGGAGGGTAGCATGCCTCATTCACTCTCGTCCGGCCGACGGGCTGGCACCGGTATTATTGCCGCTTCATTCTTACTCGCCGCACCGGCTCTGGCACTCGAGCCAACGCCCGAGCAGCCAACCGACACGCCGCCCGCTGTAACGGATGCACCAGTTCAGGCACCAACGCGGATCATCGTGAAGTTTGTCGAAAACGCGGAAGGGCGGGTACAGAACCTGACCGCGGCCATCCAGTCGGCCGAAACACTATCCGAACAGATCGGGGTGTCGCTAACGCATGTCCGCACACTTTCGGACGGCGCGCAGCTTGTCGAACTGGCCGAAGTCGAAGGGCTGACGGCGGGCATCGTCGCCCAGACGCTCGAGCAGGCCGTCGCGGATCTCAATGCCAACCCGGATGTCGAATATGCTGAACCCGATGCGATCATGACGATTGAACAGGCGGTGAACGACCCGCTTTTCGGTCAGCAGTGGCATTACGAAAACACAGCCGCAGCGATCAGCCTCCCACAGGGCTGGGATAACGCGGATGGGTCAGGCGCCGTGGTCGCGGTTCTTGATACGGGTCACCGGCCCCACCCGGACCTCGCGGCAAACCTGCTGCCCGGCTATGACTTCATCACCAACGTGACGGTAGCCAATGACGGCAACGGGCGGGATTCGAACCCCGAGGATCCCGGCGATTGGGTGACAAATGCCGAAACCTGGTGTCCAAACCGGCCCCGCGATTCCAGCTGGCACGGAACGCATGTCGCGGGCACGATCGCGGCGGTGACCAACAACGCCACCGGCGTTGCCGGCGTGGCGCGGGGCGCGCGCATCGTTCCGGTTCGCGTGCTGGGCAAGTGCGGCGGTAGCCTGTCGGACATCGTGGATGCGATCCGCTGGTCTGCTGGCCTCTCTGTTCCAGGCGCACCGACCAACGCGCATCCCGCTGATGTCATCAACATGAGCCTCGGCGGCGGCGGCGCGTGCGGCCCATCCTACCAGGACGCCATTGACGATGCCATTGCAGAGGGTGTGACGGTCGTGGTCGCAGCCGGGAATTCGAACGCGGATGCGTCGAACTACCGGCCGGCCAGCTGCCAGGGTGTGATCACTGTCGCCGCGACCAAGGATGATGGCGGCCGGGCCTATTACTCGAACTTCGGCTCTGCCGTCGAGATTGCGGCGCCTGGTGGTGAAACCTTCCAACAGGCCAGCCGCGGAGTCCTTTCGACGCTCAACAGCGGGCTGCAAGGCCCCGCCAATGACAATTACGCCTTTTACCAAGGCACCAGCATGGCCGCACCGCATGTCGCGGGCGTGGCCGCGCTGCTTTATGACCTCGACCCGAACATCACACCCGCGACGGTATCGACCGTGCTGCAGAATACGGCCAAGCCGTTTCCAACTGTCACGACGCGGCAATGTTCGACCACGAATTGCGGTGCCGGTATTGTGGATGCCGGCGCAGCAACGGCGGCAATTACGCCGCCATCCTCTCAGTCGGCCTCGATCCCATGGGTCAAGATCCTGCTGAAAAACTGAAGCCAAACATTTTGATTACAAATTCATTTACAGGAGTTCCTATGTCCTATTTTGCCAAATCTCTGACTCTGGCCGCTTTCGTGTCAGCCTTTGCTCTGCCCGCGTTGGCACAGGAAACCGATGCGGGTCTCGCCCAGGCGCTGCAGGGCGCTGACGGTTCCGACAGCTCTATCGCCGCTGTGACGGGTTGGAACGTCTGTTCCGTCGTGCGCACAGGTGCCGGTTGGGGCAATCACTACGTCGCACTGACCTGCCCGAACGGCCCTTTCGTTAACAAGTGGCACATTCTGAGCGCAGCACAGAAGGACCAGATGCTCGCGACGGCCCTGGCGGCCGCGACGTCCGACAATGACGTTCAGGTCTACATCGGTGGTCCGGTTTCGGGCTATAACGAGATCCGCGCGATCTATCTGCAAAAGTAAATCATAGCCTCCGGTTATGACGATGCACCGCCCCGGCCCCCGGGGCGGTGCATTTGGGTTAAAGCGGTTGACTCGGGCGGGCAGGGCGATAAAAGGCAGCTTCCAAAGAATTCCAGCGCCGGCTCGGCGCTCCGAGGAGACGCGATATGGCGAAGCCAACCACAATCAAAATCCGCCTGAACTCGACCGCAGGCACCGGCCACTTCTACGTGACCAAGAAAAACGCCCGCACCATGACCGAAAAGATGGTGGTGCGGAAATATGATCCGGTCGCGCGCAAGCACGTGGAATACAAGGAAGGCAAGATCAAGTAAGATCAAACCTCACTTCGAATTTCCCGAACCGCGCCAATCCCGGCGCGGTTTTTTGCATTTTGGGGATGGGATCATGCAAAGGGTCATGATTGTTGGCGGGCCCGGTTCAGGCAAAAGCACCCTCGCGCGGATGTTGGGCGCGCGGACAGGGCTGCCCGTGCATCACATGGACCACATCCACTGGATGCCGGGTTGGCAGCAACGCCCACGAGAGGTTCGAAGGGTCATGGCAACCGAGATCGAGAATTCGGACAGTTGGATTTTCGAGGGCGGCTTTTCAACGACCTATGATCACCGGGCTTCCCGCGCCGATACGCTGATCTGGCTGGATCTGCCGGTGGGCTTGCGGCTCTGGCGGGTGACCAAGCGGGCTGTGCAGCATTGGGGCAAGAGGCGGCCCGACATGGCACCGGGCTGTGTGGAGGGTTTGCACGGTGAAAACTTGGAGTTCTACCACTATATCTGGCGGACCCGCCACAGCCACCGCCGCCGCCTACAGACCCTGATCGACGGGTATCCGCACCTTTCGGTCCATCATCTGCGCTCGCCCCAGGCTGTGGATCAGTATCTGAAAGAGGTGGCGCAATGACCTTGATTGTTCGACCCTCGACAAAGGCGGATATGGCGGCTGTGGACGTCCTGCTGGCGCGGACATACCCCAAGCTGCTCAAGGCGGATTACCCCCCTTCGGTTCTTGTGACGGCGCTGCCGATCATCAGCCGGGCACGGCCAGAGCTGTTGGTCTGCGGGACCTACTATGTCGCCGACGAGAATGGCGAGGTGATCGGTGCGGGTGGCTGGACCCGTGATCGCAAGGATCGGCGGCTGGGCCATATCCGCCACGTCGTAACCGATGACCGGCATCTGCGGCGCGGGATAGGACGGGCGATCATGGAGCACTCGTTTGACGTGGCACGTGCCTCGGGCGTCACGCAGATGGAGTGTTGGGCGACCCGTACGGCAGAACGGTTCTATCAGTCAGTCGGGTTCGAAACGATCGGACCCATGAATGTCGACCTTGCCGGAGGGATCTCGTTCCCCTCGATCCGGATGACAAAGTTGCTTTGACGCAACGGAAGACCGCTAACCTTAATTGATTGTTAACCGCGTCCGCGCTACTCGCCGGGGATGCCGCGCTCACGGGCGTTGGCTGGTGTAACGGTCTGCCAAAAAATCCCTCCAAAGGACGCGGATCGCAGTGGAAGGTTGGTACGAAAAGGGCCGGTCGCAAGACCGGCCCGGTTTGTTTCAGAAGGCTGTTTTGCCGTCTATTCCTGCTGTCCAAGGAACATGAGCAGGAACTGGAACATGTTCAGGAAGCTGATGTAGAGGCTCAGCGCGCCGTCAAAGGCCGCCTTGTCCAGCCATTCCTGATCACCATGTGCGGCGTGAGCCACGTAGGTGTTCTTGATATCCTGCGTGTAGAATGCGGTCAGACCGGCAAAGATCAGGATGCCGATGGCCGAAATGGCCAGCATCATCGGTCCGGACTGCAGGAACAGGTTGATGATCATAGCGACCAGCAGGCCGATCACACCCATGATCAGGAATGTGCCCATCCCGCTCAGGTCTTTTTTGGTGGTGTAGCCCCAGAGGCTCAGACCGGCGAACGCGATCGCTGTAACCAGGAAGGTCTGCGTGATCGAGAACGGTGTGAACACCAGGAAGATCGAGCTCATCGACACGCCCATCACGGCCGCGAAGATGAAAAAGCCCGTTTGCACGGCCGCGGCTGATCCACGGCTCATGAGCGCGCCCCAGCCGAAGAAGAGGAAGGCCAGCGGTGCGAACATCACAACCCAGCGAAGGGGTGATGCATAAAGCGCGGTGCCAAGACCCGTCAGGTACTGACCTTCACGCAGCGCATACGCTGTCGGCTCGCTTGTGACGGCAAGACCGGCAATCGCCCATGCGGCAAGCGCCGTGATCAGCATGCCCACGGACATCGTGCCGTAGACTTTGTTCATGTGGGCGCGCAGCCCTGCATCGATTTGGGCGGCGCGCGCTCCGGCGGCAGTTTGCCGGATCGTTTTCACGTCAGCCATTAAGACCTCCAACTGAATTGTCCCTCGCACAGGAAGATACCTGCACGTTCCATCGGAATATCGGCCCCAGCATCAAACGTTTCAAGGCTTTTCAAGGGCAGGGCGCGGTCAAATCGCCGCAAATCCGATGGTTTCGGTTGGAAAGACTGTTTCCTTACACGCGCCAGTTGGCCGGAACGTCCCAAATCGGGCGTTTTGCCTCTTTTTCAGCCGCCTCGCGATCAAGGCCAATATCGCGCAGCGCCGCCGCATCCAGACGATCAAGAGCGCGGCGGGACCGCCAAAGCGTTAAAATAGACAGCAGGGAGGGGCGGGAAGCGCGGCGCCGGAAACCAGCGCTCGACAGGTCTGTATGTGCCATGTGTTTTCCTAACGTTTGCCAAATGGTTTATCGGGTTTGCATCAACATGCTTGATATATATGGATGAGCGTGGCACATTCTTGAAACGAATGTTTGTGGTCATATCAATCAAGGAACGTGATGCATGCGAAATCTCGACGTCACCACCCTTCGATCCTTTGTCGCGGTCGCTGAAAATGGCGGTGTGACCCGGGCCGCCGGGTTTCTCCATCTGACGCAATCCGCGGTCTCGATGCAGTTGAAACGCCTCGAAAACCTTTTGGGCGTCGATCTCTTCGACCGGTCGGGCCGTGGCATCTCGCTCACCGCACAGGGCGAACAGCTGCTGGTCTATGCGCGCCGCATGGTCGCCTTGAATGACGAAGTGGTGACCCGTCTGACCGACAAGGCCTACGAGGGGGAAATCACGCTCGGCGTGCCGCACGATATTATCTATCCAGCCATTCCGCGCGTCCTCAAACAGTTCCACTCGGCCTATCCAAGGGTAAAGGTGCGACTGATCTCGTCCTACACAAGCGATCTGAAAGACCAGTTTGGCCGGGGCGATTGCGAGATGATCCTGACGACCGAGGCCACGGTCAGCGCCGATGCCGAGCAGCTGTGCGAAATGCCCTTGCGTTGGATGGGCGCGCCGGGCGGGACGGCATGGCGCCAGCGGCCGCTGCGTATCGCATTCAGTGGCCACTGCAGTTTCCGACCACTGGCGATCGATCGGCTTGATGCGGCCCAGGTGCCCTGGGAGCTGGTCGTGGACACCGAAAGCGACCGGGCAATCGAGGCGACGGTCAGCGCGGATATGGCGATTTGCGCCATGATCGAGGGCACCGAGCCGCCGCAAGTCACGCTCATTGACCACGGGGGCGCGCTGCCTGATTTGCCGCCGCAACGGATCAATTTTTACAGCGCCAAGGGGCTGAAAGGTGAGATTCACGATTCCCTTGCAGACCTGTTGCGCCGCGCTTTTGCCGTCAGTGAAGGGGTTAACCTGCGGATTGCATAGGCGAATTTCCGCCCTTCGCATCGCCTGTCGCAGAATCTTCGAGACGACTCGGGGCGTAACCTGTGTCAGCGGTCGATCAATTTGCGGAGCGCTTTTGCCGGTGCGAGTGGTGGTCAGTGTTCTTGAGTCGCTAGAGCTCGGAGAGCTTTCAAATCCTTGATAGCAACGGGTTTTTACAATCTATGGTTGCTATTCGCCAGCGGCTGTCGCTTTCAAGTGTTACCGCGATCTGGGCAGCGTTAACACTTGGTTAAATCCCAGATTGTAACCTCACGATACCGTTTCAAGCATTTGATGTGTTAGCTTCGTTGATTATCGTTTGTGGATTTTGTATCGAATGACAGCATAGACGATAAGAATGGTGTCTTCCGATCAAAAAAAACCACTCCGGACCAGGACCATTGAAGAAAAGTCGTGAGCGGTCGGTCGAAGATTCAGGAATGTAAGGACTGTTTATGCCTCATGTTGTCGATGTTCATGTCGGAAAGCGCATTCGCCAGCGCCGCTGGCTGATTGGTATGACCCAGCAAAAGCTGGCAGAGTTGGTCGGGATCAAATTTCAGCAAATTCAAAAATACGAAACGGGCGCAAATCGCGTTAGCGCATCCCGCCTTTGGGACATTGCCGAAGCAATGGGTGTTCCAATTTCGTTTTTCTTCGAAGGTCTCAAAAGCAAGCATGAAAGCGGAATTGATAGCATCGATAAACTGATGCCCGCCGACTTGCTGAGCGACAAAGAGGCAATGGATCTGGTTCGGTCTTATTATTCGATCCCGGAAAATCAGCGCCGCCGTCTTTTCGAACTGGCGCGCGTTCTCAGCGACGTGGCCTGAGCCGGCCTGACTTGATCACCCGGCCCGCATCTGGCAGGGCCGATATATGACTGTTGATCACGACGACCTGATCCGCGTGGCCGAAGCGCTGGCAGACGCCGCGCGCGCGGCAATTCTGCCCTATTTTCGTGCAGGCGGCCTGACCGTCGACAACAAGCACGCCCAAGGTTTTGACCCGGTAACCGAAGCAGACCGCGCCGCCGAACGGGCCATGCGGTCGATCCTTGCGACCGAACGGCCGGACGACGCAATTCTTGGAGAGGAATTCGGGCACGAGCCCGGCACCAGCGGGCTGACATGGGTTCTGGATCCGATCGACGGCACCCGCGCCTTTATCGCCGGCACGCCGACCTGGGGGGTGCTGATCGCGGTGTCGGACGAAACGGGCCCCATTCTTGGCGTGATCGATCAGCCATACATCCGCGAACGGTTCATCGGCGCGGGCGGGGTTGCGCATCTTTCGGGTCCACAGGGGCGAACCGCGCTAAAGGCCCGTCCGACGCAAGGACTGGATGAGGCGATCCTGTTTACCACCTTCCCCGAAGTTGGCACCGCGCAGGAGCGTGCCGGGTTCGAGGCCGTCGCGGCCCGAACGCGCCTCGTCCGCTACGGGATGGATTGCTATGCCTACGCCCTCGTCGCCGCAGGGCAGGTTGATCTTGTGATCGAAGCGGGTCTTGCCGCCTACGACATTCAGGCCCCCATTGCGCTCATCGAAGCCGCGGGTGGGGTGGTCACCGACTGGACAGGCGCGCCGGTGCATGAGGGCGGCCGGGCTCTGGCCGCCGCCAACCCGGCGCTGCATGCAGAAGCGCTGGGCCTGTTGCGCCCCTTCGCATGACCGCCATCCTAATCCGGGCAGCCGACACCGTTGTCACGATGAATGATGACGGTGACGAAAAAACAGGCGTCGATATCCTGATCCGCGATGGCGTGATCGCTGCAGTCGGAAAGAATCTGCAGGCCGACGGTGAGATCATTGACGCACGGGGCTGCGTCGTGACACCGGGCCTCGTCAACACTCACCACCATCTCTACCAAACGCTGACGCGCGCGGTGCCTGCGGGGCAAAACGCGCTCCTATTTGGATGGTTGCAAGCACTCTATCCGATCTGGGCGCGTTTCACGCCCGAACACTTTCATGTCTCAGCAAAAATCGGGCTGGCCGAGCTGGCACTTTCGGGCTGCACGCTGTCATCCGATCACCTCTATCTCTATCCGAACGGTGCACGGCTTGATGACACGATCCATGCCGCCGCCGAACTCGGTCTTCGGTTTCATCCCACCCGGGGCGCGATGAGTATCGGGGAAAGCGCGGGCGGCCTGCCGCCCGACGCATTGGTCGAGGACGAAGAGGCGATCCTCGCCGATTGCGTCCGCGTGATCGACACCTTCCACGACCCGTCGCCCGGATCGATGTGCCGCGTGGGCGTCGCGCCCTGTTCCCCGTTTTCGGTTAGCCGGGACCTGATGCGCGAGGCCGCGCTGCTGGCGCGGGACAAGGGCGTGATGCTGCATACCCATCTGGCCGAGAATGACGAGGACATACGCTATAGTATGGAAAACTTCGGCTGTCGCCCGGGGCAATATGCCGAAGAGCTGGGTTGGGTTGGCCCGGATGTCTGGCATGCGCATTGTGTGAAACTGGACGCGGCCGAGATTGACCTTTTTGCCCGAACCGGGACCGGCGTGGCGCATTGCCCCTGCTCGAATTGTCGGCTGGGATCTGGCATCGCGCCCCTCCGGGCCATGCGCGACGCGGGCGTGCCAGTGGGGCTGGGGGTCGACGGATCAGCGTCTAACGACGCGGGCAATCTCATGGCCGAGGCACGACAGGCGATGCTGCTCCAGCGGGTTGCGCAAGGGGCCGAAGCCATGAGCCCGCGTGAGGCGTTGTGGATCGCTACACGCGGCGGGGCGCAGGTGCTGGGCCGCGACGACGTAGGCCAGATCGCACCGGGTAAGCGTGCCGATATCGCGATCTGGGAGGTCTCCGGCATTGAAAGCGCGGGGTCCTGGGACCCGGCTGCCCTGCTGCTGGCCGGGCCAACAACCGTCCGCGATCTTTTCGTCGAAGGGCGTCAGATTGTGAGAGATGGCCACGTCACTACGATTGATTTGGGCAGCACGATTGCCAAACAGAACCGTATGGCCGAGGCGCTGGCAAGGGCCTAGCCGCCCACCTTGCGGCCATTCACCCAGACCGCGGCAATGGCCCGATCATCACCCATCATGATCGTGGGAAAGACCGCCTCCCACACGTCGGTAGCCATGGCGCTGCGTTGCGCGATTGCCGGGGTCGACTGCAGATCGAGGATCGTTAGATCCGCCGCCATTCCCGGTGCGATACGCCCGATCTCGTCACCACGATGCAGCACCCGCGCCGACCCGGCCGTCGCCAGCCACAATAGCTGCGCGGGATGCAGGGCGTTGCTCCGCAATTGTGCGATCTCATAGGCCGCAGCCATCGTTCGCAGCATGGAAAAGGACGATCCGCCACCGGTATCGGTGGCCAGCCCAACGGGCATGGTCGAGGCGAGGGTCATGTCGAAAAGGCCCGACCCGATGAACGTGTTCGAGGTCGGACAATGGACCAGCCCCGCGCCGATCTCTGCCAGTCGATCCCGTTCGCGCGGCTCCAGATGAATGGCGTGGCCGTAAAGGCCGCGCTCACCCAGCAGCCCGTGCATTTCATACGTGTCGAGGTAATCGCGGGCGTTCGGGTACAGCTCTTTGACCCACGCGATCTCGTCCACCTGTTCGCTCAGATGGGTCTGCATCACGCAGGTCGGATGCTCGGACCAGAGCGCGCCCAGGGCCGCCAGTTGCTCGGGCGTCGAGGTGGGGGAAAAGCGCGGTGTGATGGCATAGCGGGCACGGCCCTTGCCATGCCAGGCTTCGATCAGCGCCTTGCTGTCGTCATAGGCGGATCGGGCGGTGTCACGCAGGCCGTCCGGGGCATTGCGATCCATGCAGGTCTTGCCCGCGACCACAGCCATGCCCCGCACCTCGGCCGCCTCGAAAATGGCGTCGACGCTGTGCGGGTGGATCGTGCAATAGCTTGCAACGGACGTGGTCCCGTTGGCCAGCAGCAGATCGAGATAGCGGGCCGCGATGGCGCTGGCATAGGCCGGATCGGCCAGCCGCATCTCTTCGGGAAAGGTGTAGGTGTTCAGCCAATCGATCAGGCGCTTGCCCCAGCTCGCGATGATGGAGGTCTGCGGATAATGCGCATGGGCGTCGACAAAGCCGGGGCAGATCAGATGGCCGCTGAAATCGTGAACCCTGGCTTCTGGCCGCCTCAGTTCATCCGGCTCGCCGATGGCCGTGATCTTGCCGCCCTCGACCAGCACTGCACCGGTTTCGACGCGAACGGCTTCGTGCCACGGCGCGGCAAACGGATCGCCGTCAAAAAGCAGGATATCGCCAAGGATCAGATCAGCCATACCCCTTTTGACCATCCTCCGCCGGGCGGTGAAAGCGAAAAGCGGTGCGGCCCATTGTTCTTGCTCAGGGTGCCGCTTATGGTCCACGCGGAACGAGAATGAAGGGGTCAGCGATGTCGGACGAAAGCGATGTGAGTGAGACCCCGGCAGACGATTACAGCCTTGGACGCAAGGACGTCGCCGCGATCCTTTACGCGGTCGATATCGAGGATCGCGAACAGCTCCTGAGCCTGATGGAGCCGCTGCACGCGGCCGACATCGCCGACCTTCTGGAACAGATCAACAGCTTTGACCGGTCGCGCCTTGTCCGCCTTTACGACAAGGAATTCGACGGCGATATCCTGTCGGAACTTGACGAGGCCGTACGCGAAGAGGTGATCGCGGTCCTGCAGCCGCATATTCTGGCCGATGCGGTCCGCGATCTGGACAGCGACGACGTCGTCGATCTGGTCGAGGATCTGGACGCGCCGCAACAGGAAGCCATCCTCGACGCGCTGGAAGACGCGGATCGGGTGGCCGTTGAACAGGCGCTCAGCTATCCAGAATACTCCGCTGGCCGCCTGATGCAGCGCGAGGTGGTGATGGCGCCCGAACACTGGACCGTAGGCGATGCCATCGACTATCTGCGATCGGCAGACGAAAGCGCGCTGCCCAACCAGTTCTATCACATCGTGCTGGTCGATCCGCGCCTGCACCCGGTCGGCAACGTGACGCTGGGCAAGCTGATGCGATCGCGGCGGGATGTTCCGTTGACGGATTTGACGGAGGATACGTTTCAGATCATCCCCGCGGCGCAGGATGAAGGCGATGTCGCCTATGCCTTCAACCAATATCACCTGATTTCCGCCCCGGTGGTCGACGAAGAGGGCCGCCTGATCGGTCAGATCACCATCGATGACGCGATGGCGGTGCTGGATGAAGAGCATGAAGAGGACATTCTGCGGCTGGCCGGGGTGGGCGAGGAAAGCTCGCTCAGCGACAATGTCGTCAATACGACCCGCCAGCGGTTGCCGTGGCTCGCGGTCAATCTTGCAACGGCGGTGCTGGCCTCGGTCGTCATCGCGCAATTCGAAGAGGCGCTGGCGCGGATTGTGGCGCTTGCCGTTCTGATGCCGATCGTCGCCTCGATGGGCGGCAATGCCGGGACGCAGTCGCTGACGGTTGCGGTGCGCGCCATCGCGACAAAGGACCTGACGGGGTCGAACGTATGGCGGGTGATCTGGCGCGAAGCCTCCGTGGGTTTGATCAATGGTGTGGTCTTTGCGGTGGTGATGGCGATTGTCAGCCTCGTTTGGTTCGGCTCTCCGGTCCTCGGTGCGGTGATCGCGGTCGCGATGGTCGTGAACCTCGTGGTGGCAGGCCTGGCGGGGATCATCGTGCCCGTGGTTCTGGATCGCGCGGGGGTAGACCCGGCCCTGGCGTCCGGCACCTTCGTAACCACGGTGACGGATGTGGTGGGTTTTCTGGCCTTCCTTGGCCTAGCGACATTGGTGTTGATGTGAGGGATGGACCGGACGACGCTATCTGGCCATGCGGCCAGAGACGCCCCGCCCGCCGTCCCTTGGAGTCTGTGCCATGGACCTGACCGCCCGCAAGGCTGAGGCTCGCAAAGCCGCGTTCTCCCGCCGGCGGGCGGCCCATCATCTCGACACCGGCGCGGGCGCCGGGGTACTGTCATCCGTTCTGGCGGGCTATCGTGGTGTCCCCATTGCCGGATACCTGCCCATCCGCTCCGAAATCGACCCCATCCCGGCGATGACCGAAGCGGCGGCTCATGGTCCGGTTGCCGTACCGGTGATCCAGGGTGACGGCCTGCCATTGCAGTTTTCGCGCTGGTTGCCGGACGGGCCGCTGCGGGCAGGACCGTTTGGCGTATCGGTGCCCGAAGTGGATGACTTCCTGACGCCCGAAATCCTGATCGTGCCCCTTGTCGCCTACACCCGCGACGGCGCGAGGCTTGGATATGGCGGCGGGTTCTATGACCGTACGCTGGAAGAGCTGCGGTCCAGCCGTGCGGTTCTGGCCATCGGTTTTGCATATGCCGCACAGGAAGATGCGGCGCTGCCGCTGGAACCGACGGATCAGAAGCTCGACATGATTGTCACGGATCAGGGTGTAGTGGAGACTAGCCGCCAGGGGGCTGGCTCATAAGTCGCCGCGACGGTCAGGCAGCGACGATCTGCGGCTCCGCATTCACCGCGTGCAGGACGACCCGCGCTTCGTAGCTTTTCAGAACCGGATAGGCGCTCTCTCCGTGCCGGGTCTTCTCGATATCTGCGGCATCGCCCGCGATCCAGATACCGGATGCCGACGCCTCGGCGCAGGGGCCTTCGGGCCTGTGCAGGCTTTCAACCCAATGCCCGGACGCAGCCACGGCCGCATGTTCGGGCAGCAGGACGTGAAAGTACTCGACAATGGCCGGGACGGGCACGACCGAGGCAAGGCGGGCATCGCACATCTGCTGTGCCGTCACGAATGCCGCCTCGGCGCCGGAGACGAGGCAGACGACGCTTGTGGCGACAAGAACCCGGTGCGCGGGTGATAGGGCGGGGCCCTGTGGCCCCAGCATGACAGGGGCTTCCATACCGAGGGCCGCGAACCGGGCGCGGGTGATGGACTGGCGGCGCAGACCGATCAGCGGCAAAACACCATGGTCACGGGTAACGACGCGATCACCGGCGCGCAGGCCTTCCACGGCGATCTCGCCGCGCGCCGTGGCGATCCGTGTCCCCTTCAGAAAACAGACCACACCGGGCGTGTCGGGCGTTGGCGACGTTTCGACAAAGTCGCCCGTCACGTCCCGCGCAAAGGCAGCGCCGTTGGGTGCGTTGCTGTCGATCTGCTCGCCCGCGCCAATCTGCGTCGTGCCGGTAAAGCCAGAGGGCAGGGTGGGGGTGCGAGGCGGGTCGCCGTAGGACAGGACGACGTATTCGCCCGTGTTGGAATTGACCAGAAAGATCGAATCGAATTTCTGGCCCTCGCCATCCGGCAGCCAGTTGACATTGTTGGCTTCGCCGGCATCGAAGTATCCCGGCGGCTCTGCCCCGGTATAGTTCGCAACCACTGTCGCGGTTCCATTCGCGGCAATGGTGTCCCCAGCGGCAAAGGAATAGAGCATGCCGACTTTCTCGGACCAGAGCTGATACCCGTCGAGCGCGATCGGCGCACCGGTTGAATTCTGGATTTCGACGAATTCGTCGGCTTTGTTGGCCTGCCCGTCACCGTCCGTGTCGGTGGCGCTCGACCCGGCGTTGTCAGCCAGTATCTCGCTGATAAGCAAGCCGTCGAGAATATCTGCCATCTGTCACGCCACGAAAAAACAAACGAAATTTCTGTAAAGTCAGCGCGTACGCGTCGAAAACGGCGGCGCTGTGGCACTTTTCTACAAATTGAATGGCATTCCGGCCGGGCTGCAATCGGAAATAGAAGCCCGCGGCCAATGCCGTGGGCATCGCTGAAAAAATGGGCAGATCGGGCCCGCATGCCCAACCTAATCGTCGCCTCTTGCCCTCGGTCATGCCGCGGCCTACCCATTCCAGTATGAGACTGCTTTTTCTGGGGGATGTTATGGGTCGGGCGGGGCGTAGGGCCATCGCCGACCATCTACCGCGTTTGCGCGAGGCTTGGGCGCTGGATTTCGTCGTTATCAATGGCGAGAACGCGACCGGCGGCATGGGCTTGTCCGGCGCCCATGCAAAGGAAATCCTGGATTCCGGTGCGGATTGCCTGACGCTTGGGGACCACGCGTTCGATCAAAAGGACATGCTGCAGTTCATCGAGGGCGAGCCCCGGATCATCCGGCCCCTCAACTATTCCAAGGCCGCGCCGGGCAAAGGCGCCCGGGTCTTTTCCGCTGCAGGCAAGAAGATCCTCGTGACGCAGGCGCTTGGGCAAGTCTTCATGAAGCGACCCTTCGACGATCCGTTTTCGGCACTTGAAACGGTGTTCCGTACCCATCCGCTGGGCGGGGCCGTCGATGCGATCGTCGTCGATTTCCATTGTGAGGCCACATCCGAAAAGATGGCCATGGGGCATTGGTGCGACGGGCGGGCCAGCCTGTGTGTCGGCACCCACACCCATGTGCCGACCGCCGATGCGATGATCCTGCCCAAGGGATGCGCCTATCTGACCGATGCGGGAATGTGCGGCGATTACAATTCGGTCATCGGCATGCAGCGTGATGAGCCGCTGCGCCGCTTCATCACCGGGATGCCGCGCGAACGCTTCACCCCGGCCATGGGCGAGGTCACGTTGTCCGGCGTTCTGGTCGAGATCGGCCAGGGCGGCAAGGCCATAAGCGTCACACCGATCCGCCATGGCGGCCTTTTGCAGCCCAGCCACCCATGAGCCGGCGCGATGTCAGCCTTTATGTCGCGGTGCTGCTGGTGCTCGGGGCAGGGTGGGGCATAACTCAACCCCTCACCAAGATCGCGGTCAGCGAAGGCTACAAGCATTTTGGCCTGCTCTTCTGGCAGATGGCGCTGGGGTTCCTCGTGATGAGCCTCATTGGGGCGTTGCGGGGTATCGCCCTGCCTATCAACAGGTCTGTCATGCGGGTCTATCTGATCATTGCGCTGATCGGGTCGGTTCTGCCCAACACGGCCAGCTATCAGGCCGCCGTGCACCTGCCGTCGGGGATCCTGTCGATCTTGTTGTCGATGGTTCCGATGTGGGCCTTTCCGATCGCGCTGGCCCTAGGGACGGACCGGTTCGCATGGCGGCGGCTCTTGGGGCTGGTGCTGGGGCTGACCGCCATCCTGCTCATCGTTCTGCCCGGAGCCGATACCAGCGTGGCGATCCCGGCCTTCTGGGTTATGATCGGGCTGATCTCGGGCCTCTTCTATGCGTTCGAAGGGAATTACGTCGCCCGGTGGGGGACGGCGGGGCTCGACCCGATGCAGGTGCTCTGGGGGGCGTCAGCCGTGGGCACGATCATTGCCTTGCCGCTGGCCCTTGGGTCGGGGCAGTGGATCAGCCCGCTGCCACCTTACGGGGCGCCCGACATCGCGCAGGTGGCCAATTCCACCGTGCATGTTCTGACCTATGCCGGGTACGTCTGGCTGGTCGGGCGGGCCGGGGCCGTCTTTGCCGTGCAGGTCAGCTATCTCGTGACGCTGTTCGGGCTCTTCTGGGCGCGGCTCTTTTTCGGCGAAAGCTATCCCTCGACGGTCTGGGTCGCGCTTGGCCTTATGCTGATCGGTATGTATCTGGTGCAACCGCGTGCCGCTGCGCAAAGGCTTGAAGGCAAACAGGCAATCGGCGAAACTGGCGCCTGACCCGAGTTTCGGAACAGATACATATGGGCTTATTCGAGCTTTCCCAGACGGGACTGGCGATACTGACGCTGACCGTCGTCGCCGTCATGTTCGTGCTGTTCCTGCGCGAAGCCTTCCCGGCCGAGGTTGTCGCCATAGCCGGTGTTTCGCTCATGCTGCTGATCGGGGCGCTGCCTTACGAAAACGCACTGGCCGTCCTGTCGAACCCCGCGCCATGGACCATCGCCGCCATGTTCCTGATCATGGGGGCGCTGGTGCGGACTGGGGCGCTGGAAAGCCTGACCGGGCTGGCCGACCGACAGGCCAAGACCAACCCCGCCTTTGCCATCGCGCTCTTGATGCTGTTCGTCATCCTCGCATCGGCCATCGTGTCGAACACGCCTGTTGTCGTTGTGATGATTCCGGTATTTACCCAACTGGCCAAGACGATGGGGCTGGCACCGTCCAAGCTGTTGATCCCGCTCAGCTATGCCGCGATCCTTGGCGGTACGCTCACCCTGATCGGGACTTCGACAAACCTGCTGGTTGACGGTGTCGCGCGCAGCCGGGGCCTTGAGCCCTTCACGATCTTCGAGGTCACGCCGCTGGCCATCGTGCTGGTGATCTACGGCATGGTCTATCTGCGTTTCGTGGCCCCAAGGCTGCTGCCCGCCCGGGACAGCATGGCAGGGCTGTTGTCGGACCGCAGCAAAATGAAGTTTTTTACCGAGGCCGTAATCCCGCCCGGATCCAACCTGATCGGGCGCGAGGTGACCGGTGTCCAGCTTTTCAAGCGCGAAGGTGTGCGGCTGGTCGACGTCATTCGCGGTGACATATCGCTGCGGCGCAACCTCAAGGGCGTCGAATTGCAGATGGGCGACCGCGTGATCCTGCGGACCCAGATGACCGAACTACTGAGCCTGCAGCGCAACCGCGAATTGCGGCGGGTCGATCAGGTTTCGGCCGTCGAGACGACGACGGTCGAGGTGCTGATCACCCCGGGCTGCCGGATGGTGGGGCGCAAGCTGGGTGCAATGCGGCTGCGGCGGCGGTACGGTGTCTATCCGCTGGCGGTGCACCGGCGGAACCAGAATATCGGGCAGCTCGATGACCTGACGATCAAGGTGGGCGACACGCTTCTGCTCGAAGGCGCACCGGCCGATATCCAGCGGCTCGCGGCGGATATGGACATGGTCGACGTGTCGGCCCCATCGGACCGGGAATACCGACGCAGCCACGCACCTATCGCAATCGGGGCCATCCTTGGCATCGTGGTTCTGGCGGCACTGGGGCTGGCGCCGATCCTGATGCTGGCCATCCTTGCCGTCGCCATCGTCCTGGTCACGCGCTGCATCGACGCGGACGAGGCGTTTTCCTTTGTCGATGGTCGTTTGCTGGCGTTGATCTTTGCGATGCTGGCCATCGGGGCCGCGCTCGAAAGTTCAGGCGCGGTTACGCTCATCGTCGAGGCCATCGCGCCGGGGCTTATGGCACTACCGCCCTTCCTGATCATCTGGGCTGTCTATCTGCTGACCTCCGTCCTGACCGAACTGGTATCGAACAACGCGGTCGCCGTAGTGATGACGCCGATTGCCATCGGGCTGGGGCAGGCATTGGGGCTTGATGCCCGTGCGCTGGTCGTCGCGGTCATGGTCGCCGCCAGCGCATCCTTCGCCACGCCGATCGGGTATCAGACCAACATGCTGGTCTACGGGCCAGGCGGCTACAAGTTCACCGACTTCATGCGCGTGGGCATCCCGCTGAACCTCACGGTCGGATTGCTTGCCTCTGCGCTGATTCCGTTCATTTGGCCGTTGACGAACTAGGAAGCGGTACCGCCCAGCTCTTGGGCCAGCACGTCAAAGACAAGACGAATGCGGCGGTTGGTGTGCAACTCGCGGTGAACGGTCAGCCACAGCGGGATCGGGATGGGATTGAATGCAGGCGTGACGACCTCGCCAAAGCCCGTTAGCTCGGTCATGTTGTCGACCATGATCGCGATGCCCAGCCCGGCCCGCACCATCTCCCACACGACATGGCCGTTCCGGCTGCTGTAACGGAACTGCCCGGGCTTGAGGTTGAGGCCCGTCTGTTTCAGGGCCGCGACCATCTCGTCCGCGGGGCCGTAGCCGACATAGGTCGCCTGCTCCAGATCCTCGATTGTCTTCGGGCGCCCGTGACGTTCGAAATATGCATCGGTCGCATAAAGGTTCGCCGTCGTGTCCCGCAACCGCTTGGCGATCAGATCCGGCTGGGTCGGACGAGCATGGCGCAGGGCGATGTCAGCCTCGCGGCGCCGCAGATCCTGTATCTCGTTCGAGGCGACGATATCGAAGGTGATGCCAGGCGCGATGTCCGCCAGGCGCCGCAGGATCGGCGGCAACACATAGGCCGAGGTCAGATCGGTCGCGGTGATCGACACCCGGCCCTCGATCGCCTGCACCTGTCCGCTCGCGGCCAGTGAAACGCGTCCTGCCGCCTCGCCCATCTCGCGGACGTGATCCAGCAGCATGTGGCCCGTATCGGTCAGCGTCAGGCCCCGGCCAACCCGTTCGAACAGCGTAACCTCAAGCGCCTCTTCCAGCGCCGCGACCTGCCGGCTGAGGGTGGGTTGGGTCAGACCAAGCGCACGGGATGCCGCGCTGAGCGAACCCTCTTCCGCCGTCACGAGGAACGCGCGGACCTGGTTCCAGTCGAATGTTACACTCTGCCAATTCATGCGTTTTCGTATATATTCGATGCGTATTTGGAGAATTTACCGGTGATTTCTGCATATCTATACGCCCCCGCAAAGGAGCACAATCATGACCAACAATGCAGTATTTTGGAATAAAGCAGCCCGCGGTTACGCCAAACGCCCCGTCGCGGACGAGGCCGCCTACGCCCATACGCTGGACCGGACGCGGAGCTATTTGAAAGCAACGGATAAGGTGCTTGAGGCCGGATGCGGCACGGGGACAACCGCGCTCAAACTGGCCGATGCGGCGGCTGAGATCGTGGCGACGGATGTGGCCAGCGAAATGATCGCAATCGCCCGCGAAAAAGGGAAAGACACCGGTAATGTCCGCTTCGAGGTCGCGGATGAAACGCTGAACCAGTTCGGGAACGACAGCTTCGATGCGGTCCTGGCGTTCAACCTCATCCACCTCGTTCCCAACCCGCAAAGCGCGCTGCGCCGCTTTCACGACGTGCTCAAACCCGGCGGGTTCTTTGTCTCGAAGACGCCATGCCTTGGGGGCAATCTCATGCTGAGGCCGATGATCCGGGTGATGCAGTTCTTTGGCAAAGCGCCTTTCGTGTCGTTCCTGCGCCCCGATGACGTGGCCAACATGGTCGAACGGGCCGGGCTGGAAATCGTCGAGCGCGCCAATCACAACAAGCGGACGTGGGGTCATTTCATCGTGGCGCGCAAGCCGCTCTGATGCGACGGTTCGACCGCTGGGCAGACTGGGCGGGCGCCGGCACACTTTCGGTGTCATGGCCCAGGTCGAACCGATTCCAGCCCCCGAGAGCTCGCTTCTCGCCGATCACGAGCGGATCGAGGGCGTTTATGTCGATTGCTACGCAACCTGGCACGATGGGCATATCAGCCTCGCCGAGCTGATCGAGGCCTTCTATACCAGCCCGCTTTTCAAGGCCGAACGGCTGGTGCTGCGGGTCATGGCCAAATCCCCGTCAACCGACGCCGATGTCAAGGCGCTCGCCACGGGCGAGGCCCAATCGTTCGCGGCCTGGCGGGTCGAAGCGCGGCGAGACGCCGAAATCCTGCTCGCCGACAAGGCCGGGCGGACCAAGTCATGGCTCTCGGCCCAGCCCGATGGCACCGGGACGCGTCTGTTTTTCGGATCGGTGGTTCTGCCCGTGAAAGGGCGGGGTGGGAAGCCGACGCTCGGGCCGGTTTTCCATAGCCTGCTCGGGGCGCACAAAATCTATTCGCATGCCCTGCTGGCCGCGGCAGGTCGCAGGGTTGCCCCTGCGACCTGATGCGAGTGGTGGTTTAGGCCGGGTTCAGTGACGGTTCGCGGCGAAAGACATCGCTCAGGACCCGCAGCGCCTCGGCATATCCGTTCGCCACAACGTGCTCTGCACTGCTTTCTTCATTAAGCTGCGCGCTGGCTTCGGCCCAGACCAGCGGATGGACCTGGCGCAGGTGATCCCGCACGATCCAGTCGATGGATGTCGCGATTTCGCGCTGGTTCATAAAGGCCGCTTCGTTTTGCAACCGGCCAAGATTCATCCGGCAGGCGCAATAGGCCGCCAGCATATTGGCGATATAAGGATCAGCGCCGAGACGCAGCGCGTTGCGCAAACCATCGACGAACAGTGTCGCGTCAAGCATCCCCAGCACCAGGACATCCGATGCAGCCGCGTCCATCAGGACAAAGGCATAGGCGCCCGCGCCCCAGACATCCGCCGTGCGCGCCGCAAGCTGACGTGCCGTGCGTTCCAGCAAAACCCGATTGGCCTGCCGACCGGTCAAAAGCAGATGACCCAGCCGGCGATAGGGTTCCATGTCCCTCGGGTCGAGATCGATCCAGACCTCGAACTGCTCGATCAGCTGGCTCGCGGGCAGGTCACCGCCGCTTGTCAGGGCACATTTGGCCGAAGCGATAAGGGGCGAGCCGATCTCACGCGCGTCGATCCGATCCAAAAGCTCGGCGGCGCGCTCGATATGGGCGGCAAAGCGGGCTTCGGCCTTGCGGGGTCGCATGACCTGCCGCGCGTTTTCCTTCCAAGCCGTGCCCACATCGATGTGGGTCAGCGCGAGGATCACCGCGACATAGGGTTCGTCCGCATACTCGCTGAGGATCGATTCGAGCTCATGGACGCCGGCATTCACGATTTCAGGGTCGGGTGCTTCGCCGTTGCTCAGGGCGTCGCGGGCCATCATGACGATGTCGGCCCGGGCCCCAAAGGCGATCAGCGCTGCATAGGGTGTCCCGCACAGGGTTTTCTCGCGGTTTTGATCCGCCTCTGAAAGGGCCTGCGCGAGTGTTTTCCAGCGTTCCTGGCGGGCCAGGTTCTGACCCAGTTCGAACTGGGTGTCCCGCAGGGTCTGCTCAGCGGCAGGATCCGGCACGGGCAAGGTCATCGCGCGGGCAAGTGCCGGCGATGGTGACGTCCTGTGGTCGCCTAAAGCGACTTGCAGGACATCATCCGGGGCCTCCTCGACAACGGGTTGAACTGAAACACGCCCCAACCAGGGCAGGTGACTCCGAAAGTGTCCTGCAAGTGCCATCACTACCATATATACTCGTTACACCCTCTGAATGCCCAAGCATTGGGGCCGAAACGTGACCGGGCCGGGGTATTCAAAAGCCTTGGCTGGCTCATTTTTCGGATTATGGCCGCGGCTGGCGAACAATCCGCGTCGTAGGCGGAAAACTGTTTCTGGCGACCCGGCGTAAGCACTGATCTTGCACAATTGGGCCACTCTCAACCATAACGCGGTATGCTTCGACTGTGCGTTGTTCTCACCTTGTTCCTTACTGCCGCAAGCGCCCTGGCCCAGTCTCCACCGGCCCGCAGCGGTGACGTTCCGCAAACACGGTGGAGCCATCGCGCAGACGGTTTGCTCTTCAGCTACAGCGCCCTCGGCGCGCTCGAAGCGCATGGTGCGCCCCTGGTCGAAGTGACCCCGTCTGATATTGCGGCATGGTGCCCGGCCTATCCAGAGGCGGACCCGGAAAGACGCCGGGCCTTCTGGGTCGGGTTCCTGTCGGCACTGGCCAAGCACGAAAGCACGTGGAACCCCCGCGCCATCGGTGGCGGCGGGCGCTGGTTCGGGCTGTTGCAGATATCGCCCGGGACCGCGCGGGGTTATGGCTGCCGCGCCCGCAGCGGTCAGGCGCTGCTCGACGGACCGGATAACCTCAGCTGCGCGATTCGCATCATGGCCGAAACCGTACCGCGCGACGGCGTCATCGCCGTCAAGGATGGGCGCTGGCGCGGTGTGGCCGCCGATTGGGGGCCTTTGCGCTCGTCCAACAAACGGGACGAGATGGCGCGATGGCTGCAGGGGCGGCCCTATTGCCAGCCGATTGCCAAGACCCGTCCGCGGGTCCGGGTGCGGGAAGAGCGCTGATCAGAACCCGAAAATTCGGTTGATGTCGGCCCAGATCGTCGGGCGGGTCAGCAGCAAAAGATGACCGCTGTCGGGGATGGCTTCGACCCGCGCATCAGGCAGCCGCTTTGCGAACCGGGTAACGGCACGCAAGGGAAAGACCGGATCGCCCGCGCCATGCAGAAACGTGATGGGCACACCGCGCAGCGTGTCGGGGTCCGGCCCCGGCCAGCGCCGGACCGCGCGCCAGTGACGACGGGCAAGACCATCTTCGGGTATCTCGATCCGCCCCTCGTTTGCCGCGACCAG
>CAWUIQ010000009.1:0-102439 GCA_963922565.1 uncultured Rhodobacterales bacterium
ACCCGCTGACGCTACACGAACCGGCCATCGTCCGCAGCGCCCGTGCAGCCAGTCGCGAACTGGGTGAAAGCCTGCAAGCGCGGTAAGGCGCGGCTTCTATGCTGCGCGTTGGAGGATGAAGCGTTTGACCTGAAGCGGTCTCGAGCATTCATTGACGGAACTCAGCAGAACCGTGATTGGATCGCCTTTTAGCCAAGGTCTGGAAAGAGTCCAAGGTTGCGGATGCTGCAAGATGAACGGAGGTCGGCTTAGCTCCATTCCCTCTTCCACCCGAAGCCGATTACCCAGAGTATAGCGACATACGCCAGGGTTACTGGGGTTTCGTTTACGAATCCGTCAACTTGAAAAAGCTTCTTCAAAGGAAAGCTCGCGAAGATAGCGAGACCTATGAGCATGCCCACAGCCCAGCCAACGCTTGAAATTTTGTGTATGACCAATGGCGCGGAAAATGCTGAAATTAGGCCAAAAAGCAGCGTCGCTTGGGAGTACTTGAGGCCAATAACAGCTGCTGCCGTAAGTGCACCAAGAACTGCTGCTGCTACTGCAAACCCAAATTTATTCATCAGACAAACCTAACCTGCATCAATAGCGGTACTCGCAAAACCGGACATTGGCAACTAACACAGCGAAAGGCAGTTTTGTCCACGCTCTTAGAGCTCGCCTGCCTCTGAGCTTCCGGTCCGCAGCGAATGGTAACATTGGCCCCCTTCGGCCCGCCGTCAGCCCACTCGATTGCCTCAGATCGTCTGATCGTATTCCCCGACATTAGGCTCGGTCCGGATCACCGCGTCGATATCGGCGAAGATCGCCCGCATCTCGTCATCGCTTTCCGGGCTTTCGCACACCACCACGAGGTTCGGGGTGTTGGAAGACGCCCGGACCAAGCCCCATGCCCCGTTATCAAGGATCACGCGGGCGCCGTTCACAGTCACGACCTCCTTGATCGCGCGACCGGCAACCGTTTCGCCCGCCGCCGCCTTCGCCTCAAGCTTTTCGACAAGGCGCTGCAGCGTGTCGTACTTTTCGGTGTCAGCGCAATAGGGTGACATCGTTGGAGTCGAATAGGTCTTGGGCAGCGCCTTGCGCAGATCCGACATCTTCATGTCCGGGTTGCGGTCCATCAGTTTGCAGATCTCAACCGCGACCCGCATCCCGCAATCGTAGCCGCGGCCAACCGGTTCAGCGAGGAAGTAATGGCCTGATTTCTCAAAACCCGCCAGCGCTCCGATCTCCTTGACCCTGCGTTTCATGTGGCTGTGACCGGTCTTCCAGTAATCCGCCTTGACCCCGTGCTTCTGCAATTCAGGGTCGCTGGCGAACAAGCCGGTCGATTTGACGTCAGCCACAAAGGTCGAATTGGGGTGAATCTTGGCCAGATCGCGGGCCATGATAACGCCCACCTTGTCCGCAAAGATCTCTTCGCCCTCGTCATCCACGACACCGCAGCGGTCGCCATCGCCGTCAAACCCAAGCGCAAGATCTGCGCCCGACGATTTCACCGATGCTGCCATGTCATGCAGCATCTCCATCGCTTCGGGGTTCGGGTTGTAATTGGGGAAGGTGTAGTCGAGTTCATTGTGGCTCGGCACAACCTCGACGCCCATCCGCTCGAAGAGCTCGGGCGCAAAAGCGGAAGCGGTTCCATTGCCCGTCGCGCAAACCACCTTGAGCGGGCGGGACATCCTGAAATCGCCCACAAGGTCATCGAGATACGCCTCGCGCACCCCTTCGACGAATTCGTAGCGGCCACCGTCGCGGGCCACCCCTTCGCCGTTCAGTACGATGTTCTTGAGCTCCGCCATCTCCTCCGGTCCGTGGGTAAGCGGGCGGTCAAACCCCATCTTAACGCCCGTCCAGCCGTTGGGATTGTGGCTGGCCGTTACCATTGCGACGGCGGGGACATCCAGATGGAACTGGCTGAAATAGGCCATGGGGGACAGGGCCGGGCCGATATCCTTGACGTGAATGCCGGCCTGCATCAGCCCCACGATCAGGGCGTTTTTGATGGCAAGCGAATAGTCGCGATAATCGTTGCCCACGGCGATGACAGGGGCGATGCCGCGCTTGTGCATCTGAGTGCCCAGACCCAGCCCAAGGGCGGTCATGCCGGGCAGGTTGATCTCGTCAGGGTATTTCCAGCGCGCATCATATTCGCGAAAACCGGTGGGTGTAATCATTGGATATTTGAGAAAATCCCAGGTGTTCTGGGCAACAATAGAAGCCGGTGTCATCGTATATCTTTCTGCTAACTCTTCATCAGATCGTAACGGGGCGCGCTTTGGCGACTGCATCGAACGCTATCAATGTGTCAACCAGTTGGCCCATGTCGGACAGGTGTATCATATTAGGCCCGTCAGACGGCGCGTTGTCAGGATCGGGGTGGGTTTCGATGAAAACAGCCGCCACTCCGACGGCCACGGCGGCCCGTGCCATCACGGGTGCAAATTCCCGCTGCCCCCCGGACGAACCCCCTTTGCCGCCTGGCTGCTGGACCGAATGCGTCGCATCCATCACGACCGGATAGCCGGTCTGCGCCATCTGGGGCAGCGCCCGCATGTCGGCCACAAGGGTGTTGTAGCCAAAGGACGTCCCCCGCTCGGTCAGCAGGATACGTTCGTTGCCCGTGCTTTCGATCTTGGTGACGATGTTGGGCATCTCCCACGGCGCCAGAAACTGCCCCTTTTTGACATTCACGACTGCACCCGTATTGCCCGCGGCGAGCAGCATATCGGTCTGGCGGCACAGAAACGCGGGGATCTGAAGGATATCGGCCACCTCGGCGGCGATGGCGCATTGTGCTTCTGTGTGGACGTCTGTGAGCACGGGAACATCGTTTGCGGCGCCTATCGCCTGCAGCGCCTTCAGCCCCGCCTCAAGCCCGAGGCCACGCCCGCCAGACAGCGAGGTGCGGTTGGCCTTATCGTAGCTGGCCTTGAATACGTATTGCGCCCCGGCTGCGGCACAAATCTCTTTCATCTGGCCCGCGATGTCCTGCCCCAACCCTTCGCTTTCAAGCGTGCAGGGTCCCGCGATGACGGTCAGGGGCCGGTCGTTGCCGATGGTGAGATCGGCGATTGAGACGTGTTTCATCTAGGCGGTTACCTGTTCCCTCAGGATCGACGCGGTAAGCGAGATCATCAGGTAGATGCCCGTAAAGATAAGGAATGCCAAGATCGTATTCTCGAATGCGCGGGGATATGACGGCTCTTCGCTGGCAACCGGCTCCACGGCGGTGGTCAGGTACCTGACCTGCCGGTTCGCCTCCGTCCGGGTCTGCTCCATCTGCTGCAGGGCCGATTGCAGCAGCGCGTCACGGGTCGCGAGATCGGCCTGCGCCATCTGGATCCGCACCGTCAGCTGGGCCAGCGAATTCTCACCCTGGCTGGCATCGGTCATCCGGGTGTTCAGCTGATCGAGCTGGTTCTGCAGCCGGCGGACATCAGACTGCGCCCCATCCACCCGGGCCTGGTTAGGGCGGGCATTGTCCAGAAGTGCGGCCAGTTGCAGCTCTTTCTCGAGCAACTGCAGCTCGACATTGTTGATCTGCGCCCGAAGGCCCGCGATGACCCCCTCGGGATCAAGGGTCGAACCCTCAAGCTGAAGCCGCACCAGCTCTTCCTGCGCGGCGCGGCGTTCGTCCACGGCATTGTCAAAGCTCTCGCGCGCGTCGCGCATCTGGTCCTGACGCTTCTTGTCGCTGAGGTTGTTCACCCGTTCTTCGGCATAGGCGATCAGGCGTTCCGAAAACTGCTTTGCCACCTCGGGATTGGCCGCGATGACCTCCATCCGGATCACGCCTTCGGTCGGGTCATAACCGATTTTGATGTTCTTCTTGTAAGTCTTGTAGGCCTCTTCATTGGTGGGGCTGGAGGTCAGGCGCTGGATCGGATCGATCCAGCTTTGGGTCCAGTGTTCCTTGAACCCCGCATCACGGTCGAGCCGCAGCATCGCGTCCTTCGACTTCAGATAGCCCTGCGTGGCGATGCTGTCGGAGTTCGTGGCGAATTGGGTGCCTGACAAGAGACCGCCGACACCACCCCCGGACCCTTCGGACTGAATGATCAGAAACTCGGATTCCGTCGAATACATCGGGGTCGCGATGCTATAGAAGTAGTAGCCCGCAATCGCAGTGGGCAAGAAAACAAAGAAGGCAAGCCGGGCAAAAAGCATCGCCACCTTGCGCTGCCGCCGGCGCAGCAACTGCTGTTGCATGTCCTTGATTTCGCGTGCGCGGCGTTCTGCGGGCGAAAGCTGTTCGGTCGAGGGCAGGTTGAAACCGCCGCCCGGTACGGTTTGTGGCAACTGACCGTCCGCCTCGACCTTGCCGTTTTCACCGGGGGCACCCTTGGCCTGCGGACCGCCTGTGCCGGCCGGGGCCACCAGCTCAAGACGGCTGTCTTTCTGGAACGGGTCGATGCCGCGCTCCCGCAATTTGCGGACCGCATCGATATCGGATTCAACCGTGATCCCTTGCCGCAACGCGATCCTGCGGGCCATGCGCATCTGGCGCGGCGTCAGATCGCCCTCGGCGATCTCTTGGTCCGGCTTGGCCTGCGCCGCCTGGCCGTCTTTGGGCGCGTCCGCCCCCTCGGCAGGCTGCGGCGCGACCGCAGCACCGTCGCCGGTGGTGTCCGTCCTGCGGACCCGGAACTTACGCGCCTTGGGTTTCGTAGTCATACAACCGTTTAGCCTCTTCCAATGTGTCGAAATGGTGCAGTTTGCCATCCAGCAGAACTGCAGCCTCACGCGCAAACTTTTCCAGCGTGCTGGCCTGATGCGACACGATTATGATTGTTGTTGTGCGCAGCCGTTCGCGCAAGATGTCACCGGCTTTCTTGTTGAATTCGACATCCGTGCTGGCCGGCATCCCCTCGTCGATGAGGTAGATGTCGAAATCGAGGGCCAGCATCAGCGCAAAGCTGAAGCGCGCCCGCATACCCGAACTGTACGTGCCCAGCGGCTGGTCAAAATACTCGCCCAGACCACACAGCCAGCGGCAATAGCTTTCGACATAGTCGGGGTCGAGACCATAAAGCCGGGCGATGTAGCGGGCGTTTTCCATCGCTGAAATCTTGCTCACGACGCCACCCATGAACCCCAGCGGAAAGGACACGTTGCACGACCGCCGGATTTCGCCGTCATCCGGTTTTTCGAGGCCCGCCATCATGTTGATCAGCGTCGTCTTGCCCGTGCCGTTCGGGGCCAGAATGCCAAGCGACCGCCCCAGTTCCACGCGGAACGACACCCGGTCGAGGATGACCTTGTGCTGGGTGCCCGTCCAAAAGGACTTGCTGACGTTTTCGAACTCAAGCATCGCTGCTCCGGCTTCTGCCTAATGCGCCCGTTTTACGGGCATCGCCCCTGCCCTATCAGACGGTCCTTAACGGTCTGTTCACCGACAATCGGAACTTTATCCACAATCGGCAGATAAATCTACAGACCCGCACGGGGCGGATCTGTGACGCTGTTAAGGATTTTGGCGGGCTTTTCAGGCGACGGCTTGCCAGGCCAGCCCTGCGATCATGGCACCTGTGATGGCAAAGCCCAGATAGGCGGCAAAGACCCTTGGTTTGACCAATGCCCAGACCGCGATGGCCGCCGGAATGCTGCTGACCCCGCCCGCAATGACGAAAGACATCGCAGCACCGTTCGCCATGCCCTGCGCAAGCAGCGCATCGACAAGGGGTACTGCGGCGTAGCCGTTGAGGTAGGCCGGTGCGCCGACAAGGGCGCCCATCAGGATCGGCCACAGCCCGCTGCCGCCCAGAACCGTCGCGATCAACTCGGCCGGGATGTATCTCAGCATCAGCGCCTCAATGACATAGGCAAGGGCCAGCCATTTCAGCAGGAAAAGCGCGTTTTCCAGCCCGGTGTGGCGGAAAATCTGAACCCGGTCCCCGTCGTTCCAGAACCGCCAGACTGGCTTTTCCGAAAAGGGTTTCTTGACCCCGCAGCAGCCGCCGACCGCTGGACGCTCGCGCAGGGGGTCGACGAAGACGGGCGAATTGGCCAGCAGCATCGTCCCGAACCCGCCGAAAATGCCCAGGCCGACGGCGGCCATCGTCTTGGCGATGGCAAAATCCCATCCAAGGGTCCCTGAGGTGATCAGGAACATGGCCGGATCCATCAGCGGCGAGGCCAGCCAGAACGCCATCACGGCCCCCAGCGGCGCCCCGACGGCCAGCAACGCGGCGATGAAGGGGATAACCTCGCACGAACAGAAGGGCGACAAGCCTCCAAGCAGTGCCGCAAGCACGATCATCCGCGCCGGATTGCCCTCGAACGCCTTGGCCAGCAGGTTTTCGGCTCCGGTCGCCTTGAGATAGGCGACGGCGAGCACTGCAAAGATGATAAAGGGTGCCGTATTTGCAAGAGCAGTCCCTGCAAAGGTAACCGTCGGCAAGAACTGCGCGGGATCGAGCGCCGCCACCAAGGCCAGTATGACGGCGATGGCGGCCCATGCCCCATCAATCCGTTTGCGCCAGTCGAATGGTGCACGCTGTGTCCGTTGCGTCTGTGTCGTATCAGTCATTGTCGAGATCCTCACATGGGTCCGCGCTGTCGGCGCAGCATTCGTTCAGCAGAAATTCGGACAGCACCTTGACGGTGTCATAGGCCACGGCGGCACAGATGATGGAACGGCCCTGCCGCTGTTGGTCCACAAGCCCAGCCTGGGCCAGCAGCTTGACGTGATGGGTCAGGGTCGAGCCGGTCACACCGCTCCGCTTGCCCAGCTCTCCGATACTCAGGCCTTCGGGGCCGGCGCGGACAAGCGTCCGCAAGACACCAAGGCGCTGTTCCGATCCCAAGGCGGCAAAGCTGCTGGCGGCAAGGGTCAGGTCGATGTTTTCAGGCGAATCTATTTTCATATTTCTAGAATTATAGAAATGACCAGATGGCGCAAGTATTATTTCGAGAATTTTCGAAATGATTGCACATCGCCACCCTACGCGGTACCGCTAGGACCCATGTCCGACCTACGCTCAGCCTTGAGGGCATGCCGGATCTGCGCGGATCGCTTTGCGGCGACGGCCACCGCTCATCAACCGCGTCCCATCGTCTGGTTCCAGCCCGGCGCGCGCATTCTCATCGCGGGTCAGGCACCGGGCGCGCAAGTCCATGCCAAAGGGCGGCCATTTGACGATCCGTCAGGCGACCGGTTGCGGGATTGGATGGGGATCGGGCGCGACATCTTTTATGATCAGACCCGGCTTGCGATCGTGCCCATGGGGTTTTGCTTTCCCGGCTACGATGCGAAGGGATCAGACCTGCCGCCCCCACCGATCTGTCACCAGACATGGCGGGCACAGGTGATGGAGGAGGTTGGTGCCGTGCCTCTTATCCTGCTGGTGGGCGGATATGCCCAAAAATGGCACCTTGGCGTCAAAACCGGCGTCACCGCCACCGTCGAGGACTGGCGCAGCCATGCGCCCGCCGTTTTTCCCTTGCCGCATCCCTCATGGCGGAATACCGGCTGGATCAAACGGAACCCGTGGTTCGAGGCCGAGGTGCTGCCGGCGCTTCGATCCCGCGTGCAAGAGGTGCTTGATGGCTGAAACTCCGCTCGACATTGCGCATGCCGCGATGAAGGCCGCGCCGACGGACGACGCGGCCCGCCTGCGCTATTTCGAGCGTATCGCGGATGCCGAGCTGTTCCTGTTGCTGCGGGAAGAAGCTCGCGGCGACCAGATCAAGCCCGAAATCTTCGAGACCGGCGCGCATCGTCTGGTTCTGGCCTTCGACCGCGAAGAGCGGCTGGCGGAATTCGTCGGTGGCTCGGCGCCCTATGCGGCCCTATCCGGCCGGGCCATCGCGGCGCTGCTTGCGGGGCAGGGATTGGGGCTGGGGCTGAACTTCGATGTGGCGCCCTCGTCTTTCATGCTGGACGCGCAGGGAGTTGCATGGCTGGCCGACACTCTCGGCCATGCGCCAGAACAAGTCGAAAGCATGTTCGCCGAATTCTCCGCACCTGCCGGGTTGCCCGAAAGCCTGATCACCGCGCTCGATACCAAGCTCGCTGCGGCGGCGGGGCTGGCCCGGTCGGCCTATCTGGTTGGGACCAAATCGAAGAACGGGGTGTCCGGTCACCTGCTCGGCTTCGTGGACGCGCTTGAAGAGGCCGAGGATGCCTTGGCCAAGGCGGTGTCTGAGGCACTTACCTTTTCCGGGATCGAAGCCGGGGTGCTGGATGTCGGGTTCTTCGCCGCGTCCGACAGCGTGACCGCGCGGTTGGCGCGATGCGGATTGCGCTTTGACCTGCCCCAGCCGGAAACGACCGGCGTCCCCGACCGGCCAGCGCCTGGATCGGACCCCGACAAGCCGCCGATGCTGAAGTAGGATCCTGCACACGAAAGGTGTGGTTCCGCTTCCAGCTCTGAGTAACCGGCGCTGCAAAGCGCATGAATGGCAGCTTGGGCGCTGACTAAACGCTTGATGTAAAGCCAGAAATCGGGATGTCACCAACTGCTGATATGCGGTCTAAAGAGTAGGCACCCACTCCATGGCCCAGTCCCCCAATGGCTCTAGGCGTTCGAATAATTCACGTCCGGTATGCGTCAGAACATACCCACCTTTACCCTTTTCAATCAGGCCAACTTCGCGAAGTTCTTTCAATCGGGTGTTCAGTACGCTGGGAGATGCCGAACCACATCGGACCTGGAGGTCGCGGAAAGTTCGAGGTTCGTCGGCAAGGTTCCATAGGATGCCCATTGCCCAACGACGGCTCAGAAGGTCGAACAAAACCATAATCGGCTGTCCCGTCTTGGACCCACGAACCGGAACGCCACCCTTTAGAACTGTCTTGGCATCATCAGAGGTCATAATCTTCTTGCTACATTTTTCGTAGCATACTATTGCTACTTTTATCGTAGCATAGTCTGGTGGCGATCTCATGTGCAAGCAAAACCCGGTTGACGGCATCCTATGGCTCTTGCTCGCAGCGATGTGGAGCTCGTCGTATGCTGTCATCAAGATTGGAGTTGCAAGCTTAGACCCTTCCGTACTGGTGCTCGGGCGCATGCTTGTTGGCAGCCTTGTCATCTTTGCTGCATTGAAGTTGCGTCGAATGGCACTGTCGAGAACCGTTCGTGACTGGTTCTCGTACACTGCCACGGGTTTGTTAGGCTCTGCTTTGCCGTTCCTCTTGATTACCTATGGTGAGCAAACAGTCGACAGCGCGCTTGCCTCGATCCTCATGGGTGTCGCGCCAATGGCAACCTTGTTGCTTGCGGCAGTCGCTGTCCCAGAAGAAGCTTTGACGCTCCGCGCAACGCTGGGGGTTCTCGGCGGCCTGTGTGGTGTCGTTCTGCTTGTCGGACCTACTGCGCTCGTCGGCATAGGCTCGCAGCTCACCGGACAGCTTGCGATTGTCGGAGCGACGTTCTGCTACGCTGCCTCTACCGTCTACATTCGCCGATTTGTCAAACGTCCGGCACTCGAAATGGCAGCGGGTTCGATGATAGTGGGAACGCTATTTATGATCGGGGTCGTTGTGCTGTCAGGCGCAGAAGTGGATGCGATTGAGCCGACTTTCAGTTCACTAGGCGCCATTGTTTATCTCGGACTGTTTTCCACCGCTTGCGCGAACCTGATCTATTTCTATCTTGTCCCACGGCTTGGTGCGACACGTATGTCTCAGGTGAACTTTGCAGTTCCGGTTGGTGGCGCACTACTCGGCGTAGTTCTCCTGAATGAAACCATGACTGTCCAACGTCTCATAGCGCTCTCGGTCATAGTCGCTTCTGTTTACGTCGGAACGACGAAAGGCAGAAGTAGCGGAACAAAGAACCAAAAGGCCTGACGTTTCGACGGCGTGCGGCTTTGTTCCAACCCCACTATTTGCCTAGAGTGGCCAGTCAAGCTGACGCAATCAAACGCAGCTTTGTCCACCAAGAGCACCGCCCCCAGCACAGCCCGCCCAAACAAAACCGACACAAAATTCACGGCCCCGTCGCCTGCCCTCACATCGGCGCGAGGTGGGGTGCCGGGCTTGACGCGACACCCCTATCCTTTGCATCACCCGAGCAGAGAGACGTTCGGCACTGTCATCAACCCGTCGAGGACACCGACCATGAACCGCTTTACCCTCACCCTTGCCGCGGCAGCCAGCGCGCTGACCATCGTCACATCCGCCTTTGCAGGCGAGCAATATGTCGACGAAACAGGTTTCGCCGCATCAGGATACGACGTCGTCGCCTATTTCGATCTGCCGCAGAACCCCGTTGGGCAGAAACAAACCGCACCCGTCGCGGGCCGATCGGACATCACGGCGGAATACAATGGCGCAACCTTTGCGTTCTCTACCGAAGCCAACCGCGACAAGTTCGTTGCAGACCCGGCCGCATACGCGCCGCAGTATGACGGTCACTGCGCCTATGGTGTGTCGAAGGGCGGCAAGGTCCCGGCCAACCCCAACCTGTGGCGCATTGTTGACGGCAAGCTCTATCTCAACATCACCGAAACCGTGGTCGGCTTCTGGGAAGAAGACATTCCCGGCAACATCACACTCGCGGAAAACAACTGGGTTGGGATCGAAGGAGATGCCGCATCGGATCGGACGATCCCGAAATTCACCAGCACCGCTCCGGTCAAGTAAGTGAGCATCGATCCGGTCAAACCCAAGTCCGACCGGCCAAAGGCCCCGCTGCGCATGTCGCGGCGGGGTTTTGGGCTTTTGGCGGCAGGCGCCGTGATCGGAGGAGGCGTCTTTGCCGGTCGCTGGTTCAACGTCGGCGCCACTGTCGGAGACCGCGCGCTCAGCGTGGCGCAGGCCCATGAGCAGGCTGCGACGGACGACATTCTGCTGATCGACATCCGCCGACCCGATGAGTGGAGCCGGACGGGCATTGGCGAAGGGGCCATTCCGCTCGATATGCGACGCGATGATTTTGTCACCGCACTGACCCAGATTGCGGGTGGCGACACCGGGCGTGACATTGCGCTCATCTGCGCCCGCGGTGTCCGCTCGCGCGCGATGTCTAACCGGCTGGCCAAGGCCGGTTTCACCGCTATCCTTGATGTGCCGGAGGGGATGCTGGGTTCGGGCGCAGGGCCCGGCTGGATCGCCTCGGGATTGCCCGTGGTAGCCTATTCCGAGGGATAGCGATGCGAAAATTTCTGACGGCGCTCGCACTGATTTGGGCGGGTACAGCAGCAGTGGCCGGATGCGGCACTGATCCAGATGCATGCGAACTTGACGGCGGCAGCTACCACATCAAACTGCCGGATGGCGATGTGCGTGGTACGATCGTGTTCCTGCACGGCTGGGGCGGATCCGGTGCTGGCACGATCAACAACAGACGCTGGGTGCCGGCGGCGCTGAACCGGGGTTTTGCGGTAATTGCGCCTGACGGCATGCCAAGACAGGGGCGCAACGGGCGCAGTTGGTCGTTCCACCCCGAATGGCCCCAAGCGCGGGACGAGATTACATTTCTACAGCAGGTCCGGGATGACGCAGCGCAGCGCTTCGGGCTCGATCCGGATGCGATGATGCTGGGTGGATTTTCGATTGGCGGATCGATGACGCACTACCTTGCCTGCGCCGCACCCGATGCATTCTTTGCCTACGTGCCGGTCGGCGGTGCGTTTTGGCGGACACACCCGACAGATTGCGGCGGCCCCGTGCGAATGCTGCACACCCACGGTTGGGCCGATACGACCGTCCCGCTCGAAGGGCGCGTGGTCAGGGGCGAAGACGTGCACGACCCGAACGCCTTCATTCAGGGTGACGTCTTCTATGCCATGCGGCTCTGGCGGGCCGAAAATGGATGTGACCAGTTGCGGGGTGACCGGTTCGATACCGACGGCGCGTTCTGGCGCCGGTCTTGGGTGCGTTGCGCGCCCGGAACGGCGCTCGAACTGGCCCTCTTCCCCGGCGGGCATACGGTGCCCAACGAATGGGCACCGATGATGCTGGATTGGGTCGAGGGGCTATAAAACACGCCCCAGCGACTGATCAGGCGACCCGATCGATGCGCACCTCGGCCCGAACCGTGCCCTTGACGGCCTGCGGCCATACAAGGCGGAACTGATCTCCGTTCGTGCCAATCTCGCCCTCTGCGTAACACGAGGCAAAGACCGTCGCGTTGTTGGAGGCCTGCAACCGACCGACCGGCATGGCCGATGACACAAACCGGGCCCGCGATAGAAACGGCAGCGCGTTGTCGGTGCCAATCGTCCACGTCGATGCAGCCGTCGATTGCGTGTGTTCCAAGACAAGGGGGTTCGCCGCCGGCTCCGACACGTTGTGATACGAATTGCCCTCAAACAGAACGTCGCGGTGGCGGGTCTCGTTGAAATCGGCAAAGCTCGTATCGACCCGCTCTGCCCGGTCGATATTGCCGTTGATGCTGCGGAACTTGTTGCCCGTGATCGCGACACCATTCAGATAATGGCCGGCACCGTGCGGCTTGATGACGATGTAGCTGAACCATGGAGCGACATCGCCTGACAGGAATACGTTGTCCGTGATCGACAAGGCGCTGAAACTGAACTCCGAATTGAACTCGGGCGACGGGTCGTGCTCGTTCGTCCACTCGATAAAGCAATTGTCGACATAATTGCCCGAGACAACCGTGCTCGTGTGGGTCGTCGCCAGGATCAGGCCCGCCGTGCGGATACCATCAGTCACGTCATCGCCCTGGAAAAAGTGGTTGCCGATGACAAGGTTGTTCTGACCGCAAAGAATGGCGAAGTGGCGATACCGGGTCGCACGATTGTTGCGCATCTTGACGTCGTTTGAGTTGGCGTTGAGGCCGATGCTCACCCGATCCTGCGACGGCAGGGCATCCTCACTCGACAGAAACTGGCAACGGTCGATCAGCATGCCCTGGCAGGCAGTACCCTTGGAGGTGATCCCGCGATCTTTCGGACGGCTGATAAAACAATCCTGAACCTGGAATGTCTTACCTGTATCGGCCATCATAATGGCGCTGCACTTGTTGTTGCACTGGAATTCGATGCCATCGAGGATGAATTTCGACAGGCTCGAATAACCGCTAAAGTCGAGGATGTACTTGAAACGGCTGAAGGTAAAATTCTGTGTGCCCGCCGCGTCGTACAACGGGCGGCTCAGTGTGACTTCGGCTGCCGCGACGTTCTTGGACCGGACATAGACCTCGCGGCCAACACCAACGCCCTCGACCAGTGCACCGACAGGTACATTGGCGACGTTCACCACATTCGACAGCGTGTAGGCAAAGTTGGTGTTGTAGGTCGCTTGCGAACTCACCACGTCGGTGGTCCAGTTGTTGCCCTGCGCCTCGAACTGGCCGTTGCGGATGGCCCGGCGGGTGGCATAACTGGTGCGCTCGGGCGTGGCGGCTTGCATATCGATCGGCGCATTGACCGAGATCTTGCGACCACACAGATCGAGCGACTCGTGGTCAGCATTGTTCAGCAGGGCCTGATACGCCTTCTGGAACGCAGTCGTCTCGTTGCCGAAGGCTTCAATATAGCTGACGAGGTTGAAGTTCCGGCGCAGACTCAGCACCGCGGTGTCAGGCATGCTTACCGTGCCTTCGAATTTGACCGGCGTGTCAAAGGTGACATCGCTGTTCAGGCGGAAGACACCGTTCGGAACCAGAACCGTCCGGCCCCCCGCTGCCCTGTTGGCAGCATCAAAAGCCGCACTGTCATCCGTGTTGCCGTTGCCGACAGCACCGTAGTCCCGCACGTCGACAAGGGCCAGAAGATCGCGGTGAAAGACGCTGGTCACATCTTCAATCGTGATGTCATCCAGGCGGATAACGCCACCATTCGGGCCGGTCAGATCGATCCCGAAGTGACCGTAAATCGCTTCGCTGCCCCACACCATATCCACGCCCTGGCGGTTCCCGCTGCCAACAATAGCGGATACCTCGACAACGTCACCGTAGGCCGTGATCGTCGTGGCTGGACCGGTTCTCGGAATTCCAGTGACTTCGGCACCGCCCGCACCGCCGGGCCATGCGCCGATACGAACCGTTGGAAGGGCGCCGCTGATGGCTTTGATCCGGGCAGTGACCTTCAGATAGCAGCCCGGCAAGATGGGCGTTTCACCCATATAGCGCACTCGGGCCGTGCCGGTCTGTTTCAGGATCTCAAGGCACCCGCCAAAATCCTGATCCGCCGGGACAAAGGCCGCGTTTGTTGCATTCTCATAAGTATCCGAGCCGGGCGTTCCTTCGCCGCTCGACCAGACATCCAGACCATTCGCAAATGCAGGGGGCATCAGAAGGACGCCGTCGGTCACTGCCTTGTTCATGTGAATTCCTCTTTTGCGCGGGGCCGTTCCGGACCCGGAAACGTTAACCAAATGCCGGCCCTACGCCGGTGCGGGATATCAGGTATCAACAAAGGGTTAACCGCCACTCACACCACCGTACGGTGGGGCGGCACAACGAAGGACAAGACAGGGGATTTGACGTTGCGGGCAGTGCCGCGATAAACGGATGGAAAGAGAAAAGGACCAGGGGCCGATGCAGCGTTACGTCTTGATCACAGCACTCATTCTCGGCACTGCCGCACTTGCAGGATGCGAGACTGCAAAAGGGGTCGGACGGGATATCACACGCGCGGCAGAGGCGGTCGACAACGCGATCTGAAACGCAGTCGGATCACCGGCGGCACGTGCCTGATCGGCCAGCACCGGCAGACCTCGACACACTTTCAACACTAGCCGCCGGTAAGATCCTCGGCCAACATCAGGGCATTTCCATCCGGATCGTAAAACGTCGCGGTGCTGACCATGCCTTCGATGGTCTCGGTCTCACCATCGAAGCGGACCCCTGCCTCTTCAAGCTGACGACGGGCCGTCGCGATGTCTGATACGCCAAAGACGGGAACGGTGTTGCCAGGTGCGGGCTCCGTCTGTTCACCCAGACCAAGCGTCACGCCGTCCGTCAACGTGCTAAGCTCACTCCAGCCGGCCTCGTCGCTGTGATACAGCAGATCAAAGCCCAGCTTCTCACCATACCAGGCGGCGCTCGCATGACGATCGCGTACGGAAAGGGCAAGGGTGATGGTGTTATCCAGAGAAACGACGGGCATGGAACTTTCCTTTTGATCAAAAATATATAAACTATACTTTATGGACATAAGTTTGCTTGTCAAGATAACCGGGCGGGCCTGGTCGCTGAAGATCCTCGCGCTCTTGGATCAGGGGGTGCCGGGACGACAAGCAGCGCTTCTGCCTCGCTCGGGCGCGGGGCGCAGTGCGTTTGTGCAAAGCCTGCAACACCTCGTCTCGCTTGGGCTGATGGAGCGCAATCCGGGCCACGGGCATCCGCTCAGACCGGAATACAGGCTAACGGAATTGGGAAAGAAGGCCGCGGCGATGGCCAGCGCCATCGACAAGGCCGCAACCGAACCGCCCGAACTCATATTGCTGCGGCGGGCATGGACGGTGCCGGTTCTGGCGGTCAGCAAACAACCGGTGCATTTCAGCGAAATCAAAACCGCGCTCACCCCGATCACCGACCGGGCGCTCTCGAAAACCCTGCAACACCTGCAAGCGCAACACTGGATCGAGCGCAGGATCAGCCCCGATGATCGCCCCCCAAGACCACTCTACCAAGCCGCCAGATCGGGCATCCGGATAAGCGAAGCGGTGGCGCATTTGCTGTAGAACTTCCACGTCCCGAGCGAAGCTATCCCTGTAACGACGGACAAAGTCTTTTCGGTCAGCCAAGCGTGGTGAGCGCAATTTGCAAAGTTGCGCAAAAGGGGACAAGCCGAGCGTATTATAGCCACAGGATGTCTCCCGGGTCGACTCGTTACACTAAGTGCAGCCTGATCGACGATTCGATTTACCTGTTCCGTTAGGGAGATATGGCCACTTCAATGAAGCCGATAACCAGGTAAAGTAGATCAAAGAACAGACCCGATACCACGAAACAGATTACGACCCCAAGTGCAGCGAAGATACGATAAGGTGACAGCACTACTGAAGAAGCCGATAGGAAGCCTGTCAACAACAAACAGTACCCAGCAATAGGACCGATAGTGACAAAAAATGCGATGAACATTGCCGTGAATAGCAAAAAAATAAGACAAAAACCAAAAAGTGAAAAAAGCTTAATGCTTGTATTTCTAGAAAAATCTAATAGATCGGATTGATCCAACGTGGCAACTGCTGCGCTTAAGCTAAGTTTATAGCGATAATTATGCAGAGGTAAATTCTTTCTATGACGCGAATAGTGGTCATTTTTCCCCCGCTGCGATGCCACGTACCGCCAAAGATTTTGGTTTTTTTCTGTTTGCCTTTTTATTCGATCAACTTTTGATACTTGCTGATCTTCTACGGAGAAATCAATGTTATATTTACCTCGCGAGGCCGCTTCCCTTCCAGCGGTACTGCTCCAGGAAAACTCTGCCGAAACTGTAAAGAGAGCAGAGAAGAATAAGATTGCAAGTATAATTGATGATATCAGCCAGCCACTAGAACTTTGATATCCAATTCTTACCTCAACCATAATTCCCTGCATAAAATGAGAACCGACTACTGCCAAAAAGAACGCTCCAGTCATCGCACCTAAAACTCTGAACCTTTCATCATCGTCATTTCGAGCCTTGGGCACCAAAGACCAAATCCCGAGCGGTAGGAAAAAGAATACTGTAGTTAGAGCATCTTTCTCGAGTTCTGGTATTTGCGGCAGGTTAAGAAAATCGATCACCTGAGTCCATATCCAACGAGTGAAAGGTATCCATCGCTCAATTATCCAACTTGCGACAGCGCCAATTCCAAAGAAACCAACAATGTGAGACGCTACATTAAATCCTGCCATTACAGGGCCAAGCCAGAAAAGAAACTGACTAATGCGGTTTCTCAATCCCCCCTCACGAGTTGATTGCTCTTGCTTCCTGTCCAAATTTCACTCCTTAGCTATGGAACCAGAACTCTAATAGTCGGATCATCAAGCCCCAGGTCTATACTTAGATAGATACGCTGCCTCAGTAGTGTGCACAAATACTCTGTCGCGCAACAGGACCATCTTTTTTGCTTCGAGTCGTTGAACTGTACCCATGTCAGCTATTCAATGTGGAGGAGTGATAGCCTCGGCTTACTTCCTTGAAACAAACAAGAGGAGCTGAAAAGTCTGGCGACGCTTGCTGTTCCTCACTCCCCCTCATAAGAAGTTGTATGCTGGTTGAAATGAAGTTGAAAAGAGCCAGCCAATGTTGGCTTCGTCCGCGCAAAAGCCCTGCGCGTCTACCAGCTAGCGTCCGCTTTGGCTGCGTGCATTCCTTCGCCTCCCCATAAACAATGATCGTCTTGTCCCCCTAAGCGATCTATCAACGCTTGAACTACTCCACCCCCAGCCTCTCACCAAACCGACCGACCCAAGCCCTTGGCTGCGGCACTGCCGCCCCATTGCCAAGGACCCAAAACCGGGCCATATCCTGCGCCATGACACCGCTTTCGCATATCCGGAATTTCTCCATCGTCGCCCATATCGACCACGGGAAATCGACGCTCGCTGACCGCCTGATCCAGTCGACCAACACGGTCGCTGACCGGGACATGAAGGAACAGCTGCTCGACGCCATGGATATCGAGCGCGAGCGGGGGATCACGATCAAGGCCAACACCGTCCGCATCGACTACAAGGCCGATGATGGCGAAACCTATGTGCTGAACCTGATCGACACGCCTGGGCATGTCGACTTTGCGTACGAGGTGTCGCGCTCTATGCGCGCGGTCGAGGGCTCGCTGCTGGTCGTCGACAGCACGCAAGGGGTCGAGGCGCAGACGCTGGCCAATGTCTACCAGGCCATCGATGCTGATCACGAGATCGTGCCGGTGCTCAACAAGATCGACCTGCCTGCCTCTGATTGTGACCGCGTTGCCGAACAGATCGAGGACGTGATCGGGATCGATGCCACCGGCGCCATCCAGGTCTCGGCCAAGACCGGCATCGGCATCCACGAAACGCTCGAAGCGATCGTGCATCAGCTTCCCGCCCCCAAGGGCGACCCCGACGCGCCGCTCAAGGCGATGCTGGTCGACAGCTGGTACGACGCCTATCTCGGGGTCATCGTGCTGGTCCGGGTCATGGACGGGCAGCTGCGCAAGGGCGAAAAGATCAAGTTCGTCTCGAACAACACCATCCACCACGTCGACCGGATCGGAGTCTTCCGGCCCCAGATGGAGGCGATCGACGTGCTCGGCCCCGGCGAAATCGGGTTCCTGACGGCCTCGATCAAACAGGTCCGCGACACCCGCGTCGGCGACACCATCACCCACCAGCGGAATGAGGTCGAACCGCTGCCCGGTTTCAAACCCTCGCAACCGGTCGTCTTCTGCGGGCTCTTCCCCGTGGACAGCGCCGAATTCGAAGACCTGCGGGACGCGATCGAAAAGCTCGCGCTCAACGACGCCTCGTTCTCCTCCGAAATGGAAACCTCCGCCGCACTCGGCTTCGGCTTCCGCTGCGGGTTCCTCGGGCTTTTGCACCTCGAAGTCATCCGCGACCGGATCGAGCGGGAATACAACATCGAGCTGATCACGACGGCGCCCTCGGTCGTCTACCACATCTACATGAAGGACGGGACGATGCGCGAACTGCACAACCCCGCCGACATGCCCGACCTCACGCATGTGGACCACCTCGAAGAACCGCGGATCAAGGCGACGATCCTCGTTCCGGACGAATATCTCGGGGACGTGCTGAAGCTTTGCCAGGACCGGCGGGGGATACAGGAAGACCTCACCTATGCCGGCTCTCGCGCGATGGTGGTCTATGACCTGCCGCTCAACGAGGTGGTGTTCGACTTCTACGACCGGCTGAAATCGGTGACCAAGGGCTATGCCAGCTTCGACTACCAGATGACGGGGTACCGGCAGGACAATCTGGTCAAGATGCAGGTGCTGGTGAATGACGAGCCCGTGGATGCGCTTTCGATGATGGTGCACCGCGACCGGGCCGAGGCGCGCGGGCGGGCCATGTGCGAAAAGCTCAAGGATCTGATCCCCCGCCACATGTTCAAAATCCCGATCCAGGCGGCGATCGGCGGCAAGGTCATTGCGCGGGAAACGCTATCGGCGCTGCGCAAGGACGTGACGGCCAAATGCTATGGCGGAGACGCTACCCGGAAACGGAAACTGCTGGAAAAGCAGAAGGCCGGGAAAAAGAAGATGCGCCAGTTCGGTAAGGTGGACATCCCGCAGGAGGCTTTCATCAGCGCGCTTAAGATGGACGGCTAGCCGTACATTTTGAGTGACAGTGCGCTCTCGGTCTTTTTGCTAAGCAAAAAGACCGAGAGCGCACCCAGTTGCAGCAACTAGTTATCAGCACGTTGGAGATGGATGAGTAGATATAGTCAGACCATAGCTCGAATTGCATCGGGATACTCTGTTCTGGCTGCGCTGGTCTGGCTATTGTGGCCGGAGAGCATGGCTTTTGCCGACAATCCAGAGGCGTGGTTTGTTTTTGCGACCGCCTTAGTTGCTTGGCACGCCACGGAGCTTAAGCAATCGGAAGAAATACGACCTTCTAGTGCGAAGAAATCAGACGAGAAGTTTGCCCAGAGACTTATAAAACTCCATCAGGGCGAACTGCGTTATTTATTGTGCGACCAGAATCTATGGAACTATATTGACGTCGAAGTTTATTATTCAATGCGGCAACTGATTGACGATTTCGATAACGGTAGAATCTTCTTTAGCCACAAGAAAATCCAATCGCAATTGCGCGAGTTTGTTGCGGCTCTAAGCGAATTGAGCTTGAAAGTAGCACAGGACACTACGCCAGTAAGGGTCGGCGGAGCATTGCGCATAGGCTACAAACCAGAGCGGATCGTTCAACAAGACGAATATGATCGCCTTATGAAGGAAAGCAGAGTGGCGGATAGAATGGCTGACAATGCATGGGTCCAGTTTGAAAAACTAGTAGTAAGCATCAGAGAGTTTGTACCTGACGCCTATTTTGATGGTTCTGATCCCTAGCAACCCGTAGCGTGCGTGCTTGCACGCGCGGCACGCCGCCAAAACCCGGTGCGTGGAACCACGCACCCTACATCCCTTGGGGGACCATGGCGCGAGACCTCCCGACTGGCCCCGCATGTCAAAGGCAACCCGTAGCGTGTGTGCTTGCACGCGCGGCACCCCGCCAAAACCCGGGGCGTGGAACCACGCACCCTACATCCTTTGGCGAGCCATGGTGCGAACACCCCTTCTGACCCCCCACATGCAAAAGGGGCGACCCCCCAGAGACCGCCCCTCCTCACAATGTCGTACCCTATGATATTCGTTACAGCCCAATTCCCGCCCGGCGGAACAGTTCTTGGTTGGCTCCTCCGCCGGGCATCGTGGCACCGTCGATCATGCCACATTCCGGCGCGACCAAATTGACCGAGATCAATTCACCAAACATTCCTCGATGAACCGGGCACCCCGCTCTCATCAGTACTTCGTGCCGGTGTACTTTCCGCCCCGCCGATAGGCCCGGTCCGCCGCGCTGGCATAGGCGTATTTTTCCTTGATGCCGTTCCAATACTCCTCTTCCGTCACGCCCGGCGGTGGATGGCTGAAATCGCCCTCTTCGAAAATTTCCGCCTTGTACGTGCCCAGCCGCGACATGCCGCGGATCGTGCGGACACGGTCGATCTCCATCCGCTCCATCAGCTGATCGAAGGGGCAGCCGTGCAGATCGCTCAGCAGCTTTTCGTCGCGCATCGGGACGATGGCGCATTTGGGACGGCCGTGAAAGCAGAGCCACAGATGGTCGAGTTCCCGAGTGACCACCTGGATCTCTTTCGACATGTTCTGCCGAAAGTCCGAAAAAGAAATCTTGCGAAATCCGGGACGCATTTTGTCACACCTGTTGGGTCAAAGGTCAAAACGTACGTTTTGCCGGCCCAATCGTACAATTCGCCGAAATGGCCCCGTTTCTGGCCATTTCTCCCCGCATCCAAATCGTACAATTCAACCCGCAAAACGCACGATTTGGGTTCTAGCGCGGTGCCCCCAAGCCCGGGTTAAGCGCCCGGCCGGTGTGGTCGCGAAATGTTGGTTACTTGTAGCCGAAGGCCGAGTTTGGCATCCAATCAGGTTCATCCTTGCCCGCCCGCATATGCAGGCAGGCTGTCTTATACCGTTGAAAATAAACGACTTCTATCGGGTACCAGCCCGCCTCGGGCACGATCACCCGCTGTGGGGCGCTTTCCTGGCAGGTGTGCCGCCCGTCAAAGAACACAACCTCCTGCCCGCCCACATTGGCTTTGACCCCATCATTGCTAACAAAATCAATGACATAGTCGCCGGGCGAGTCAAATTTCACGTATCCTGTGATTCGGGCGACGACCTTCTCAGCCCGTCCGCTGGTCAGCGTCGGCTCACCCTCCTCCGTGTCCCGATAATCCAGCCCGCTCAATGGCTTACCCGGTTTTGCACGGCGCAGGTCCCGCTCGGCCTGGCCCAGCGTTTTCACGTCTGGCGGGAATGCGTATTCAACGGCCAGCCCAGATTTCAGCCCCGTCGGCTGAGGGTTCGCGGGTTGCAGCGTCAGTGTCCCCGCAAGTGCCTGAGATGAAACGAAAAAACAGAGCAGTAGAGCGACCAGGCGCATGGCTTCCTCCGGGTCAGAAATATTGTTGCCCAAGCCTAAACCGGCCCCGGCACGCAGCGCAACTCACGTTTCCACGCGGTCAGGCGGCCCGGTAGAAAAGGTAACGGTCCGGGTCGATGGTATCGGGGCCGCAGATCTGCTCAAATCCCATAAGCGGCTGTTGTGAAACGATAATTCCGCCCGGAACCATGACCCTGGCAATGGCTTTCGACAGGGCAAGGGCCTCGGCTACATCATCATCCTTGGCCCCATAACCCAGATCGTAATGCGCAAGCGCAATCCGTTCCCCTCGCTCAGCCAGCCGGGCCAGCATCACATCGGCCTCCCCCTCGAGAAAATCCTCGGCAGGCGGCACGCAAGACGGATGGCAATTGAGCGTCCTGTCGATGACCCAGACGCGACGCCCTCCATACTCCCTTAAATGGTCATAGGTGCGCCCGTTACCGAGGCCGATATCAAGCATATCCCCTTGTAGATCCTTGACTTTCTGAATGGCCCAATTGAGGCCATCGATCTGTGCCGACAACCTTCGGCGCATAGACTCCAAGCGGCTCATGTCGTCCTCGACCCTTCCCACGGTACCGCGCCGCAATCCAGAAATTCTCCCAGCAGCGCCTCGGTGAACTGCCAAATCGCATCGCTGTGCACAAGATGATGGGTCAGCAGGCCGATGGGTTTATGCGGATTACCGTTTTGGATCCGGTCGGCAATCAAGCCTGCAATTGCCTGGATCAATACCTCCGGATCGACAAGGTCGCGCGAACCCCTCCAGTCGATCGGATCGATATCCGTGTTGACGACCGTGAGGTTCGCGACGGTTCCAAGATGCTGATCACCAAACGTCGACAAAGCGGTATGACCGGCTTCAGCAACCAGTGGCAAAACCGACTGGTCGATACGGTTCCACGGGGGAACAAACATCGGAAAGAGCCGCGACCCGAACAGCGCGCTCAGCCGTTCAACCCCTTGCCGCAGTTCCTTGTCTGTTTCAGGGCGGACGAACCCGTACTCGGACTTCTTGCCCGTTTCCTGATGGTTCTCATGCCGCCATCCGTGAACGACCGGAATGACCGGTACATCAACCAACGCATCAACGATGCTCGGCTTCGCCAGCCCCGGAATGATGGCAAGATGCACCGGCAGGAGGTCTTTGGACAGTCGGATCAACCGGTCCAGAGCGCTCGTCGCTTCGATGGCATCGTCATCCCGCCACCAGAACTTCAACGGCCCGAGCGCGGCCTCATGGCGTTGAATAGCAGATCGAACCGGGGCCCACGATACGCTCATGTCCTCTGGGCCCTCCAAAGCCGCATCGCGATCTCTACCGTTTTCGCGGCACCTCTGAATCCCGATTTAAAAGGTTCCGGCCGCGGGCCGCTGATCAGGCTTTCCACCTTCTCATGCAGCGCGGCGCCGCTGAGCGCATCGCCAGACAAGATCTCGATCCCTATTCGTTGACTCAAACCCCTGGCCCTGATCCTCTGCTCAACCTCGTTCCCGTCGTCAAACGGAACAAATACCGCCGGAACGCCAGCCTGCAATACGTCCATCGCCGTGTTGTAACCGCAGAGGGAAACCGAAGCAGCGGCGCCGGTCAGAAGGTTGCGAAAGTCGGGGCGTGCAGGCTCTATGACGAGATTGGGCGCGCAATGACGATCTAATAGCGCCTCATGGCCGCGACCAACCAACAGACGCCAAGTTCGATCTGATCGGGCCGCAGCTTCTATCGCGGCCTTGAACAAGCCGCCACCAACGGCGCCGCCGCCGGCACTGACGATGACCTCACCCCGCGCCACGTCACTCGGTTCAGCCGGATCAGGCGCCACGAAACCGGTGTAGAACAGCTTGTCTGCGAAGCCCTCCGTGTCCGGCCAGCTCAGGCTCAAAGGCAATAGGTCAGGATCCGAATGGACCAGCACGCCATCATAGAATGCGTCGATCGTGGATTGGGCATAGGCGACCTTAGACGGCTTTGACGGCGGATGGACGATGTCGCGTATCGACGAGAGTATCAGCGCCTGTCCCCTCGCCCGTCCGAGCAAAGTTGTGAATTCATCGCGCAAGATCCTTCGACCGAAGGGGAAGAGTTCAGTGATTAAAGTATCGGGATCAATGTCGTCAAGGAGCGCGAGCAAATCCCCGCGCCGCGCATCGAGCACATCCTGACCAGCGACCTCGCCCATAGCGTCAAGCAAACGCGAAAAATCAACGCCGTCCGATTTCACCGGCTCGAGCTGATGCAACCTCACTCCGCCAGATGAAAGATGCGGCGCGGGCGTACCGCCCGAAACCACATCGACGCTATGGCCTTGGGCGGTAAAGGCCCGTCCCAGCGTCAGCGCCCGAGACAAATGCCCCGTCCCCAAAAGGTGGGTTACCAGGATCATCACCTTCATGCTGGCTGCTCCATCACCCTGATGGGATCAAGCGAAGCAGTCAGCCGTTCACCGTCCCACGTAAGGCAATAAAGCCGTCCACGCTTGATCGAAAACGGAGGGGGGCCGCAGAATCCCCATCCGGTGCCAATGGCCATGAGCACGCGCATCACCCCGATATGGCTGAAGGCCAGGGTATCGACTTGCTGCCCTGCCACCCAATCCATCAACCGGCCTTGCATGCTGTGAAGGCTCTCACCGCCGGGCGGGGCAAAATCCCAACCCCAATCTTCGATGTCGCAATAGCCGCTTGCCGGGTCGGCCCTCAGATCGGCCCCATGCAGCCCCTCCCAGTCGCCCCAATCCATTTCGACTAGAGATGGAGCAATATGGGGTGGCTGCCCAGTGACAGCATGGGCGGTCTCAATCGCCCGGGATAGCGGGCTGGAGACGACGTTCGCCCCCCTCCACTCTTCGGGAACGGTCCAGCCCCTGACCATCTCACGTCCCCCGGCATCGAGCGGTATGTCGGTCCGACCCTGGATCCGACCCTCCCGATTCCATGCTGTCGGACCATGACGAAGAAGCGCGATACGGATCACGTGATCGCCTCCAGCCCTTCGCTCAGTGTCCGAGCAGCCGCGCCGAGCAGATGATGCCGTTCGATCTTGGTGCGTGCCTCGGCACCAAGGCGCGCCCTGTCCTTGGGATTGTGGAGCAGCTCTTTGATCACTGCTGCCATCGCTTCCGGCCCTTCGAAAACGCGTGGCTGCGGCCCATGAACGATATCCCGCACACCGGGGCGATCCTGGGCGACAACCGGCAAACCCGCCGCCTGTGCTTCGAGGTAAACCATCCCGAACGCTTCGTTCACGCCCGGCCAGAAGAACAGGCTTGATGACCCGTAGATCTCAGACAACCGCGCCTTCTCGATAGCGCCGACAAAGCTGACCCGGTCCCCAAAGGGCGCCATCATCGCCTCGACGGCGGTTCGGGCCTCACCGTCGCCGACAATATTCAATTGCCACCCGAACGTAGGAAGCAGTGCGAGCGTGTCGGCGATCAGCCGATAGGATGCCAGTTTGTCACCGCGCCGCATCATGCCGACGCTCAGCATCGGACCATCGCCAACCGCCGGATCGGGCAGCGTACAGGTCTGCAGGAACGGCGGCAGATGGATCAGCCTTTGGCCATGGGGGGCATAGGCCTGCAGCGCCTCGGCATCGTGTTGCGTAAAGAAAAAGATGGCTTTGGCCGCCTCACTCGCCTCCTCAGCCGCATGGGCAAAGTCCGCCCAGAGACCAGTCAGCCGTTTGCGCGCCCGCGTCGATTCAATCTGGGCATAGGGAATACCCAAGGCGGCGCTGACGGACGGACCGACAAGATCAGGCGCCTTGTAGTAGTTGTGATAGGTCAGCCAAACGTCCCAGTCGCGCGACGCCGGGTCCGCCGTAAGGCGCGCGACTTCCTGCGATGCGGCTTGGGCTATCGCCGCCTGCTTTTCTGTGCTGCCCTCGCCCTCACGCAATCGGATTGTCGACGCCACCGAAACCCGGTGGTCGCCATGCTGAAGGGCCGCGATGATCGCCCTGCCCATCTCCCGGTCCCCCGAAGGTGTGGGATGGTCCGGTGGTTTCAGCGGGGCGAAGAATGCGACGTGCATGCATGCCCCGTTGTCGTCAATGTGTTCAGGCGGTCCCGCAGATGCGCGATCCCCGGTGCCATGGTGAAATCGGCCTTCAGCCGAGCAAGCGCAGCCTCGGCCATTTCTTCCGTGGCTTGTGGATTGTGAGCCGCCCAGACCATCGCCTCCGCGATTTCTTGCGGGGCATCGCCACGCAAAAGGCCGTGGGTGCCGTCGGTGATAAATTCCGGGATTGCCGATACAGGTGTCGATAGGATCGGAAGCGATTGCGACGCTGCTTCCATCAGGACATTCGGCAGGCCATCGCGGTCCCCGTCATTTGCGACGCGACTGGGCAAAACGAAAAGGTCGGCCTTGCGCATTTCGGCAATCACCTCGGGCTGGTCGCAGGACCCCATCCAGGTGATCCGTTCAGCAAGGCCCAATTCGCCAGCCCGCGTCTTGAGCATGTCGCCATAATCGCCGCGGCTGCCACCGATATGAACCCATTGCCAGTCCAGATCGTCCGGCAACAGGGTCAGCGCTTCGATCAAACGGTCGAATCCCTTTTTCTCAACCAAACGACCGACCGAGATCATCCGGAACGGCCCGTCAATGGATCGTGGCCTGCGTTCAGGCGGTGCCGGAAAGCGGTCTAGGTCCAAGCCGTGATAGACCAGATCGACGGGTGTACCGGTCGAGAGATCGCGCAGGTGCGCCGCACCAAAGGACGTACAAGTCGCACCGAACGCTGCACCATGGGTCGCCGGTTTCAGCTTTTCCGCCAGTTCCCAGTCGGGTGATGTCCAGATGTCCTTGGCATGGGCCGCAAACGACCAGGGCAGACCCATCAGGATCGATGCATAACGGGCGACAGATGACGGGGTATGCAAGAAATGCGCGTAGAATGCGCGAACATCTCCTGTCACCTCGCGGCAAAGAACGCAGGCCTGTCCAAAGCGACGCACCCGGTTGGGTGTCCGATCGCGCCGCAGATCCGCGCGAAACGCACGCCATGCCGCTTTCCATCCCGGCAATCGCCGCGCATGCAGGATCCCTCGCCAGACCCGATGGGGTTCATCCCGCAGGTATTCAGGCAGATAACGAACAGGGGCGGATAGCCGACGATGCAAGGGATGGGTCTTTTGATCGGTCGGATGTCTCAAGGACCAAAGCTCAAACCGGAGCCCAGCTTCTTCGAGCGCGACGAGTTCCTGCGCGATGAACGTCTCGGACAGGCGGGGCCAGCCCTTGACCAGAACAGCAAGCGGGCGCGGCGCTTCGGTCATTCCGACGGTGCGCGCTCCTGCGATGCCATCAGACCGCGGGTCCGGTCAATAATCGCAGGCAATCCATTGAGCAATCTGCCGGCGCAGGCCTCCGACGGTTTCGGTTGTGACGGCAAGGCCCGGATCGCTTCGATCATCGCCAGCGCGGTCAGACCATCCCGTTCCTCGTCGATCATCCGGACGAGGCCCATTTTTTCGGCCTGCTTCGCCCTGATCCACTGCTCGCGCCGTGGGACGGTTCGTGGCACAATCACCGCGCGCTTGTCGAATGACAGAACCTCGCAGAATGTGTTGTAGCCGCCCATGCAGACCACACCTTCGGCGGCTGCAAAAAGGGCTTCGATCAGACTGTCAAAACCGACCGCCTTAACGCGACCATTCAGCCGCGCCACCCGTGCTTCAAAGTCGTCGCGCACCTCGCCCGAAAGGAAGGGCCCATAGACCAGAACCGCATTCGGGCCGAGCGTTGCGTCCTTTTCGTAGGCAGAAAGGACCAGGTTGACCATCGCCTCACCGTCACCACCGCCCCCCGGAGTGATCAAGACAAAGGGCCCCTCGGGTGCATCACCAGCCTCGGTTGCTTCGCGCCGCAAATACCCCGTCCAGTGCATCCGGCTGCGTGTTTCAGGTGACAGCGGGAGTGCTTCGGTCGGATCATAGACCTTTCGGTCGCCATAGACCCAGATCTCGTCATAGTACTTTTGCGCGGCATCGGTCGCACCCTTGCGATCCCATTCAGCCACCAGACTTGCCGGTTCATCGAGGACATCCCGCAAACCCAGAACCAGACGGGTCCGGCTCTCGGACGAAAGGGTCTCCAACGTCTCGATCAGCTCGCCCCGAAACCCCGTCGGCTCTTTGTCGACGATCAGCAGATCCGGGTCATACTGCGCGACGGCCGACTTGATCAGACCTGACCGAAGGGACGTCGTCTCTTCGATGTCAAAGCCACCGGTCTGAGAGATGTACGAACCATCTGACAGCTTCTTGACGCCCGGCAGCCGTACGTGATCGACGTTTTCAGGAAAGGTGAAACGACCAGCAACCGGGCTACCGGTCAGGATGATTGCAGATGAGGCGACACCACTTTCGGTCAACGCGGTCGCAATGGCTCGCGAGCGCCGCAGGTGGCCCAAACCGAAGGTGTCATGGCTGTAGAGCATGACACGGCCCCGATCCCCGGCAAAAGTCGTATCTGGATTACTTCCGTCTTTCATCTTTGCCCACTACAGCCGGAGGTCGCTGCCCTCCCGGCCGAAAATCCCTTTGATGTCGTACAACACGGCCCCCGCCTTGCCAAAGCCGCGCACCGCTTCCACGCCCATTTCACGGAACTGCCGATGCCCAACAGCAACGATAACCGCATCATATGTGCCCGGATCAGGCGCATCGACCACCGACAGATCGTGATTTTCCTTCAGCACATGGGGTGCGACCCACGGATCGTGAACATCGACGCGCACCGAATAATCCTCAAGCTCGGACACAATATCGGCAACGCGCGTGTTGCGCGTATCGGCGCAGTTTTCCTTGAACGTGAACCCAAGGACGAGAACCCGCGCATCCTTGACCTGAGCCCCGCGTGACAGCATCGACTTGATCAGGGTCTGGGCCACGTGAACGCCCATGTGATCGTTGATGCGCCGACCGGCCAGAATGACCTCCGGGTGATAGCCAAGCTGCTCGGCCCGGTAGGTGAGATAGTATGGATCCACACCGATGCAGTGCCCGCCAACAAGGCCCGGGCGGAAATTCAGAAAGTTCCACTTGGTCCCGGCTGCCTCGAGCACATCGAGGGTGTCGAGACCCAGACGGTCAAAGATCAGCGCGAATTCATTGACCAGCGCGATGTTCAAATCCCGCTGCGTGTTCTCGATGACCTTTGCTGCCTCAGCGGTCATGATGCTGTCGGCGCGATGCAGACCCGCCTTGATGATGGGGGCATAGATCGCCTCGACCCGGTCCAGCGTGGCCTTGTCCTGTCCGGCAATGATCTTGACGACAGTTTCGAGCGAATGCTCGGCATCGCCCGGGTTCACGCGTTCTGGCGAATAGCCGAGCTGGAAATCAACGCCTGCCTCAAGACCCGACGAGCGTGCGAGTTCCGGCCCGCAGACCTCCTCTGTCACACCCGGATAAACCGTGCTTTCGACGACGACGAGCGCGCCCTTGGTCAGATGTGGTCCGACAATCCGACAGGCCGACCGAACCGGGTTCAGATCGGGCGACTTGGCATCCGTGATCGGCGTTGGAACCGCGATGATGAAGGTTTTGGTACCGGCCAGCTCGGCGGGATCAGAGACAAATCGCATCTCAGTCTGGGCAACCGATGCCTCGGCGACCTCACCGTTCGGGTCCCGGCCCTCTTTCAATGTGCCTACCAAATGATCGTCAGTGTCGAAGCCTACAACCTCGAACCCCGCGCGCGACAATGCCAGCGCCAGCGGCAGGCCGACATAACCCAGCCCAAGCACCGCAACGGGGTTGATGTCATGCAAAGTCTTCCCACTCATGGCTTTTTACCCGTTCATACTTTCTTGTCCGCCGCAACCGCCATCTGGGGACGATGGGTTCGAATTTCAAAAGGTTGCAAGCGAACTCGCGCCGGATTGAGCATGCGTGTGGTGCCTCGCCTCAGCGCATTTGCAATGATTGCTGCGCTCGCATAGCGTCAAAGCACCTATTTGAACGACTTTGAAACGGACAACAGCTTGCGCCACCTCGTTTTTCTTGTCTTGGCAATAGCCACGCTGACATTTTGGGGCCCGTTTGCTGAGGCGCAGGGGCTGAGCAGCCTCGTACCCTCAACGACGACCTCGACCGAAGAAGACACATCTGATGTGACCGAAATCATCAGATCCGCGGCCGAAAGCGGTGTCAGCGTCATCGTGATCGACAGCGACGGAAACATTCTGTCCCAGGGTAGTGAAGCGGCAGCCGAAAGCGCCACGGAGGACCAAGCCGCGGATGGCTCCGAGCTCATGAAGATGAGCGACAGCGCCGCGGAGTTCCGTTCAGCACTGATTGCACAATTTCTGGCCCTGCCTGCGGCTTTCAACGAGGTCGTCTACATCCTGCGCGCCGCCAGCCCTGACGGCACGATCATGGCATACTTCATAGCGCTCGTGAGCAGCCTGCTTTTGTTCGGTGTCGGGATGCTGTTCGAGGCTCAGGTATTCGGAAAACGCATCGCGAAACAGTACGTGGTTGCCAGGATCCACGAGAACCCCCAGGGCTATGTCGGCAAGATGCCGTTTCTGGTGTTCCGGTTTTTCATGGGTGTGATCGGTACGCTCGTCTCTATGGCCGTTGCCTATATACTCGGCTACATCATCTTCGGGCCGCTCGACGATTCAGCTCTGCAGTTCACCGTAGCGCTGATCAACACCGGATACTTCTCGATCCGGGTGGTCACCGGCCTTTGGCGGATGATCCTTTCGCCCTTCCTGTCGCAGTACCGCATCCCGCTGTTTTCCGATCACGACGCCAAGAAGCTGTATCGATGGCTTGTCGTAGCAACGGTCATCGGCGCATCGGCGATCCTGCTCGGCCTCTGGATCGGTGAATTGGGCCTGAACTACGACGTCTACGCGTTCTTCTCCTCGCTGCTTTCGTTCGTTGTGATGCTGACGAACATCGCTCTGGTCACCGCCAATCGTAAGGCGATCACGAATGCGTTGCGGAACGGACAACCCCACAAGGAATGCTCTTGGCCAGTACGTTTCATGGCAAATATCTGGGCGCCGTTCGCGTATCTTTACCTGGTCTTCGCCTGGGTCGAACTGACCTATGAGGTGGTGATCGGTCAGCCATCGAACATCCCGATGATTGCCGGCGCCTACGGTATTCTGACGACGATCATCGTCGTCTACGGCATCATCAGCTACTTCATCGAGGCCAGTTTTGCCCGGCGCCGCGCCCTTGCGGCGAGAAACGAAGAGCTTGCCCTGGAAGACTTCGACATCGAAGAGGCCGAGGTAGAACTCGCTCTGAAGCCACGCATAACCACCTATGAGCAACTCGCACAGCGCGTCGCCGGGGTGCTCGCGTTCGTGGCCGGTGTCTATGCGTGCCTTTTGATCTGGGAGCCGCCCTCGACCGGTATGGGGGAATCCTTTCAGCAGCGCATCATCGACATCACGGTAATCTGTTTTCTGGGCTACATAGCCTATCACGCCTTCCGGATCTGGATCGACCAGAAAATCGAGGAAGAGCAAGGCGACGCCCCCGACGAGGGAGAGCTGGGTGACGAAGGCGGCGGATCAAGCGCAAGTCGCCTTGGGACTTTGCTGCCGCTCTTTCGCAACACCGTTCTTGTGGTAATCTTCGTCGCGATCGGGCTGATCGTATTGATGGAAATGGGCGTGAATGTCGGCCCGCTCTTCGCGGGTGCCGGTATCGTCGGTGTCGCCATCGGCTTTGGCTCTCAGGCTCTGGTGCGCGACATCTTTTCGGGGGCCTTCTTTCTGTTCGATGACGCCTTCCGCAAGGGCGAGTATGTGGATGTGGGCGGAGTGAAGGGCACGGTCGAAAAGATCTCGGTCCGGTCATTCCAGCTGCGTCACCATTTGGGTGCCTTGCACACAATGCCATTCGGCGAAATTCAAGTGATGACGAACTATTCCCGCGATTGGGTTATCATGAAACTGCCCCTGCGGGTGACCTACGACACCGATGTCGAGCATGTGCGCAAACTGATCAAGAAGCTCGGGCAAGAGTTACTCGACGATCCGGTCATCGGGCAGGATTTCATTCAGCCGCTGAAATCCCAAGGCGTTATCGAAATGCAGGACAGCGCGATGATCATCCGGGTCAAGTTCATGACCAAGCCCGGGGATCAATGGATTATCCGGAAACGGGTTTATCAGGAAATCCGGTCGCTCTTCGACCGCGAAGGCATCAATTTCGCGCACCGCGAGGTCACGGTCCGACTGGCGGAAGACAAGCAGAAAGAACTGCCACCTGAAAAGCGCGAAGCCGTGCTCGCCGCGGCCCAAGCCGCCATTGACGAGGACTATCTCGATGAGATGGCCGGCGGCGGCGACGACCGATAATTCGATGCCGCTTGCAAGACCGTGAATTGCGGTCTGGCTTTCGGTTGGGCATACTGCAGTGCAAGAGCGGCCAGACGGGAAGCAGGCCGCCGGTTAACAGAGCAGGCGCCATGTTTCGAGCATCCATGATAATGGTCTTACTTCTCATTCTGTCGTCTTGTGGCGGCACCCGGTATTCCAGCCAGAGTGCTGCCAACAGCCGCACAAACCTAGCAGCGCAACCGGTCCTTTTTGCGACCGGCCCCATCTCGTCCGCATGCCTTGCTGCCGGACGACGCGACGCCAGCCGCACCCGCTGCGGCTGTGTTCAGGCGGTTGCGAACATGTCGCTTAGCGCGTCTGATCAGCGCCGCGGCATTGTTTTCTTTGACGACCCGCAACGCGCACAGGATACCCGTCAGGCAGATGGCGCATCGAACGAGGCGTTCTGGCAAAGATGGAAAGCCTTTGGTGCGGACGCGGAGCGTCTGTGCACGTGACCGGTTAGAGACTACGCATCCAGAACTGAAGTTGCTTCGACGTCTCTATGGGCTGATCGATATCCTTCCAAGCGAATTCCGCCTGCACTCCATCGAGCTTGCGATATCCGCGCGCTGTCCAAAACCCGTCGAGCGAACGATACTCTGAGGGTCTGAGGGGATGATCAGCGGGTCGGGTCACAGCGCAGAAACAGATATGACGATACCCTCTGCCCCGCGCGTGATCCTCGCGCAGGTCGAAAAACTGGTGACCAATCCCTTGGCCACGAAACTCGGGCAAAAGCACACTTTCCGCGCAGTAGAAAACATCGTCCAGCGCTTCTGATCGGTCAGCAAAGGCCGCGCCGAACTCATCCGCGTGATCGCGAAGGGGCGATCCGGTGCTCGCCCCGACCAATTCACCGTCATCGTAAGCACCCACAACAATGGCGTCTTCGCTCTGGGCAAAGGCGCCAAGATACCGTCGTTCGTAATCGAGGTCGCCATCGTAGAGATACGGCCATTCGCGGAACACCGCGATCCGCAACCGTGCAACGTCTTCGAGCGCGCCTTGAAGGTCGGAGCCGGTCAAGACGCGCAGATCCATCACGACACCTGCCGGATCCATTCGTTGAGGTTGTAGTAGGTACTGACGCGGCTGATCAGGCCATCCCGAATGTGGAAAAAACTGCCAGCCGGCAACGCATAGGCTTGGCCATCGGCCTCGGGCAGACCGTCATCGGTTTCCATGTAGCTACCGTTGACGATGTATTCGGCGGCAGCTCGGGTGCCTGAGGTCTCTGACAGGATCACGAGATCGGTCAGCTCTTCCTGATAGCAATGATCCATATGCGCACAGAACTCGGCAAAGGCCGCCTTTCCAATCCGCACGCCGCCCTGGTTGACATGGTGGGCCACGTCATCCGTCAGGCAAGCAAGCATCCCGTTCGTGTCGCCCGCATTGAAGGCGGCGAAGTAGCGTTCGATGATATCCGTCATTGCACCCTCGTCGGCTCACCCCAGCGGTCTCTGAGCCGTTCTATGATCTGATCACGGGCCTCGCGGTAGCTGGCCAGCTTGTCGGCCCGTGTCTCACCCAGCCCGGTCGGGTCAAGTATTGGCCAGTATTCGACATCCAGATGGTAGTAGCGGGTCAGTTCCAGCGCCCGCCGTTGCGATGCCGGCGACAGCGCGATGACCAGATCGAAAGACGAAAGATCGTCGCCCCATTCCTCCATCTCGTCAAAGCTGCGCGACCGATGGCGGCTCAGTTCCACGTCCATCTCCTGGCAGACGGCGATGGAAAAGCCGTCGATCTCCATATCATTATGGACACCTACGGACTGCACGTAGGTCCCGGTGCCATAGAATTTCTTCATGATCCCCTCGGCCATCGGTGAGCGTACTGCGTTGTGGTCACAACAAAAGAGCACCGACTGGGGAAGTGTCTGGGCCATCTAACCGCCGAAGTGCAGAACACAGATGAGCGTAAAGAGGCGGCGGGCGGTGTCGGAATCGATTTCGACCTTCCCATCCAGCCGCTCGATCAGGACCCGGCTGCCCTCGTTGTGGATCCCGCGGCGTGCCATGTCGATCGTTTCGATCTGGCTCGGCGGCAGTTTCTTGACTGCTTCAAAGTAGCTTTCGCAGATCTGGAAATAGTCCTTTACGACCTGCCGGAAGGGTCCCAGTGACAGATGGAACTCTGCCGCCTTCTCTGCCCCCTCTGTTTCGACGTCAAAGACAAGCCGCTTGTCGCGGATCGCGAGCCCCAGATGATAGGGGCCGGAGGGTACGGCGCGCCCGTCCCGTTCCGGCAGAACGAACGAGTTCTGCTCAAGCAGGTCGAAAATCGCGACCTTCCTCTCCTGCTCGATCTCTGGTGTCGGCGGGGGGAGGTTGGCGTCGTCGAGTGAAATGTGGGTGATACGAGACATCGGATGAGCAACAAACTGCGCGGTTAAAGGCCGGGCAGTGCTTACCCAAACGCTCGCATCAAGACAATGCTGCGATTTCAGGTGGCCGCAATTAACCAGAGTGCCGTCAGGGCAAACATGAAAAAGCCCGATAGCCGGGCAACGTTGACCTGTCCGTCCTCCAACATGAGCCGCTGGCGGACCGGCGGTACGATGCTGGGCAGCAGGATGATCTGCAAGGCGACCCACGCATCGTTGAGGCCCGGCGTCACTGCCAGCACCATCAGGTAAAAGAAAACGACCCCGGGCCAGATCCGCGACAGGACCCGCAGGGGATCAGGATCGCTAGAGGGATGGATGGAGAACCGAGATGGCGCGATCTCGGGCAACTCAACAGACATCAGATGTGCGAGACCGACCGACAAGGCCATCCCCAGCATCGCGGAAAACATTCGCGCCCAAAGGCTGCCCGCATCGGTCCAACTCGCGAAGATGAACACGATCATCGGCAGAAATGTCATCCAGACCAGGCATGTCAGATAATCGGCCCAGTGCGGCCTTCGGCCAGATGCGACGGAAAGCGACGCTTCGATGACCGGCAACAGCAGAAGGACGCCGGTGAAGGCCAAAATGCCAAGCTCGGCAGCCGAAAGATGGGTATTGGTGTCGGATGGCAATTGTAACAATGCCACCAGCAGGCCGAAGATCGCTGCCAGCAAAAGCATCTGCGCATCTCGCCGATACGTCGATGTCAAAACCCCACGCATAGGTCCACAAAGCGCGGGCCGCGCCATGTCCGTCAAGGCCGGTGCAAAGCGCTCCTCAGCGTAGGCGGGAACCCGCCCGCTATTTCATCGGGTTTCGGTCCTTAGGACCTAACTCAAGGCGATCCTTGAAAATTCATCACGGCGATCATCCGCGCATCGCGTTCAATCGCGCGAGCCTGACGGCCACCGACAGCCCGTGCGCCTCAAGGCTCTCGGCCTGTGCCAAGCGTTCCGCCTTGGCCCCAATCTCGGACAGCGCACTGGGTGTCATGCGCGCTAGCGTGGTTCGCTTCATAAAATCGAGAACGGACAAACCTGACGAAAACCGGGCCGAACGGGCCGTGGGCAAGACATGGTTCGGGCCGCCGATGTAGTCGCCGATCGCCTCGGGCGTCCACTGCCCCAGAAAGATCGCACCGGCATGGGTGATGCGGGCGCTTAGGCCATCCGGATCCGCAACACACAACTCTAGGTGTTCCGGTGCGATCCGGTCGCTGATCCGCGCGGCTTCGTCCAGATCGGGCACCACAATAACCGCACCAAAGTCGCGCCAGCTTGGCCCCGCAATGGCCCGACGTTCGAGGGTTTCGAGGCGTTTGTCGACCGCATCCATCACCGCCCGCCCAAACGCCGCATCGTCGGTCACGAGGATGGATTGCGCGCTTTCGTCATGTTCCGCCTGGCTCAGAAGATCGAGCGCGATCCAGTCCGGATCATTGTCGGCATCGGCAATCACCAGGATCTCAGAAGGCCCCGCGATCATATCAATCCCGACCTTTCCGAATACGCGCCGCTTGGCAGCCGCGACAAAGGCGTTGCCGGGTCCGGTGATCTTGTCCACTGGCGCGACGGTTTCGGTACCATAGGCCAACGCCGCGATCGCCTGTGCGCCGCCGATGCGATAAATTTCGTCAACGCCGGACAGGTGCGCTGCAAGCAGGACAAGCGGGTTGAGCTGGCCATCGGGCGTGGGCACCGTAATGGCAAGACGCGATACTCCAGCCACCTTTGCCGGGATCGCGTTCATCAGGACAGAGGAAGGATAGCTGGCGAGACCGCCGGGCACATAAAGCCCAGCCGCTGAAACGGGCGTCCAGCGCCAACCCAGCGTGGCGCCTGCCTCATCCGTCCAGCTTTCGTCATGCGGACGCTGGCGTTCGTGGTAGGCCGTGATGCGTTCGGCCGCCAGTTCAAGGGCTGCGCGATCTTCTGCGCTGACGTCTTCGATCGCTTTCGCGATTTCTTCCGGTTGCAACCGCAATTGATCCGGACTGAGCGAAATGCGATCGTAGCGCTCGGTCAGCTCGATCACCGCCGCGTCGCCACGGGACCGCACGTCGGCAATAATTGCTGCCACAGCGTCATCAACATCGGGGCTGTCTTCGCGCTTGGCATCAAGCAGTGCGGCAAAACGAGCCTCGAAATCAGGTTGGGAAAAGTCGAGAAACTGCGGCATCGCGTATCCTTTCGTCCGGGCGGGGATAACGATTGGCGATTGCAGGCTCAAGTGCGCTATGCGCGCAGGTCACGGACGTAGAACAAGTCGTGTTCCGAGGCGTCGCCATCCACAATCGCGTTTGGTAACCGCCCTTCGCGTACAAAGCCGTGACGTTCGTAAAAACGGATCCCACGCGCGTTGGTTTCGGCCACAAAGAGTTCGAGCTGCCAAATGCCCTGCGACTGAGCGAAATCTACCATCGCCTGCATCAGCACATCCGCAGCACCGCTGCCCTGCGCCGCGGGCTTGACGTAGTAGGCGCCAATCTCGGCCCGGTGCCGGGTACGGGTACGGTTCGTCAGCGGCAAGATCGATGCGATCCCGACGGGTTCGCCATCCAGAAAGGCGCCAAACGTACCATCGCGTTCCAACCCTTTGGCGGTGTTCTCAATGCTCTGTGCTTTGGCCTCATCCAACGATGTCAGGAAAGCACCGGGATAGTTGCGGATGCCCTCGACCCGCAGATCCCGCCAAATCGCGACATCGTCCGGGCCAAGCATCCGGACGTTGATCATGCCGGGTGTTCGGGTGTTTTGCGGGTTGGAGCGAGGTAGGGCCGCGTGACATCCTTGAGCGTAATCTCAAGCGCCTCGACATTCAGCCGCAACGCACCGTCACCGGCGAGGTTCAGGATAATCTGACCAGCACCATCTTCACCGGCCGTGAAGGTCACGTTGAGAACGGAAAGAATGACGTCCTTGTCGGCACGGTCGATGCCCTGGCTCGACACACCAAGCACATTGTCGATGACCATCAATGACTGAACACGCTCAGCACCGTGCCGACCCCGGCCCTCATCCTCCCACCGAAATCGGTTGAGAAACAGCGCAAAGCGGTGGCGTTTCGGCTCCCACTTCATCTCGGTAACCGGCAGAACCGCATCCTGCACCAGTGACGAGATGATGTTCAGATCCGCCTCGTCCTCGGCCCCGAGGTTAAGCGGCGCTTCGCGTCCATCCTCGAACTTGGCGTCTTCCTTCATACGTCGCTGATCCGTTCGATATCGGCGCCAACCATACTGAGCTTTCGCACCACGTGCTCGTATCCCCGATCAAGATGATAGACACGCGACACGCGTGTTTCACCCTCGGCCGCCAGACCGGCAAGGATCAGCGATACCGATGCCCGCAGATCCGTCGCCATGACCGGCGCACCCTTGAGCTGTTCAACGCCAGTCACGGTCGCAGTGCCGCCCTGAACATCGATGCTGGCCCCCATGCGCATCAATTCCGGCGCATGCATGAACCGGTTTTCGAAGATCTTTTCTTCCAGAACGGATGTACCCGTGGCCGTGCAAAGCAGCGCCATCATCTGCGCCTGCAGATCGGTCGGAAAGCCGGGGAACGGCGCCGTCGTTACATCAACCGCGCGGATGTTGCCGTTTTTGCGCTTCACGGTCAGGCCGTTCACCGTCTCGGCGACCTCGATACCGGCCGCGTCCAGCTTTTCGCAGAACGCACTCAGCAAACCGATACGCCCGCCCAGCAATTCGACTTCGCCACCGCAAATCGCCGGGGCGAGCATGTAGGTTCCCAACTCGATCCGATCGGTCACGACGGGGTGGGTCGCGCCGCGGAGGCGATCGACGCCTTCAATCGTGATGGTCGATGTCCCCTCGCCTTCGATTTGCGCACCCATGGCGCGCAGACATACGGCAAGGTCAACGATCTCAGGCTCCCGTGCGGCATTGTTCAACACCGTCGTACCCTTGGCCAGAGTGGCTGCCATCAACGCGTTTTCCGTCGCTCCGACGCTGGCAAAAGCAAAGTCGACGGTGCCGCCGCGCAGACCTTTCGGCGCCGAAGCGTGAACATAGCCATCTTTCAGATCCAGCTGTGCCCCCATGACCTCCAGCGCCTGAAGGTGCAAATCGACGGGCCGGGCACCGATAGCACATCCACCGGGAAGAGAGACAACCGCTTGCCCCGTCCGGGCGAGCAAAGGACCCAGAACGAGGATCGAGGCCCGCATTTTGCGCACGATGTCGTAGTGGGCGGTATGGTTGTCGAGGCCATGGGACGACAGGGCAATCACCTTGCCCTCTTGCAGGCTCGAAACCTCGGCGCCGAGTGATTGCAGCAGCAACGTCATCGTCCTGATGTCGCTGAGGCGCGGCGCGTTCGTCAGCGTCAGCGGCTCTTCACTGAGCAGGGTTGCGGGCATCAATGTAAGGCAGGCGTTCTTGGCGCCCGCAATCGGTATCTGCCCGTTGAGCGGGCCGTTGCCCCGCACCAGAATGCTATCCATCGTCCTGCTCCTTGCCTCTTTCCGCCGCGTACCGCGCCTTGGTCTGTGCCTTTCGCCGCGCAAGATTTGCCTTCAGCGCTGCCTTGAGGCGCGCCTCGCGGTCTTCATTTTTCCTGGGCTTCGGGGCGGTTTTTTCTGCCATGGAAACCCCATACAACAGGGGCTCTGGATGGTCCAGAATGGGCTTGCGCGGCTCATGTTTTGCGTCTAATCACCCGCCACGGCGCTGCTGTAGCTCAGTGGTAGAGCGCACCCTTGGTAAGGGTGAGGTCGGGAGTTCAATCCTCCCCAGCAGCACCATCCCCATCAAAACCGGCGAGAATACCCAACCTCAGAGCCATTGCGCCCGCTCTGCAAGATCGGATCGCGCTTTTCGCCACGTGCGTTCATCGACGAACCGGGGCGCCTTGCGCATGTAATCGAGGAATGCGGCACCATACCCTTTCACCAGCCACCGCTCTTCGTTCAGGGCGAAGAGGAAGTAGACAAGAAACAGGACCGCCGCGAGAAGAAGGGTGAGAAATGACCCCGCCGCGACACCCATACCGGCCGTGGCCAGCACCGAGAGGATATATTGCGGGTTGCGCGAATAGGCATAGAGACCGGTTGTAACCAGCCCCTCGGACCCGAAATAGGTATTCTCGATCCCCAGCAGCCGGTACCCCCAAAGCGTCAGCGCATAAGATACCGTCATCACCGGAATACCGATTGCATACCGCAGCCAATGCCCAGGCGCGGTCAGAACAAGATCAAGCAGGGCAACACAGACCGTCGCTGCGCAGAAGATGCGAAAGAGCCATAGGGCCGTCGCCTTTTTCCACTTCTCCTCTGCCGGCCAAAAGCTGAATGCCGGCCTGATCAGGTTCATGATCAGAAGCCCGCAGAGCAGGCCCGCACTGGCCAGCGCAGTCCAGACGCCGCCGGTTCTGACTGGAGAAATGTAAGGCAAGATGTCTTGCATCGTACGTTCCTTGCTTTGGCGGTTTGGTCCTGATTAGCGGCCCGCCGCACGGGCCACCTTGACCGAGCGCAAGTCTCGGGACTGCTCTCGCTCTGCGTGCATGGTGTGGAACTATGACATTTGTGTATCAGCTGGACGATTGGCACCGCTGCCATCGCGCATTTGATCGGTCGCGATCTCTGTATGACGGGCGCGCGCGAGCCGACTGTGCACAAGTTTTTCGCATGTACACGGCAAAGTAGAAGGACCGCGAGAAGGACAGGCCCAGTCACAAAACTTTCACGCATCTGATACATTTCCGATACCACCCACCCCGATACACCGCGCCGTAACGGACTGGGGGTGTGGATGCTGAAAATCGACCGGCTGACCAAAACGTTTGGCCAGAACGTGGCCGTGAATAGCGCCACAATCGAGATCGACAAACCCGCGATGATCGGCATCATTGGCCGGTCCGGCGCCGGCAAAAGCACCCTCCTCCGCATGCTCAACCGCCTTACGGATGCCACGTCCGGGGCCGTTATGTTTGGCGGCGAAGACATCACTGCCCTGACCGGCGCAGCCAAACGCCGGTGGCAATCGCAGTGCGCGATGATCTTCCAGCAGTTCAACCTAGTCCCGCGCATGGACGTGGTTTCGAACGTGTTGCACGGCACACTGAACCGGCGGTCCACGCTGGCCACGATGTTCAACCTCTACCCCCAGGCCGACATCCATCAGGCGATCGACATTCTCGATCGCCTTGGCATTGCCGAACATGCTGCCAAACGGGCTGAGGCCTTGTCAGGGGGTCAGCAACAGCGGGTCGCCATCGCGCGGGCGCTGATGCAGGACCCCGAGGTCATTCTGGCGGACGAACCTATTGCCTCGCTTGATCCGATGAACGCCCAGGTCGTCATGCAATCGCTGCGGCGCATTCACGAGGAAGACGGGCGTATGGTGATCGCAAACCTGCATACGCTCGACACGGCGCGGCGCTATTGCGATCGGGTGATCGGGATGCGCGCCGGCAAGATCGTCTTCGATGCGACCCCTGACAAGCTGACAACAAGCATGGCCCGCGAGATCTATGGCGCGGGCGAAGAGTTTTCCGAGGCGGCCACCTCGACGGAGATCGAAGCGCTGAATGCCGCGGAAGCCGCGCGGATGGAGGCCGAAGCCTACGTCTGACCATCAACCCCCCGCCGCATCCCGGCGGGTTTTTTTTAAGTTCAACGGAGAGAACGATGAAGAAACTGATTGCTGCCGCATTGGCGACAACGGCGCTGAGCACCGCCGCACTGGCCGAGGACATCACAGAATTCCGCATCGGCCTTCTGGGCGGAGAGAACGCGCAGGATCGCCTGAATTCGAACGAGTGTCTGCGGGCCTATACCGAAGAGCTGCTGGGCGTTCCGACCAAGCTGTTCGCCCCGGCCGACTATGCCGGTGTGATCCAGGGCCTCGTCGGCGGCACGCTCGACATGGCGTGGCTGGGCGCGTCGTCCTACGCGGCGACCTACCTGCAGAACCCCGACGCGGTCGAGCCGGTATTGGTTAAGATCAACCTCGACGGTTCTTACGGCTATCACTCGATCGGGTTTGCCCGCAAGGACAGCGGCATCACTAACCTCGACGAGATGGAAGGCAAGGTGTTTGGCTTTGGCGATCCGAACTCGACCTCCGGCTACCTGATCCCTTCGATCGAGATCCCGCAGTACAAAGACGGCGTGACGATGGACAGCGGCGAGTATTTTGGTGAAGTGAAGTTCACCGGCGGTCATGAACAAACCATTGTTGCGGTGAACAACGGCGACATCGACGGTGGCGTGACGTGGGCTGACGGTCAGGGCAACTGGGAAGACGGTTATAACTCAGGCGCGCTGCGCAAGGCAGTTGACGCCGGTCTCATCGACATGAACGACCTCGTCCAGATCTGGAAGTCAAAGCCCATCCCCGAAGGTCCGATCGTTCTGCGCAAGTCGTTGCCTGACGACGTAAAGGCCTCGATGACTGCGCTGGTCGACAACATGTACGACACTGATCGCGACTGCACCTACAACATCTCGGCGGGTGACTCGCTGGGCTTCGACCCGATCACACACGACGCGTATGTCTCGGTGATCGAAGCACGCAAAGCCAAATCCAACTGATTTCAGCACTTTCGGCCGGGTCCCTTCCGGGGGCCCGGCAATTCTTTTTCGAGGTTGGAATGAGCGACGCAACAGCCCCCGGTCATGCACCGGGCACTATCCACAGCGACTACATCGCGCTGACGCGGCAAAAGCGTCTTTACACATTTGTCATCCTTGTCGTTTTCATCGCCCTGATGGTGAGCGGCTTTTCGATCGCCGGTCAGCGGAATGCCGGATCGTTCTGGGACGGCATCGACAACTTTTTCGACTATCCGTCCGAACTGGTTCTTGAGGCGAGCCAAAAGCTGACAGAACTGCCCGGCCACTTTATCACGTTCTTCCCCGCGCTGGTCGAAACCGTGAATATCGCTGCGGCGGCGACCCTTCTGGGCACGTTGGTTGGCATCGTCTTGTCCCTGCTGGCGACCCGCGGCTTGGCGCTTTGGCCACGGCTGGTTCCTGTCTTTCGGCGGATTACAGACATCGCCCGGGCGATACCGGAAATCGTCGTCGCCCTCGTGCTGATCTTTATACTGGGCGGTGGCCCCGTCCCCGCCATGATCGCGATTGCGATCCACACGGCAGGGGCCATGGGCAAGCTGTTTTCCGAAGTGAACGAAAACGCCGATCTGAAGCCGGTCGAGGGCTTGGCATCTGTGGGCGCCAATTGGAGCCAGCGCATGATGCTGGGCGTCGTTCCCCAGGTGGCGCCGAATTGGCTGAGCTATGCCCTTCTGCGGTTTGAGATCAACGTGCGTGCATCCGCGATCCTCGGCTTTGTCGGTGCGGGCGGCCTTGGCTACGAACTCAAGAACGCGATCTCGTGGGGTCAGGGACGTTATGACGAGGCGGCGGCGATATTCCTTCTGCTCTTTGTGACCATCGTGATCATCGATCAAATCTCGAGCCATTACCGCGATCAGCTCACCCACGGTTCCAAACGGGAGCGCCGCGCATGACCATGCTCGACACAGCCGACCTGAAGGGTGGCGCGGACCGGATGATGGCCCGCAAACGGACCGTAGCGATTGCCCTGCCTGCGCTGGTTCTGGCCTACCTCACCTACGTCTTTTTTGCCTTCAACGTTCCTGACCTGATCCAGCGGGCCAGCGGCGACAACGCCCGTGCCCTCGTGGCGGACACATACAGCCACAAGGTTCACGTCGCCCGGGATAACCGATCCGGCGATATTCGCATTGCCATCGAGGGCGAAAACAAAGGGGCCTACCCGACTGGCGAAAGCCCCGATTGGGTCGAACTGGGGGACGAAACGACGGTGATCGACCTTGGCGATGGCCATGTGGTCACCTACGCACCCGACAACGTCGTGACGTATGACATCCCCGGCTATGGCCTGATCACCGCTCAGGTGCAGGGCGGGGTTCAGCAAACCTTCCCAACGGATGAGCTGCCAGAATGGATCAACTCTTCACGCAACCGGCTGGCCATCACGACCGATGCAGGCCGCCTGACCGTGACCCGCAACCGGACCGAGGTCTTTCGCTACTTCGTCGGATGGGAGCTGTTCTTTTTCACGCTCGACAGCCCCTATCACGGCATTGGCTTTGGCGAAGTCATCGGTCGCGCCTTTGGCGGTGAGGCCAGCGCGATACTGGATGACTTCTGGAACAACGCCATGTGGCGACACAAGGATGTCGCCTGGGCGATCTTCGAGACGATCCTGATGGCATTCCTTGGGACGATGGGGGCCGCCATACTGGCGCTTCCACTCGCATTCCTTGCAGCCAAGAACTTTGCCCCCCTGGCCGCCATACGGTTCGCGGCGCGACGGTTCTTTGACTTCGTGCGGGGCGTCGACGCCCTGATCTGGACGATTATACTCAGCCGCGCCTTTGGCCTTGGGCCTCTGACCGGGGCGCTGGCTATCCTGATCACGGACACCGGCAGCTTTGGCAAACTCTTTTCGGAAGCGCTGGAGAATGTGGACAGCAAGCAGATCGAAGGGGTCCAATCGACCGGGGCCAAGCCGGTGCAGCGCTACCGCTTTGGGGTAATCCCACAGATCACGCCCGTCCTGCTTAGTCAGGTGCTCTATTTCCTCGAATCCAACACGCGATCGGCGACGGTTGTCGGTGCGATCACGGGCGGCGGTATCGGGCTTTTGCTGACCCAGGCCATCATCACCCAAAAGGACTGGGAAGAGGTCACTTACTACATCCTCCTGATCGTGCTTATGGTGATCTTCATGGATTGGGTTTCCGGCATGCTGCGACGCCGCCTGATCCGAGGTGACGAGAGCGGGCACTAGCCCGGTCCCGACACGACTGCCAATAACAAACCTCGGACCCGCTCGACCAATGCCCAGACTATCCGCCGACGAACCGCTGATCCACACCGACTGCTTTGTCGAAAACTGCTCATTCGGGGCGTTTACCGAAGTTGGCCGCGGATCGGTCATTCTGAACTCGACCCTTGGGGATTATTCATACTGCTCCAGGCAATGCGATTTCGCAAACGCACGGATCGGCAAGTTCGCCAACATCGCATCCAACGTCCGGATCGGGGCCACTGACCACCCGATGGATAAGGCGTCGATGCATCATTTCCTCTATCGGTCAGCTTCTTATTGGGACGACATCGAGGATGACGCAGACTGGTTCGATGCCCGACGCGCCCGCATCGCGACCGTAGGCCACGATACATGGATCGGCCATGCCGCGATGATCAAACCAGAGGTCACAATCGGCAATGGCGCGGTCGTCGGCGCGGGCACGGTGGTGACAAAGGACGTGCCGCCTTACGCTGTGGTCGTTGGCAACCCGGGCAAGGTGATAAGGGTGCGCTTCGCCGACGCCATCATCGAACGGCTGGACGCCCTAGCCTGGTGGAACTGGGACCACGATGCCCTGCGCGCTGCGCTGATGGATTTCCGGGCGCTCAAGGCGGAAGAGTTTCTTGAGAAGTACGAAACCCAGCCTATTCGGCAGCGACCTGAACGGCGTGACCAATCTGGCTGACCCGTGCGGCCAGCTCGCCGCACAGATGGGTCCAACGCCCACCCGACATGGTCCCTTCAATCGCGCGCGTGGCTTCGTTCACGATGGTAAGGTCGGCCCTGCGGCCTTGTTCGATCACGCCCCGGTCGTTCATGCCCATGATACGCGCCGGGTTGGCCGAGATCATCATCCATGCGTCAGCAAGCGGCATGATCCCGCGATCTGACAGGGCAAAGGCAGCCTGAGACAGCGCGGGGTAATAATAGTCCGACACCAAGGCATCGCAGGCGCGATGTTCGATCAGTATCTCGGCGGAAACGTTGCCCGATTGGCTGGCGCCACGCACGACGTTGGGGGCACCCATGAGAATGGGATCCTCCCACGTCCGAGCCACCACGGCGGCCCCCATCGATGTCGGAAACTCGCAAATCTTGGCGCCGATCATCGAAAACCGTTCGCGTGTCGCGCCATCCGGATCGTCATGGCTGCCGTACCGCACGCCCATCCGGTCAAACGCGGTCGCGAGGTTGCACAAGTACCGGGGGACCTCTTTCTCACGTGCCTTGCAGCTTTGAACGAGATCCATGTGCTCTTGCGGTGATCGACCGGCCTTGTTGGCCCATAGACGCAGCGAGTCCGGATCCTTGATCGACAGATCGACCGCTTCGGACAGGTGATCGTTGAACACCACATAGCTGACGCGATGGCGCTGAACCGTCTCGATCAGGCGTTCCTGCGTGTCCATAGTATGCGTTTCACACCGCAGCTGAACGCGAAGATCGGTCGCCATCTCGCTGCTGTACGATGCGTGGGCCTGAAGGAAATCCTCGGCATAGTCGGGGCCGCGCAAGCCGCCCTCCCACGACCAGCTTTGCGCCATCCAGGCCGTCGTCACGCCGTTTGCGGCAGCGTCCCGGTCGGTCGCGATCAACCCGGTCCGCATCGGGAACGGCGCCGTCGGACGCGGCGCCATATGCCGTTCGAACGCGTCACCGTGCAGATCGACGATGCCCGGGAGAACAAGATAACCGCTCAGATCGACCGCTGGCAGCGACCCATCAGTCAACACACCGCTCTCAACGCACAGTTGAGCGTCGGCGAATGCTGTGCCGTATAGAACGCGCGCACCAACGATGCGCAGTCTGGTTGAGCTTGCGGACATATCTCTGCTCTGTGCACCGGTTTTCTGGTGTTAATAGCCTGTGGATATGTCGGCTGCGTGACATTCCCGTAAAAAGTGATCACGGATCCGATAGGGTGAGCGTAACGCGATCACCGGCAAACCAGGTATGCCCGTACTGTATCGGGGTACCGTCTGGCGCGACTTCGACGGAAACGGTCCGCAGGATGGGGTCGCCTTCCCGGATCTGCAAATGCAAAGCCTGGGTTGGTGTCGCCCGCTTGGCCGTCAGCCGGGTCGACGACCGCGTGTAGTCCGAGATCCCCGCTCTGGCGAAAGCCTCGGTAACGGAACCCGTCTCGGTCAGATCAACGAGGAAGTCTGGGAATGCCTTGGCGGGATATGCACCGCGAAAAATCGCAATAGGCTGTCCGTCGGCCAGGCTCAAACCCTCCTGAACATGGACGAGCGCTCCCTCGTCCAGGTGCAGGGCATCCGCCTCATCGGAATTCGCTCGCCGGGTTTCGCTTGTCAGGATCTCACGTGCCGGTGTTCGTCCCGCGGCGCGGAGGTTCTGGTGGTAGCGCACCCGGCGACCAATGGGATACTCGGTTGGGTTGAGGGCGACGAATACCCCCGCACCTCGGCGGGAATGAACGACGCCGTCATCAGCCAAGGCTCCAAGGGCATGACGGACGGTATGACGATTGACGCCAAAGCGGGATGCAAGCTGTGCCTCGGTCGGCAGCTTGTCTCCCGCCTTGTATTGCCCTGCTGCGATCTCATCGGAAAGCGTCGCGGCAATCGATTTCCAGATTAGTGTACGCGGCATCCGTCATGAAACTTTCACGAAATGCGACCTTGCTCGTGGGGCCGCGGACCTCTATGATTTGTCTAGTTGTATAGATGAATCGACAAGTCCGCAAGGTGTCTAGATGGATCAATTGACCCCGGATCAGAAGGCGCGAAAGGGTTGGCTTTCGCTGCTCGCAAAGTCGGATGCCGACCTGCTTGCCAGTCTTTGGGCAGAGTTGGATATGAACCCCGCAGTCGAAACGCTCCGACAGCCCGAAATCGGCAGCGTCCTCGTGCGCGGACGGACCGGTGCAACAGGCTCGGCTTTCAATCTGGGCGAAATGACCGTCACCCGGGCATCGATCCGTCTTTCCACCGGCGAGGTCGGGCACGGCTATGTCCAGGGACGCAACCGCGATCACGCCAAGCTTGTCGCGACAATCGACGCTCTGCTTCAGACCGATGCCAATCAGCGCATCCAAGATGCGGTGCTGACCCCACTCTCGGACTCCCGCACGACCGCGAGACGCCAGCGTGCGGCCAAGGCCGACAAGACGCGGGTCGAATTCTTTACCATGGCGCGAGGAGACGACTGATGGATCAGGTGGCTTTGGACGGCGGCTTTCAGGACACCGCACGCGAAGCAGCGGTCGCCTTCCGTCGGATCATGAACGCGATGGCGCGGCCCGGCCGGATCGAAACCATTGATGCGGTGAACCCGCCCCCTCCGCTATCGCCAGCGGCGGGTGCCGTCATCTTGACATTGTGCGATCGCGAAACGGGCATTCATCTCGGCCCCAGTCATGAAAACAGTGCCATCCGCGATTGGGTGACGTTCCATACCGGCGCGCCCTTCGTCGATGCCGAGGTTGCCGATTTTGTCATTGGCGACCGGCCGTCGCTCGACCTTGCGCGGCTGCCGATTGGCACACCCGAATACCCTGACAGATCGGCAACCGTGATCGTCGAGATGCAGGATATCACCAACAATGGCCCGCGCCTGACCGGACCTGGCATTCAGAATGAAACGTTCCTGAACCTGCCCGAGGTCGAGCCTTTCGTTCGCAACCGCGCGCTGTTTCCGCTGGGTCTCGATTTCATCTTTACCGCTGGGCCAACGCTGGCTGCCCTGCCGCGCAGCACGATCATTGGTGCTGCCAAGCTGGAGGATACGCACTAATGTATGTCGCGGTCAAAGGTGGAGAGCGGGCGATCGACGCCGCCCATGATTGGCTCGCCGAAGAGCGGCGTGGCGACCTGAGCATTGCTGAACTGAGCCTCGACCAGATCAAGGAACAACTGGCACTCGCGGTTAACCGCGTGATGGCTGAGGGCTCGCTTTATGATCGGGACCTCGCGGCGCTCGCGATCAAGCAGTCGCGGGGCGATCTGATCGAAGCGATCTTTTTGATCCGGGCCTATCGCACCACCCTTCCGCGCTTTGGGGGCTCAAAACCGATTGAGACCAAGCACATGGATTGCGACCGCCGCATTTCCGCGACCTTCAAGGATGCACCCGGCGGTCAGGTACTGGGCCCTACCTTTGACTACACGCACCGACTGCTTGATTTCGCGCTGGAGGCGGAAGGCCTGACCGCTAATCCGGTCGAGCACGCAGAAATCAATCCGGATGACAAACCGCATATCATGTCATTTCTCGACAATGAGGGATTGGTGCAGGTCGAAGAGGATCGTGACGAAACCCCACCCGACCTGACACGCACGCCGCTGGAGTTACCGGCCGAACGGCCATTGCGGCTGCAGGCGCTGGCACGCGGCGACGAAGGTTTCATTCTTTCGATGGCCTATTCCACGCAGCGCGGCTTTGGTCGGACACACGCCTTTGTTGGCGAATTGCGGATCGGGACGGTCGACGTGGAAATGGACATCCCCGAATTGGGCTTCGCCATCGAAATCGGCGAGATTGAGGTAACCGAATGCGAAACGGTGAACCAATTCACCGGCTCTAAAACTGAACCACCCCAGTTTACGCGCGGCTACGGCCTAGTTTTTGGCATGTCCGAACGCAAGGCGATATCGATGTCACTTGTCGATCGCGCGTTGCGCTGGAAAGAGTTGGGCGAAGACGACGTCGGCGCACCTGCCCAGAACGAAGAATTCGTCCTCTATCACGCCGACAATATTCAGGCGACCGGCTTTCTTGAGCATATTAAGTTGCCCCACTACGTCGATTTCCAATCCGAACTGGAATTGATCCGAAAGCTTAGACGCGAAGCCCTTTCGGGGCAGTCGGCGAATACCCCGCAGGAGGCCGCGGAATGATGTATTTGGAGGTTAATCAGAAAAGCTGCGGCACCACGCTTGCCAACAGAATCCCGGATGCAAAGCCAATTATCCAGCTGCGGCGAACCCGGGTTTCAAGCGCGCGTTCCAGATCTGCCTGCCGGGGAATTTCAAGGATCATTTCAGTACTCAGTTCCATTAACCATTTAACCCACCGTAACGCAACCTAAAGGCGATTGTAAACCATGCAATACAACTTTGCATACTTGGACGAACAAACCAAACGGATGATTCGGCGGGCGCTTCTTAAAGGTTTAGCCATTCCTGGTTACCAAGTTCCTTTCTCCAGCCGCGAAATGCCGATGCCTTATGGTTGGGGAACGGGTGGTGTGCAGGTTTCAGCGGCGGTTCTGACGCCGGATGACACACTCAAAGTGATCGACCAAGGTGCGGATGACACAACGAACGCCGTCTCGATCCGCCGGTTTTTCGAAAAGACGGCCGAGGTTTCGACGACCGAAGCAACAGATAAAGCAACGGTGATCCAGACCCGGCACCGCATACCGGAAGAGGAACTGACAGAGGATCAGATCCTCGTCTATCAGGTTCCCATCCCCGAACCCCTCCGCTTTCTTGAACCGTCCGAAATAGAGACACGCAAGATGCATGCGCTCGAAGATTACGGACTAATGCACGTGAAACTCTACGAAGACATCAGCCGCCATGGCACGATCTCGACCGCCTATGCGTATCCCGTTAAAGTTGAAGACCGCTATGTGATGGACCCTTCCCCGATCCCGAAATTCGACAATCCAAAAATGGAAATGGCGGCTATTCAGCTTTTTGGTGCAGGGCGTGAACAAAGGATCTATGCGCTGCCGCCCTACACCAAGGTCGTCAGTCTCGATTTCGAAGATTACCCATTCGACCCGTCAAAGGCCGATCATCCCTGCGCCCTATGCGGGGCCGAAGACAGCTATCTAGACGAATTGATCGTCGATGATAGCGGCAAGCGGATGTTTCTGTGTTCGGACTCGGATTACTGCCGCCAACGGCGCGAAGCCGGACATGTTGGCTCAGAGGGCGTGCCATATGAGGAGGGTGCAGCGTGATCAACCAGCTTCGCATCTACGATGTTCCACCAGATAATCGCGGGCCGTTTCTTGACCGGTTCCGTGATCATGCGGCGCGGATCATGCGCAGATATGGCTTTCGCATTCTGGCGATGTGGACAAACGAAACGGAAGGCCGCTTTCGCTTTGTCTACCTCCTCGTCTGGGAAGCTCAGTCCGAGATGAAGAATAAATGGGACGCGTTCATGGCAGATGCCGAATGGAGCGAAATCAAAGCTGAAACAGCCGCGGAACATGGCCAATTTGTTCTTGGGATCGAGGATCTTTTTCTAGAACCAACCGATTTTTCCGCGCCACTAGGAGCAACCGGATGACCCCCTTGCTTCAAGTCAAAGATGTATCGAAATACTACGGCCCGCGTGTCGGATGCGCCGAGGTATCGTTCGATCTCTGGCCCGGCGAAGTCATGGGTATCGTCGGCGAAAGCGGATCCGGCAAATCGACGCTCCTGAACTGCCTCGCCGGACATCTTCCACCCGACGCCGGTGCTGTCCTCTTCGACACCAAGACAGATGGCCTGCGCGACACGGTTACGATGTCGGAACCGGAACGGCGGATGCTGTCGCGGACGGATTGGGCATTCGTTCACCAGAACCCCCGCGACGGTTTGCGGATGAATGTCAGCGCTGGCGGCAATGTGGGTGAGCGGCTGATGGCGGTTGGCGCCCGGCACTATGGCGACATTCGCGGCAAGGCCACCGACTGGCTGGGCCGCGTCGAAATCGCGTCGGATCGGATCGACGACAGACCACGCCAATTCTCGGGCGGGATGCAGCAACGGCTGCAAATTGCCCGCAACCTCGTCACGGGCCCGCGCCTTGTCTTCATGGACGAACCGACGGGCGGGCTTGATGTGTCGGTTCAGGCGCGCCTGCTTGATCTCTTGCGGGGGCTCGTGCGGCAAATGGGGCTCAGCGCCATAATCGTGACCCACGATCTGGCCGTGGTCCGCCTGCTTGCCGATCGGCTGATGGTGATGAAAGACGGAAATGTCGTCGAAACCGGCCTGACCGATCAGGTACTGGACGATCCGCAGCACGCCTATACCCAACTTCTCGTTTCATCCGTTTTGCAGGTCTGATCCCATGATCGAAATCAGCGGCGTCACAAAATCCTTCACGCTCCACAACCAGGGTCACGCCACCATCCCGGTCATGGTTGGCGCGGAGTTATCCGTGGCTGCGGGCGAATGCGTGGCCCTTGTCGGTGCGTCCGGTGTGGGCAAATCCACCCTGATGCGCATGATCTACGGGAACTACACCACGCAGGCGGGTCAGATCCTCGTCAACGGCGTGGACGTGGCCCGGGCCGAACCGCGCGAGATCCTGAGCCTACGACGCGACACGCTGGGCTATGTCAGCCAGTTCCTGCGCGTCGTGCCCCGCGTCCCTGCGGTTCATGTCGTTGCCGAGCCGTTGCTGGCCGTTGGGCGCCCCGTCGAGGAAGCAACCCAGACAGCAAAAACCCTGCTGAGCCGCCTGAACATCCCGGAAACGCTGTGGGGCTTGTCGCCCACGACCTTCTCCGGGGGTGAGCAGCAGCGGGTCAATATCGCGCGCGGCTTTGCCTATGCCTACCCTGCCCTGCTGCTCGATGAACCGACGGCCAGTCTTGACGCCCGGAACCGGGCAATCGTGCTGGACCTGATCCGCGAAGCGAAAGACCGAGGCGCGGCGATTGTAGGGATCTTCCATGATACCGATGCGCGGACCGAAGTATGCGACCGCGAAATCGACGTGTCGGGCTTTGCGCCCGCATCCGCTGCATGACCGGGCGACTGATCGCCGTGGTTGGCCCCTCGGGTGTGGGGAAGGACACAGTGATGGCCATGATGGCCAAAAAAGCGCCGTCGCTGGCTATTGTGCGTAGGGTGATCACCCGACCCGTGGACGCAGGCGGCGAAGATTTCGACGGCGTCGATGCCAAGACCTTCCAACAGATGCAGGGGCGTGGCGACTTTGCCCTTTCGTGGATGGCGCACGGTCTGCATTACGGCATTCCGAGCGCGATCAGGCTCAGCCTGGCCAGCGGAAACGACCTCTTGGTGAACCTCTCCCGCTCTGTCCTCGAAGAGGCGGGGCAGAAATTTCCCGGGCTGATCACCATATCGCTGACCGCTCGGCCAGAAGTGCTGGCCACGCGGCTGGCCCAGCGTGGCCGTGAAGATAAGGCCGACATCGCGCGGCGGTTGGGGCGTGCCAATTTCGCCTTGCCGGGGTCAGTCAGCGCAACGGAAATCGACAATTCCGGCGCACTCGACGCCACCGTCAATCGCGCACTCGCAGTGCTCTACCCGGTGAGTGCGTAGCGGTGGATCTGATGGAACATGCCCTCCGCATCCTCACCCAAGATCGCAACGCCATCCATGGAGTACGGGGCAAGGGGCAATGCCGCGATCCGCTCAGAAATCGCTTCCGTCGCAGCCTCGGCGGTTTGTGCATCCAGCCGCCCGGTCAATGTCAGATGGAACCGGAATTGGTCGAGGACATAGGGGTAACCCCAATTCACCAGATTGGCCTCTTGCGCCGGGTTAAGTCCGTTCGCCCGACGTTTGGAAAGCTCCGCCTCGGTCAGCGGCGCACGAAAGCCATCCAGTTCCTTGACCAATCGCGCCGCAAAAGCGGCAAGCGCGTCGACATCACCGACGGGCGTCAGCGCGAGGAAACGGCCCAACCGGGACAGATGCAGGCCATCAAGCATTATCGGCGCAGTCTTGGATGCGATCGCGGCTACGGCCTCGCCCAAGGCATCGGCGTCCATGCCGTCGACCAATCTGAATGGCGGCTTCAGCGTTCCGTGGAACCCGTATTTTCGGGGTGTCGCTGTGATTGTCGGCACGTCGAGACCGTCGATCATCGGCTGATCGACGCGGCACCCTTCCGCGCTGTCCCATCCCAGCCATTCGGCACCAAATTGCGCAAGGGGCGTGCCCGAAGCTGGCGTGTAATAGATAGCATAGCGCGTGAACATGACCTTGGTCTTCCCGTTAACAGGTGACATTCCAATGACAAATCAGATCATTCTTGCCAATGCCCGCATCGTGTTGCCGGACGAGGTCGTACACGGCGCGATCTGCTTTTCGGACGACACCATCACGACCATCGATCAGGGCGCAGCAGTGCCGGCCGGCGCCGTGGATTGCGAGGGCGACTATATCGCCCCGGGTCTGATCGAACTGCATACCGACAATCTTGAACGTCACATCTCGCCCCGCCCAAAGGTCGAGTGGCCGCATGAGGCCGCGATCCTCGCCCATGACCGCGAATTGGCCGGAACGGGCATCACCACCGTCTTCGATGCGATGCGGGTTGGGTCGATCCACAAGGAAGAGGGCGGCTATGCCAAGTATGCCCGCCAGCTCGCGACCGAAATGCTAGCGCTGCGGGCCAAAGGATCGCTCAAGATCAGCCATTTCCTGCATTTGCGGGCCGAAATCTGTTCGGAAACGCTGGCCGAAGAGCTTGCCGAATTCACGCCCGAGGATCGCGTCGGCATTGTCAGCCTGATGGATCACACGCCGGGGCAGCGCCAGTTTAGCGACATCTCGAAAATGAAGGCCTATGTGATGGGTAAGAACGGGATGGATGAAGCCGCCTTTGCCGAACACATCGCATACCTCAAGCGTCTGCAAGATACCTACGGCGCTGCACATGAAGATGCCGCCGTGTCCGAAGGGCGCCGACTTGGCGCCGTTCTGGCCAGCCATGACGACACGACCCGCGATCAGGTCGACGTATCGGCCAAGCATGGTGTAGCGATGGCCGAATTTCCGACCACGATCGAAGCGGCCAAGGCCTGCCACGACCACGGGATCGCTGTCATCATGGGGGCGCCGAACCTTGTCCGGGGCGGGTCGCATTCGGGGAACGTGGCCGCCAAGGAGCTGGCCGAGCAGGATCTGCTCGACATCATGTCATCCGACTATGTGCCATCCGCACTGCTCATGTCTGCGGTTCATCTGGGCGAGATGTGGGGCAATCTGCCCAAGGGCATCGCAACCGTCACCGCGAACCCGGCCGCATCCGTGGGCCTTGATGATCGGGGAAAGCTGGCAGTCGGCATGCGCGCTGACCTGCTGCGCTTTGCCCGCAACGACGGCGTCGTGGTGGCCAAGCAGGTCTGGTCAAACGGGCAGCAGGTCGCCTGATCGCCTCATTCCGTGAACTTGTTGTCGCGCGGGAAACCTCGGGGTGCCATCCTGCCCGTTCCGGCGCGCTTTCCTTGCCATTCCGAAAGCTCTGTTTCCGTCCGCGTGCGACCGGCGGGGTCGAGCCAACTCAGGCCCTCGGACAGAGTAAACGTAGTGGCATCGCTCAGGCCGCCGTCTTTGTATTTCTGCAGCCTGACGCCCTTGCCGCGCCCCATCTCGGGCAATTCGTCCAACGGAAAAACCAGCACCTTACGGTTTTCGCCCACAACGGCAACGCTGTCGCCCGTGACGGGGCGGCAAACCGAAGCCTTGACGTCGCCGCGAACATTGAGGACCTGTTTGCCGCTGCGGGTCTGCGCGACGATCTCGTCCTCGGGAACGACAAACCCATCCCCCGCGCTCGAGGCCACCAGCAGACGCCGACCCGGCTTGTGCGCGAAGATCGTGACGATCCCCGCTTCGTTCGGCAGATCGACCATCAGCCGCAGCGGTTCACCCATGCCCCGCCCACCCGGAAGGTTTGAGGCTGAGACGGTATAGAACCGGCCATTCGTTCCAAAGATCAGCAGACGATCGGTCGTTTCCGCATGGAAGATGAAACGTGGGCCGTCGCCGTCCTTGAACTTCAGCTCGCGACCAAGATCGATATGGCCGGTCATCGCCCGGATCCATCCCATCTGGCTGAGGACGACGGTGATCGGCTCCCGCTCGATCATGGCTTCAAGCGGCACATCCTCGATCTCGGCCGCTTCGGCAAAGGTCGTGCGGCGCGCGCCGCCGGGCCAATCCTTGCCAAACTGCTTTTTGGTCTCTTTCAGCTGTTCCGAAATGCGGGTCCATTGAACGCCTTCGTTCTCGAGCAGATCCTCCAGCGCCGCGCGTTCTTCCATAAGATCGGATTGCTCACGCAACAGCTCCATCTCTTCGAGCCGGCGCAGACTGCGCAGACGCATATTCAGGATGGCCTCGACCTGAACCTCGCTCAGCTCGCCCTCGCCCGGGGCAGGCGGGATGTAGTCAGCCTCGGAAAGGGCGCGCGGGTGATCCTTTGACCAATCCTCACGTATCAGGGCGCTTTTGGGGTCTTCGTCATAGCGGATGATATCGATGACGCGATCGAGGTTGAGGAACGCGACGATCAGGCCCTCAAGCACTTCGAGCCGGTGATCGATCTTGTCCATCCGGTGACGGCTGCGGCGAACCAGAACCTCGCGCCGGAAATCCAGAAACGCACGCAGCACCTCTTTCATCGAACAGACCTTGGGCGTCACCCCGTCGATCAGCACGTTCATGTTCATGCTGAAGCGCACCTCAAGATCCGAGTTCCGGTAGAGCGTCCCCATCAGGACCTCCGGATCGACGTTCTTGGACTTCGGTTCGATGATCAGGCGGATGTCATCCGCGCTTTCGTCGCGCACGTCTGCCAAGATCGGGATCTTCTTGGTCTGGATCAGTTCGGCGATCTTCTCGATCAGCTTCGATTTCTGGACCTGATAGGGGATCTCGGTGACGACGATCTGCCACTGACCTCGCCCCAGATCCTCGACCTCATAGCGGCATCGCAGGCGGAACCCGCCCTTACCGGTTCGGTAGGCCTGCGCGATCGCCTCTGGCGGCTCCACGATAATGCCACCCGTCGGAAAGTCAGGACCGGGCACGTACTTCAGCAGCGTGTCGTCCCGCGCATCGGGCGTTTTGATCAGATGCAGACAGGCGTCGCAAAGCTCGGCAATGTTATGGGGTGGGATATTGGTTGCCATCCCAACCGCAATCCCGCTTGATCCGTTGGCCAGCAGGTTCGGGAACTGGGCAGGCAGCACCACCGGTTCGGTCAGGGTGCCATCATAATTGTCCCGGAAGTCGACGGCGTTCTCGTTGAGACCGTCCAGCAGCGCCTCGGCCACCGCCGTCATCCGCGCCTCGGTATATCGAGAGGCAGCCGGGTTATCGCCGTCGATGTTGCCAAAGTTCCCCTGACCGTCGACCAGCGGATAGCGCACGTTGAATTCCTGGGCGAGACGCGCCATCGCATCATAGATCGCACCATCCCCATGGGGGTGATAGTTGCCCATCACATCGCCGCTGATCTTGGCCGATTTCCGGAACCCACCCCCGGACGAAAGGCGCAGTTCGCGCATTGCGTACAGAATGCGGCGATGTACGGGTTTCAGACCGTCGCGCGCGTCTGGCAGGGCGCGGTGCATGATCGTCGAAAGCGCATAGGTCAGATACCGGTCGCCGAGGGCGCGGCGCAGGGGTTCTGACAGGTTCATGTTGGGGGTCTCGAGATCATCGGCCATAGATCGTGTGTACCGCCACGCAACCGGACGAACAAGCTGACAAAGTATGAAACGGAGCCGGGAACCAAATGCGGCGTTGCCGAATTACACGTCTGAGGAGGGGCAAGGAATCTCTGACTTTTCCCCCTGCAGCGAATCGGCGTCTAAGCTACGGTAGTGAAGGGCGCACGCGCTGTGCGTGCATGAGGTGATGATGAACCGGTTTGTCATTCTGTGTCTGCTGTTTATGGCCTGGGCATTTTACGAGTTGAGCGGCGGGGCCGATTTCGACCCGGTAGCCACTCGTTATGCCCGGACAGGAAATGCAGAGCCCAATCCGATCCAGCAACCTGTTGCCACCGACGACATCCCGTCAGAAGTATCGCGTATCTCGCTCGACCTTGCTTCGGTCGACGACATCCTGCGCCCGGAGCCGAGCTTGCGTCGCCAGCGAGCCCGTGAAACGCCCGAGGTAACCGTCGACAAGGTCATCATCGAAGAAACCGAAGTCACGATCGTGCCGACACGCTTTACCGGTCAGGCGGTCGTGCGGACCGTCGATTTCGGCAAGCCGGCTGAAACCCAGCCCCAGACCGTTCTGCAGACGGAAACCGAGGCCGTGCAGCGCGAGGTTCGCAAGGTCAGCGCCACCCGCGTCAACGTACGGGGCGGACCGGGCACGCAATATTCGGTCGTAAGCAAGCTGCAACAGGGCGACGAGGTCGAAATCCTGCGCGATCCCGGTGATGGATGGGTCAAGTTGCGCCCGGTTGGCGGTGGCCCGGTTGGCTGGACCGCCGACTACCTTCTCGGCGACGGGTAATTGCAAATCACCTCTGGTGTTCATTAACTGCGCCCAAACACAACGGGAGCAGCAATGTCGTCGAAATCCATTCTCATCACCGGATGCTCATCCGGCATCGGTTACGCTGCCGCGGTTGGCCTGCGTGACAAAGGCTGGCGCGTCTTTGCCTCCTGCAAGCAAGAGGCCGATTGTGAGCGTCTCAGGTCAGAGGGGTTCGAGGCCCCGCGCATCGATTACACCGAGCCTGACGGCATCGCGCGTGGTTTCGATGAGGTGATGGAGGCGACGGGCGGGCGGCTCGATGCGCTGTTTAACAACGGGGCGCATGGCTGTCCTGGCGCGGTCGAGGATCTGCCCACCGATGCCCTGCGCGCGATTTTCGAGGCCAACTTTTTCGGCTGGCACGACCTGACACGGCGCACCATCCCGGTGATGCGGCAGCAGGGTAAGGGGCGGATCATCCAGTGTTCCTCGGTCCTTGGCTTCGTGACAATGCCGTGGCGCGGCGCTTACAATGCAACCAAGTTCGCGCTCGAAGGGCTGACCGACACGATGCGGATCGAACTGCGAGATACGGATATCAAGGTGGTTCTGATCGAGCCGGGGCCGATCACGACCAAGATCCGGGAAAACTCGATCCCTCATTTCGAACGCTGGATCGACTGGAAAAGCTCGGTTCGGGCCAAACAATACGAAAACGGGTTGCTCAAGCGACTTTATGAATCGTCAGGACCGGACAAGTTCGAACTGCCGCCCGAGGCGGTGGTGGCCAAGCTGGAACATGCGTTGACCGCCGCAAACCCGCGCCCGCGCTATTTCGTTACCACGCCGACCTACCTCGCCGCCGCATTCCGGCGGGTTCTTCCGACGCGGGCGCTCGACCGGATTCTGGCCGACTAGCGAATTCAGGTTCGCTTTTCGAAACCGTCCCGCTACATCTGCGCGGACAACAACCAAGGACCCAAGCCAATGGCCAATGACCCGTTTTTCATCCTTATCGTTATCGCGTGTCTGGTCGTTGTGGGCGTTCTGGGTCTTGGGCTTGGCGGATTTGCCAAGGGCAGCGGGTGGGCCCAGAAAAACTCGAACAAGCTCATGCGCTACCGGCTGGCGGCGCAATTCGTGGCGGTGATGCTCATCGTCATCTACATCCTCATCAACAGGCAAACGGGGGGCTGAGGCGCATGGTCGTCCTGAACAAGATCTACACCAAGACAGGCGATGCGGGGGAAACCGCGCTTGGCAACGGGGCACGCGTCGCGAAGCATTCGATGCGTGTGACGGCCTATGGCACGGTTGACGAACTGAACGCCTTTGTCGGTGTTGCGCGACTGGAGGCCGAGGGGGACACCGATGATGCGCTCAGCCGCATCCAGAACGATCTGTTCGATCTGGGTGCCGACCTTTGCCGCCCCGACATGGAAAAAGATGCCGAGGCCGAGTACCCGCCCCTGCGCATGGTCGAGGCACAGGTCGCACGGCTAGAGGCGGAAATCGACGGGATGAACGACCTGCTTGAGCCGCTGCGCAGTTTTATTCTGCCCGGTGGTTCGACCCTTGCGGCCCATCTGCACGTGTGCCGGACGGTCGCGCGCCGGGCCGAGCGGCTGGCCGTCGAACTGGCTACGATGGAGGCGATCAACCCCTCGGCCGTCAAGTATCTAAACCGCCTGAGCGACTGGTTCTTTGTTGCCGGACGCATCGCCAACAACGATGGCAAGGATGACGTCTTGTGGGTGCCGGGGGCCAATCGTTAACGCTCGCGAACGGAAAACGCGACGTCCAAGACCCGTGACGCGACGATTTTGCCCTGTTTCCGTGCTTAGCACTTCGTTAAACCAGCGGAGAATTTCGGCTTCGCCCTAGTCCGGGCGGCATCAATGTGAGGAGAGGAACGCCGATGAAGGTACTCGTGCCTGTCAAGCGCGTGATCGACTATAACGTCAAAGTCCGTGTGAAAGCGGATGGCAGCGGTGTCGATCTGGCCAACGTGAAAATGTCCATGAACCCATTCGACGAGATCGCTGTGGAACAGGCGATCCGGCTGAAAGAAGCGGGTCAGGCCGACGAAGTCATCGCCGTATCGGTTGGCGTCAAGCAAGCGCAGGAAACGCTGCGGACGGCGCTCGCCATGGGTGCAGACCGGGCGATCCTTGTTGTTGCAGCGGATGATGTGCACCAGGACATCGAACCGCTCGCCGTCGCCAAGATCCTCAAAGGTGTTGTCGAGGCGGAACAACCCGGCCTCGTGCTATGCGGCAAGCAGGCCATCGACAACGATATGAACGCGACCGGTCAGATGCTCGCCGCCCTTCTGGGCTGGAGCCAGGCAACCTTTGCCTCCGAAGTCGCGATCGAAGGCGATGCTGCCAAGGTCACACGCGAAGTCGATGGCGGTCTGCAGACCATCAGCGTCAAGATGCCAACCATCATCACGGTTGACCTGCGCCTCAACGAACCGCGCTATGCATCGCTGCCCAACATCATGAAGGCCAAGAAAAAGCCGCTTGATGAAAAGACGGCGGCGGACTTCGGCGTTGACGTCGCACCACGCCTCGAAATCATCAAGACCGTTGAGCCGGCCGAACGGGCCGCGGGCATCAAGGTCGGTTCGGTTGACGAACTGGTAACCAAACTCAAAGAAGCGGGAGCAGTCTGATGGCGGTTCTTCTTTTAGCGGAAGTGAACGACGGCGAATTGTCGATGGACGCGACAGCCAAGGCGGTCACGGCAGCCAAAGCTCTGGGCGACGTCACTGTTCTGTGTACCGGTGCGACCTGCGCGGATGCCGCTGCGCAAGCGGCTGGTATCGAAGGGGTTGCCAAGGTTCTTTGTGCCGAAGACGCGCTTTACGGCAAGCGTCTGGCGGAACCTGTAGCAGACCTCATCGTGTCGCTCGCTGGCGACTACGACCACATCGCCGCACCGGCGACGACCGACGCCAAGAACATCATGCCACGGGTTGCGGCCCTGCTCGACACGATGGTGATCTCTGACGCGACGGCCGTTGTCGATGCCGACACGTTCGAACGCCCGATCTATGCGGGCAACGCGATGCAAACCGTCAAGTCGGGCGATCCGAAGAAGGTCATCACCTTCCGGACGTCGACATTCGATGCGGCGGGCACCGGCGGCTCTGCTACGGTTGAAAACATTGGCGCCGCTGCGGATCCGGCCCTTTCGAGCTGGGTCGAAGACAAGGTTGCCGAAAGCGACCGCCCCGAGCTGACATCGGCGGGCGTTGTCGTCTCTGGCGGGCGCGGCGTGGGTTCAGAAGACGACTTTGCTCTGATCGAAAAACTGGCAGACAAGCTGGGCGCAGCCGTTGGCGCGTCCCGCGCGGCGGTCGACTCGGGCTATGCACCAAACGATTGGCAGGTCGGACAGACCGGCAAGGTCGTCGCACCCGATCTCTATGTCGCTGTCGGCATCTCGGGCGCGATCCAGCACCTTGCGGGCATGAAAGACTCCAAGGTCATCGTTGCGATCAACAAGGACGAAGAAGCACCGATCTTCCAGGTTGCGGATTACGGTCTGGTCGCCGACCTGTTCGACGCGGTGCCAGAGCTGCTCGAAAAGCTCTGAGCCAGCCGGCTTCCAAGTATCGAAAAGGCCCGCGGTGTTCGCGGGCCTTTTTCTATTGGATGAGACGCTCCACCGCGCCCTGCAATTTTTGGGCCGCCTCGACATGGGCCGCCGGCCCCATCATCTGCGCGGCAGCGGGCCGTTCCATATCCGCATAGATCATGCCATCCGTCCCGGTATTTCGTGCTGATTGTGTGGGAATGACCTCGACATAATCGGTCACCAGATCGCGGATTTCATCGATCATGCCTTGGGTGACGAACCACGGATCGGCCCCGGTTGGATCGCGCCGTCCAGAAGGCGGATGATCGGCAAACCAGAGCAGGATGGTCTTGCCCGGCATCTGCCCCAGCAACAGCCGCATCCGCGCGATCCACGCTTCCCGCAATTCTTCGACAATCGATTTGAACCGATCGGGCGACACGGCCTGCAGATGCTGCAGCAAATGCCGGGTGAAGTTGAATTGCGAAAAGTCGACCTCTCGATAGATCGCCTGCAACAGAACAGACGGTTTGACGAACCGATCGTTCCGCCTCGGATGCACGGTATAAAAGCGGTTGCTCATGTTGCGCGGGCTTGTGACCTGCAACACCGTGACAGGCGCGTTGCTGGCCACGTTTCGCAGAAACGCATCCTGCACATAAAGATCCAAACCCGCGTTCAGCACCCCGAAATTGATGCATGTGGCCGCCACCTCGGCCTCGATCAGATCCGGGAATGGTTTTTCAATGAATTTTCCGTAGGTTTCCGTCCCGCCGAAGAAGGCGACGTACGGCGCCTCAAGCGATTTTTGCGGCCCACGAAACAGAACTTTGGACGTCCCGTACTGACACGGCAAATAGTCAAGGCCACCGGCCCCTAATGTATCGAAGCTCATCACACCCACCAAATTTTCTCACCCGACGGTGAGACTGTCATGCCGGTGTTGAGAAAGGTTTAACGGCCGCCCAGCCGTCAAACTTGCTCTTGCGACGCCGCGAACCGACCACATATGGTGGCGAGGAGATTTAAGGGGCAAAGCATGGAAATTCAAAAGATTGGCGTTGTCGGCGCGGGCCAGATGGGCAACGGCATCGCCCATGTCATGGCGCTTGCGGGTTATGACGTGCTTTTGAACGATATCAACGACACCGCACTGTCCGAAGCCATCGCAACGATCGACAAAAACCTCGAACGACAGGTCAGCAGAGAGAAAATCTCCAGCGACGAAAAAGCTGAAACGCTTGGCCGGATCGTGACGACAAAATCGCTGACCGATCTGGGCGAAACCGATCTGGTGATCGAGGCCGCGACAGAACGCGAGACGATCAAACAAGCGATATTCGAAGATCTGCAACCGCATCTCAAACCGCACACGATCCTGACCTCGAACACCTCCTCGATCTCGATCACGCGCCTTGCCAGCCGCACCGACCGGCCCGAGAAGTTCATGGGGTTCCACTTCATGAATCCGGTTCCGGTGATGCAGCTTGTCGAGCTGATCCGTGGCATCGCAACCGACGAGGAAACATTTCTGGCGTGCCAGACCGTCGTCCACAAGCTGGGCAAGACGTCAGCCAGCGCCGAAGACTTTCCGGCATTCATCGTGAACCGCATCCTGATGCCAATGATCAACGAGGCGGTCTATACGCTTTATGAAGGGGTTGGAAACGTCCAGTCCATCGACAGTTCGATGAAGCTGGGGGCCAATCATCCGATGGGGCCGCTCGAACTGGCCGACTTCATCGGTCTTGATACATGCCTTGCGATCATGAACGTGCTGCATGACGGGTTGGCGGATACCAAGTATCGCCCCTGCCCGCTGCTCACCAAGTATGTCGAGGCCGGTTGGCTGGGCCGCAAGACGCAGCGCGGGTTCTACGATTACCGGGGCGAAACGCCGGTTCCGACGCGTTAACCCTGCAACGACAGGGTGTGGTGACGAAGCCACGTCATGAAACCGCGGGGATCGTCCGCCCAACCATCCACAGTCTCTTGCGGGATCGGGTCACCCACGATGGGGCCCTGCGGTTTGTTCAGGGACTTTACGATCTCGTGCAACAACAGACCTTGCCGCACCAGCGGCGAAACCCGGTTGGCGATCTGATAAGCGCGGGAGTTCTGGCCGATAAAACGCATCGGCACGACCTGCGCACCCGAACGCCGGATCAGCTTTGCTGTGAACACGTTCCATTCCCGCTCGATCGCAGGGCCGAACCATGTGTCAGACGACGCAACGACACCCGATGGAAACAGGGCGACGACGCCACCGTTCTTGAGGTGGTCCATCGCCTTGGCCCGCATCTCGACGCCTTTGCGCTGCGCATCCTGATCGTGTGGAAACGGAACGGGGATCATGTAGCTGCCCGCCACATCATCGATCACGGTCAAAAGCGACCGGGTCAGGATGCGGTAGTCGCTGCGAACCCGTCCGATCAGATCGGCGAAGATCATGCCATCGACCATCCCGTGGGGATGGTTCGCGACGACGATCACGGGACCTTTCTTTGGGATGCGGTCCAGCTGCTCCTGGGGCGTGATCAGATCAATGCCCATCACATCAAGACAGGCACGCCAGAACGCCTGACCCTGCGGCGCGCCCTGCCGTTCGAATTTGCGGATGAGGCGCAGGATGGTGAGTTTGCCGGTGAAGGCTTCGATCACTCGAATGACACTTGCCTTGACCGGATCGTCGAAAGTTGATGCGTAGCTCAGGCTGCGTCGATCATACTTGGCAAAGTTGACCTGCTGTGGCCGAGTGGCGGCGCTTATATCGTGCGTGCTTTCTACCAAGTGGTCGTCACCTTTGTTACGCGCTGCAGGCTTCTCAGGCCTCTTCCCCGAACTTGTCTGCCACAAGCGCTTTGACCGCGTCGGCCAGGGCACATGCATCCGGTCCAGTCGTTTCGACTTCGATAAATGTTCCCTTGGACGCTGCCAACATCAAAAGTCCCATAATGCTGTCGCCTGATGCAGACAAGCCATCCCGAGAGACTTCGCACGTAGCGTCAAATGCCTCCACAACCTCGACAAGCTTGGCCGAGGCGCGCGCATGGAGGCCCTTTTCGTTCACGATCTGCAGTGAGATTTGCTTCATTCAGACTTATTCAGCAGTGACATTCTGACTGTCGATGTACTTCTTTCCCGCGTCGAGCGCGGCTCTGACGGCATCTGGTACACTCATATGCCTGCTTTTGGCCAGTTTGAGAAGCATCGGGAGGTTGGCACCGTACAAGATCCGCCGATTTTGAGGCTGACAGGCCAAAAGGCTCAGGTTCGACGGCGACCCGCCAAAGAGATCAGTGACCACCACGACGCCGTCGCCCTGGTCAACCTCATCAGCGGCCTGGCAGATTTCCTTCTGCTTTAGTTCCCGGTCATGATCAGGTTCGATCGCTATGGCCCGCAGGCCGGGCTGCTTGCCCACCACATGTTCCATCGCGGCAAGGTATTCGCGGGCCAGGCCGCCATGGGCAACGATCACGATGCCTATCAATCGGATACCTCTTTGCGGTTTTTGCGGTCTAGTTCGCGGTGCCTAATTGACACCCGCCAGCCGCCCTTCGCAAGGGCAGCAGCCAGATTTTCTGCAATTGCAACAGAGCGATGTTGCCCCCCGGTACAACCGAACGCGACTGACAGATGCGACTTTCCCTCATCGCGATAGGCCGGCAACAACCACTGCACGATATCATGCACTTTTTCCTCGAATTCGGAAAAGCGGGCGTCGTTCCGGATGTGATCCCGCACCGCCTGATCCTGACCTGTAAGGGTGCGCAGTTCCGGTACCCAATAGGGATTCGACAGAAACCGGCAATCGAAAACCATGTCGACAGACCGCGGCAGACCCCGTTTGTAGGAAAAGCTCTGCACCGCGACCGAAAGCAGGCTCTGCCCCTGTGGTGCAAACCAGTGTTCGACCTCGGCCCTTAGCTGATGAACATTGAGGTTGCTGGTGTCGATCAGCACATCCGCCCGTTCCCGCAACGGGGCCAGCAGCGCCAGTTCCCGTTGAATGCCGGCCTCGACCCTGTCCTCTTCGGCCATCGGATGGCGACGCCGTGTTTCGGAAAAGCGGCGCAGCAGAATGTCTGTCGAACACTCGAGATAGAGCAGTTCGGGCACAAGATCGGGCATCTCGGCCATCTGCCCCAAGAGGTCGGTCAGGTCCGTGTTCGAAAAGTGCCGATTACGCGGATCGATGCCAAGCGCCAGAGACCGATCCGTCGCCGGATCAGCCAAAAGCGGTTCGATCAAACGCAAAGGCATGTTGTCGATCACCTCGTATCCCAGGTCTTCCAGAACGCGGATTGCGCTCGTGCGTCCTGCCCCGGCGGGGCCTGTCACCAGCACGATCCGGCGTGTTTGAGGCGAGTTTTCGGTCATGTTGGCGCCACTCTTCCGGCTTTGAGATATTGCAGGATGGCCGCAGGCCAAGCCGGGTTTTCCACTTTGTGAAGGCAGGGGAGCGCGATAGATTCCAATCTCAGATATCGCGCGGGCGGCAGGCGTTCGCTTTCGACCTCGTCGAGGTCGATAGCAAGCGCAAGCGGCGTTGGCCCGGTTGGTGCGGCATGCACAAGCCCGATCCCGCGTGCTTCGATCATCCCTGCAATGGTGGGCGGCGCGGCCGCGATCAGGCGGTCATCTTGGGCTTGGATCACCGTGCGGTCGTCCGAGACCAGCCGCGCACCAAGGCCCATCAATTGCAGAGCGAGACTTGATTTACCGCTGCCCGACGCTCCGGTGATCAACACGCCCTTTTCTCCGACCGCGACGCAGGATGCGTGCAGTATCGTGGAGTCCTTTTTTTGCGGCATCTCTAGACGGGCAGACCCACGACAAATCGGGCGCCCAGCGGCTCGGAGGTGATGTCGACATCGGTGGGCCGGATGTTTTCCGCCCAGATCACGCCGCCATGCGCTTCGACGATCTGTTTCGAGATCGCGAGGCCAAGACCGGAATTGTTCCCGAAATGCTCTTGCGGCCGCTCGCTGTAGAAGCGTTTGAAGATCTTCGTCAGCGCACCGTCCGGGATACCGGGGCCGGTATCCTCGACCACGACCAGCACGCGGTTGGCCCGCTTGCGTACCCAGACCCGGATCGCGTCGCCGTCTTCGCAAAACGAAACCGCGTTCGTGATGAGGTTAACGAAGACCTGCGCAAGCCGCGGTTCGAGGCCCTGCACAACGATGGGTTCGTCCGGCATGTCGGTGATGAATTCGATGCCTTTGCTCTGCGCCTCGTCACCAAGATATTGGGTGAGGTTGTCGATGAGCTTGAGCAGGTTGAACGGCTCTTCTTCCTCTTTGACCAGTTCGGAATCGAGCCGGGAGGCGTTCGAAATGTCGCTGACCAGCCGGTCCAACCTGCGAACATCATGCTCGATGACGTCCAACAAGCGTTCGCGCTGTTCGTTTTTCTGGACCATCCGCAGCGTGCCCACGGCCGATCGCAGTGACGCCAGCGGGTTCTTGATTTCGTGTGCGACGTCGGCGGCGAATTGTTCGTTGCCTTCAATCCGATTGTACAAGGCCGATATCATGCCCCGCAGCGCGCCCGACAAGCGACCGATTTCGTCCGGCCGCGCGGTCAGATCGGGAATACGGATGCGTCCCGGATTGACGTTCTTCTTGTTCTTGTCGCGCCCCAACTCCGCCGCTTCGGCCAGATCGGCCAGCGGGTTGGCGATTGTCGAGGCCAGAACCAGGCTGAGGCCGATCGAAACGAGCGTCGCGATCACGAACATCTGCAACACGCGTTCCCGTTCACTGCGCACAAGCGTATCGATTTCACCTTCGGCGCTGGTGATACCAACCACACCGATCGTGCGGGTGCCCTGCTTGATCGGGGTCACGACCTGGAACGAATTGCCGCCGGCGGAGTCCACGCTGTCGCGCACTTGGGTGCCACCAGCCAGTGAGACAGGAACAAGCGCCCTTAACTGTTCGTCGATCGGCACGACATCCGGATCGCCGCTGCGTGAAAACGGATGGGAAATGCTATCCCAGAGCCAACTCAGACCATCGGTTAGAATGGTTTGTCGGTCGTCCAGCAAAAGCTGCCGTTCAGAGGCGTCGAGACTGCCTTCGCTGCGCGCGACGAGGTTTTGGTTGATGTCGAACACGAAAACCTCGATCCCGCTGCGCAGATCGAGTTCGTCGAGGGTTTCGATGACATCAACACCATCTCCGGTCACGAGGTTGACAGGTATGCCCACGGGCACCTGCGCCTCGATAACATCGGCGACCAGTTCAGCCTCGCTGACCAGCGATGAAATCCGCTGGATCGCCAGGCTGTCGCGCGTCGAATTGAGATAGAGAATACCGGCAACCAGAACGTTCAACGCGATCAGGTTGAACGTAATGATCTTCCGGGTAAGGGGTGAGGCGCGTAGGGAAAACAGGCCGCGGCGGGCGCGGCTTTCGCGCATTTCACCTGCGGCTGCACTTTCCGGTGCAACCCAGTCCTCGCCTAGGACGACATCGACTTCACGCGATGCAGTGGCGGACAGGTCCCTCAACTACCACCCCTTTTCCGAGCGACGGCTTGCGCGCCTTATTCCTCGTTATAGCGATAGCCGATGCCATAAAGCGTTTCAATCGCAGAGAAACTTTCGTCCGCGCTGCGCATCTTCTTACGAAGGCGCTTGATATGGCTGTCGATGGTGCGGTCGTCGACGTAGACTTGATCGTCATAGGCGACATCCATCAACTGGTCGCGGCTTTTGACAAAACCCGGGCGTTGCGCAAGCGCCTGCAGCAGCAGGAATTCCGTAACCGTCAAAGAAACGTCGCGACCTTTCCAGGTCACCGCGTGACGTAGCGGATCCATACGCAGGTGACCGCGTTCCATCACCTTGGTCTCTTCGGTGTCGCCGGTCACTTCACCCGCGACCGCATCCTGACGACGCAGCAGCGCGCGGATCCGTTCGACCAGCAGGCGCTGCGAGAACGGCTTTTTGACATAATCGTCGGCGCCCATGCGCAGGCCGAGTACTTCGTCGATCTCGTCATCTTTCGATGTCAGAAAGATCACCGGCATCGTTGTCTTCTGACGCAGACGCTGCAGCAGATCCATGCCATCCATGCGCGGCATCTTGATATCCAAGACCGCCATGTCAGGCATTTTCTTGTTGAACGCATCGAGAGCCGCTTGGCCGTCGTTATAAGTCTCGACCTCGAAGCCTTCTGCTTCCAGCGTCATCGAGACGGAGGTGAGGATGTTCCGATCATCATCAACCAGTGCAATCTTAGACATTGCGAGTTTCCTTGTCCTGCTCGACCTGCGGCCGTTTTGTCCCATAGTTCCGATCTGACAGTCCGAATCAACCGCCAAGTCAGAATCAGCCATCGCAATTGGGCACAATTGGGGCCTAATTGAGTTACGATTGGATAAATTGTTGCTTTTTTGAGACCAGTTGCCGGCCTGAAATGACGCCTCGCGGTCAATCGAGAGGTTGATGGCGCTAACTGCGTCAAACCCTCCTGTTCATGCTGTAAACCACCATGATAAGACCCCCGGGCAGGCTGTATTTTAGTACCTTGGCGCCTGCCCAAGGAACCTCCGCGCGCAGCGGACACAGGAGAAAAACCATGACATCAGGACGGGTTAACCCGCAGTTTCGGCTTGAAGATCAGGGGATCGAAGGGCTGGGACATGTCTACTACAACCTGATCGAACCTGCGCTTATCGAGCTGGCGCTCGCCCGTGGCGAAGGCACCCTCGGCAAAGGCGGAACCTTCCTTGTTTCGACCGGAAAGTTCACCGGACGGTCACCCAAGGACAAGCATGTGGTGAAAACCGACAGCGTCGCCGACACAATCTGGTGGGAAAATAACGCTGCGATGTCGTCCGAAGGTTTCGACGCGCTTTACACCGACATGTTGGCGCACATGAAGGGGCGCGACTATTTCGTACAAGACCTGGTGGGTGGTGCCGATCCGTCCTACGCGATCAATGTGCGGATGGTGACCGAGCTTGCTTGGCACGGCCTATTCATCCGCCACTTGCTGCGCCGACCGGACCGCGAAGACCTGAATGACTTCGTTGCGGACTTCACCGTGATCAACTGCCCCTCTTTCAAGGCGGACCCGGCCAAGCATGGATGCCGTTCCGAAACTGTGATCGCGCTTAACTTCGATCGCAAGCTGATCCTGATCGGCGGTACGGAATATGCCGGCGAAAACAAGAAGTCGGTCTTTACACTTCTTAACTACATCCTGCCGGAACGCGGGGTGATGCCGATGCATTGTTCGGCCAACCACGCCAAGGGCAATCCCGTCGATACGGCGATCTTCTTCGGCCTGTCCGGTACCGGAAAGACGACCCTGTCCGCCGATCCCGAGCGGGTGCTGATCGGCGATGACGAACACGGCTGGTCGGATCGCGGCACGTTCAACTTCGAAGGCGGCTGTTATGCCAAGACCATCAACCTGTCGCCCGAGGCTGAGCCTGAGATTTTCGCCACCACCGAAAAGTTCGCGACGGTCATCGAGAACATGGTGTTCGATGCCGAAACCAAGGATCTCGACTTTGAGGATGACAGCCTGACCGCGAACATGCGCTGCGCCTATCCTCTGCACTATATTTCTAATGCGTCGCCCAATGCGCTTGGGGGTCACCCCAAAAACATCATCATGCTGACCTGTGACGCGTTCGGCGTTCTGCCTCCGATCGCGCGGCTGACCCCGGCCCAGGCGATGTATCACTTCCTTTCGGGCTTCACCTCCAAGGTCGCCGGAACCGAGCGTGGGGTGACCGAACCCGAGCCGACCTTTTCGACCTGCTTTGGCGCACCGTTCATGCCGCGCCGCCCAGAGATCTATGGCAACCTCTTGCGCGAAAAGATAGCGCAGCACGGCGCGACCTGCTGGCTGGTCAATACGGGATGGACTGGCGGTGCCTATGGGACCGGATCGCGGATGCCGATCCGCGCAACCCGTGCGTTGCTGACCGCGGCGCTGGACGGGTCATTGGTCAAAGGTGAGTTCCGCAAGGATCCGAACTTTGGCTTTGACGTGCCCGTCAGCGTACAAGGCGTTGCGGATATCTTGCTGGATCCACGGCGCACATGGGACGACGCCGACGCATATGACGCGCAGGCAGCGAAATTGGTCGAGATGTTCTCGACCAATTTTGAGCAATACTCGCCTTACATCGATGACGACGTGAGAGCGGCCGCGATCGGCTAGGCGGCGCGGCGCGGCGCTGCCTTCGGGGCCGCTGCCGGTTCAATATCGTCGAGCGGGGTGTCGAGCAGATAGGGCAGATCATCCCGGTGAACATAGCCCAGATAGCCTTCTACACACTTGTTTCGTCCCTGCAGGGCCCATTGCAGCGCACCGGGCTCTGCGTGGATCCAACCTGCGCGCGCGGCCCAGCCTTTGAAGACAACCGACTTCGCCATGAAGGCCACGACATGATCGGGATCCCAATGCTGGATGGCCTCCCAGAACCCATAGCGGCTTAGAACGCAGGACAGACCGCTGCCCCGGTACCGTTCATTCGACGGATCAATCCAGAACTCGCCATAATAGGCTATCGTCCCTTTCATGCGGGTCGCCCCGGGGCCTACGCGATATCTCGACCGGCTTAGATTGAGATCGACGCCGGTAGGCGGGAATTCCCGGAAGTGGTCGGTGAAGTATTCGGCCACCGTCTGCTGACCCGTGTCGAGCAGACGCAACGCCTGCGTATGCATGATCTCGCCGTCCGCATTCCGACCGATCACCCAGAACGCGTTGCCGCGCCCCAGATCATGCAGATCCGGATCAAATGGGGCACCGATGCCCTGCTTGGGACGAGATTTCCTTACCAGCGACCGATAAATGCCAAAATCATATCCGACAGTGAGAGAGACACCTTCCTCGGCAAGGATGTGTGCGGTCTTTGCAATAAAGCGTTCGCCATACCGAACGTTTTGAAAAGTCATGTGTAACTCTCCCTTCGACATCGTCTCAGGGATGAGTGTAGTCAATAAATCTGCTAATACCCAGTTTTGATTGTTATAAAGCGAACTCCACAGCTGCGTCGGCTGGCATCTGCTCAAGCATAGATTGATCCAAACCCTGAATTTTAACGCTATCAGCCCTGTCTACAAAGACGAGCAGGGCGAAACTTCCGTCCGGCATTCGGGCACCCATCAAGAGCCTTTGATAGGCAAGAGGCACAGGTTCACCCACCGAATCACGTGGAACGCGGGTCGCAACCTGGTCAAGTCTCATCGAATGCGATGCCTTCACTTCGAGGAATGGCACACGCATGATATCAGCGAATTCTGCACCGCCGGGGAACTGGTCAAGCGCGCGTCCAACGCTGCTGCGGGCATTCGCCCAACCCCACCAGGCCGAATAGAAAGAGCGTTCGCCGACCTCGACGCAGATCCAGCCCGCTTCGGTCTCGCGATAGACCAGCGCATAGGGACGGACCTTCGCAAGGTGCTCGCTTTCGAGGTGGCCGCAACTGTCAGCCCATCCCTGAATGGCCGCGCGCAACAGATCCGATTTACCATTCCAGATCTCGCTGATCGGTTGCTGCTGCTGATAATAGCTCCAGCCGTCGTCGTTTTCGTAAGCCAGCCGCATCATGCCGTCGATGTGACCAAGCTGGCCCTGCAGCCACAGCTGGCCCCGCGAAATAAGCGATAATGCCGATGGTAACGCCATCTCGCCTTCCGGCGTTAACCGATAGCGGCGGTCCTCAACAATAAACAGAGAGACACCCATCACAGCTTCCAAGGTTTCGATATGACGGCGAACAGTCTGCCGGGTGCTGCCAAGTTGATCGACAGCATGCGACAGGTTCAGCGTGCGCGCGAGCGTCACAAAGGAGCGCGCCATCTCGAAGAGAAGTGGGTGGTGTAGGGGTGCGTTCATATCAATCTGCTCTCAGGCGACTACCCTACTGTATGATCTATAATCCATCAATGGTAAATTGATCATACAATAACGGCTATAATTTCACCCCTAGATGGAAAATTTGTGCTCAAAAAATGTAAAAATTCACTCAATTGAACCAATGCGGGAAATCGAACATCCATGAGTGGAAGGCAAACCGGAGGTAAAAAGTAGTATGTCTCACCCAGTAGATGTTCATGTTGGTCGTCGTTTGAAGCAGATCCGGACTCTCCGTCGCATGTCGCAGACGGATGTGGCTCGTCACCTGAATTTGTCGTTCCAGCAGATTCAGAAATATGAAATCGGCTCTAACCGCATTGCGGCAAGCCGGCTGTACGAACTTTCGAAAATTCTAGGCGTTCCAACGTCTTACTTCTTCGAAGGTTTGCACGAAAGTGCAGATGACATGCCCCGCGACAAGGGCATCGACATCGTGACGGCGGTCGCCGCGATCGAAGACGAAAAGGTAAAGAGTCGAATCGTTACGTTCATTGAAGATGTTTCTGGCATGACGGTCGCACGCCGCGCCTGATACCTTTTCACAAGTTTACTTGTCTGTGCAGCACCGCCTCGACGTAGGCGGTGCTTTGCTTTTGTCGAATCGAAATCCCGGCCGATTCCAAAATATTTGACCCATCAACAGACTGTTTCGATTCCGGGGGCATTCCGGCCGCAAGACAGCCCGGATGACCCAAGAAATTTTCGAACATTTTGCCGCGCTCTCGTGAATATTTGTTGCGCTGCACCTGCAAAATGCCCTACATCACGCCAACTGGTTTTCAGGAGTTGAGACATGGCGCACGACGGACAGGACATTGAGTTTTTGCAAGCTCCGCTGCTTGACGATTTGCTGGCGCTGACCGGCGCTGCAATCGCACCGATCGACGAGATCCTGACGCTCGCGACGGCCAAACTGAAAGATATGGTGACGGATGACGGTCGTGTGTCGGGCAAGCTGATCGAAGCGAATCAGACCGCGGCCCACGGCCTCGCGTGGCTGGCGACATATGTGCAGTCCCTGCGCGAAATGCAGAAATGGGCCGAAGCGCTCGATGCCCAAGGCAAGTTTGGTGAAACCGAAGCGCTGATTCACCAGATCGCGTTCGGCGAATATCTGTGGCAACTCTACGGCGGCCTCCAGATGAACCAGGGTGAAATCCTGCGTTTGCAGGACATGGGTCTCACGCAGGACGATATGCGCGGCATGATGAACCCAGCCGTCATGACGCTCTCACAGAAAGGCAACACCCAGGCCGCGCGCGTCCGGCTTGTCGCGTTGATGCAAGAGCAAAGCGCCAATGCCACAGTTGGCGCCAGCGGGCTGGATGAAGAGCTCGAGATGATTCGCGACCAGTTCCGGCGTTACGCAGTCGAAAAGGTCGAGCCACATGCACATGATTGGCACCTCAAAGACGAACTGATCCCGATGGAGGTCATCGAAGAGCTGGCCGAGATGGGTGTCTTTGGTCTGACGATCCCCGAAGAGTATGGCGGCTTCGGTCTTTCGAAAGCGTCCATGTGCGTGGTGTCCGAGGAACTGTCACGCGGCTATATCGGTGTCGGCAGCCTTGGTACCCGGTCCGAGATCGCGGCCGAACTAATCATTGCCGGCGGCACGGACGCGCAAAAGGAAAAGTGGCTGCCAAAACTCGCATCCGGTGAAACACTCCCCACGGCGGTCTTTACAGAGCCCAATACCGGCTCCGATCTGGGTTCGCTGCGAACCCGGGCCGTGAAGGACGGCGACAACTACCGCATTACCGGGAACAAGACGTGGATCACCCACGCCACCCGCACCCAGGTCATGACCCTGCTGGCCCGGACCGATCCCGACACGACCGATTACCGTGGCCTCTCCATGTTCCTGGCGGAAAAGACCCCGGGCACCGACGAAAACCCCTTCCCGACCGAAGGCATGACGGGCGGTGAGATCGAGGTGCTGGGATATCGCGGCATGAAAGAATACGAGCTCGCCTTCGACAATTTCGAGGTGAAGGGCGAAAACCTCCTGGGCGGTGAAGAGGGCAAAGGCTTCAAACAGCTGATGGAGACATTCGAATCGGCGCGTATCCAGACTGCCGCGCGTGCGATTGGCGTGGCCCAGTCGGCGCTTGATGTCGCGATGCAGTACGCGCAGGAACGCAAACAGTTCGGCAAGGCCCTGATCGAATTCCCCCGCGTCGCCAATAAGCTCGCGATGATGGCGGTCGAGATCATGATCGCGCGCCAGCTCACATACTTCTCGGCCTTCGAAAAAGACGAGGGACGGCGCTGCGATGTCGAGGCCGGCATGGCCAAGCTGTTGGGCGCCCGCGTTGCCTGGACTGCTGCAGACAACGGGCTGCAGATCCACGGCGGCAACGGCTTCGCGCTCGAGTACAAGATCAGCCGCATCCTGTGCGACGCGCGGATCCTGAACATCTTTGAAGGTGCCGCCGAAATTCAGGCCCAGGTCATCGCCCGCCGCCTGCTCGGCTAGCAGGTCAAACACACCGCATCCGGATCCAATTCGGATGCGGGCAGCACCTCGATGCCCGTTTGAGCGCCGCTCGCGGCAAACCGCTCAATTTGCCGATAGCGGGGACGAATAGCCTTGCGCCCGATGCTGCAGCGCAGTATCGCCATCGTATGGCACGGGATTCCCTGACACCGAACGCATGGATCGTCGCAGGCCTTTCCCAGCTGGCTGAGCTTGGGCCACAGGCGTTGCGCGCGGAGCCACTGGCGCGTCACCTTGGGACAACAAAGGGCTCTTTTTACTGGCATTTCAAGGACGTACCGGCTTACCACGCTGCGCTATTGCAGCATTGGCAGGCCGAAGCCTTTGGTGCCGTGGTCAACCTGATCGAAGATGATGCGCCTGTCGCCGACCGGCTCAGGCGCTTTGGCGCCCAGGTACAGGCCGATCCGGTCGATCCGGCCTTGCGTGCTTGGGGCCAGTCGGATGCGTCTGTCGCCACGACGGTCGCGCAGGTGGATGACGAACGCCTTAAGTACTTGTCGGCGCTGATGTCTTCGCTTGGCATCACCAACCCGGATTACGCGCGCGCGGCCCTAGGTGCTTCGATCGGGTTGCGGCAGTTGGGCGATGCGGACGCAGCACAAAGTGCATACGCATCCTTGATCGACGTGATTCTCGCCTTGCGGTGACCATCCGGTTCGGCCTCGCACTCGCGATCCTTCTGGCGCTGGCCGCCTGCAGGAAGGACGAGACCGTCGCGGGATACGGCGGCGCGGACAAAGTCTGGCGCCTCGTCGAACTCGATAACAACACATATCCCCATGATGTAACGCTTACCTTCCCTGAACGTGGCGTGGTCGCAGGGCGGGCCCCCTGCAACAGCTATTCAGCCGAGATGGATATTCCCTATCCATGGTTCGGCGTCGGCCCCATCCGATCGACCCGCGCGACATGCCCGGAGCAATCCGCCGAAAATGCGTACTTTGCGGCACTCGCGACCATGACCCTGTCGGAGGTGTTGGGCGACACGCTGATCCTTCGTACGGAGGATGGGCGCGAGATGGTTTTCAAATCGACCGACTGAACGTCCCGACAAAACGCTCGCGCGCTTCTGGCAACGGTTTTGACCCGAGGCTGGGCGCCAGTCTCTGGGCCAGGAAAAACCCTGTCACCTGCAGGGCCTCCCGGATTTCCGTGTCGTCGGCCGCCCCTTCGCCCCGCATCACGGGCGGCAATGGCAGCAATCGGTCTGCCCACTCACCCGCCCCGGCCGTTGAAACCGCCCGGCCGGTCTTGGGCGAGACATAGGCCAGCCCCTCTTTCGCGCCGGTCGCCGCACAGCTCGACAAATCGAGGCCAAAACCGGTTTCCCCCAAGAGCGCAATCTCCCAACGAAGGTATGCAAGGGGCCATAGATCGGTCTGGTCAAGCAGATCCAGCAGTTGCTCCGTACGCTGGTAGAGCTCCGGATGCGCCTCGCGTTCGGGCAGGCAAAACCCGATCAGGCCAGTCACCGCGTTAAGGCCTGCCAGCGCCAGACGACTGCCCATGACCTGTGCCGTGCGGCTGCGCATCAACTCAACCGAATAGGTGCCGATATGGTCTTCGAGGCGCGCTCGCCATGTCACGTCAAGCTGGGCACCGGGTTGAAGGATAGGCGCGATCTTGCGGCTTGTCCCACCCCGGACGACACCCGCATGCCGACCTTTGGTCGGGGTGAAGACATCGATAATCGCGCTCGTCTCACCGTGTCGCCGGGTGCTGAGCAGAATGCCTTGGTCGCGCCAATCCATGCCGTCAGGCTGTTGCGTGATCCGGGCGAATGCAAGCCCGGTCAGGCAAGACCGACCTCATCGAGCATGTGCCGCCCCTGCCTGTCCTCGACCTCGATCACCCAGATGTCCGGGTCGAACCCCGTCTGGCGCTTTGCGGCGGCCTCGACTTCGGCCTCGTCCCCGGTGCTCAGTTCCTGCCATTCGCGCACACCCGACATCAGGTCAAAGCCGCGCTGGTAGAGCACGGCACGGCCATCGAGCGTGTTGAGTTTGACCAGAACCGCGCCCGCCGTGTCGTCACCGTGAACCGCGACAAAGGCGGGGATGTCAGCCAGTCGCAACCGGGCGAGGTAGGCATCGACCCAAAAGCGCGATGTCAGGCGGGCCATGCGAGCCTCACGGGGTCGAACGGGCTAGCCATCGCCATCACGAAAATCGAGACCCATTTCGGAATAGCGCTCTGCCTCTTCCTGCCAGCGCTCGCGTACCTTGACCTGCAGAAACAGGTGCACGCGCCGTTCCATGAACGCCTCGAGCTCTTCACGCGCGGCCTTGCTGACCGCCTTGATCGTCTCACCGCCTTTGCCCAGCACGATCCCCTTATGCCCGTCGCGGGTCACATAGATCACCTGATCGATGCGGGCCGAGCCATCCTTGCGCTCTTCCCAGTTCTCCGTCTCAACGGTCAGTTGATAGGGCAATTCCTGATGCAGGCGCAGGGTCAGCTTTTCGCGCGTCATCTCGGCCGCCAGCATCCGCATTGGCAGATCGGCAATCTGGTCTTCGGGGTACAGCCACGGACCTTCAGGCACCTGCTCGGCCAGCCATTTGCGCAGATCGTCCACACCATAACCTTTTTCAGCCGAGATCATGAAGGTTTCGGCAAAGTCAAAGCGTTCGTTCAGGTCTTTACTGAGACCCAGCAGTACCGGGGCCTCGACCCGGTCTATCTTGTTGATGGCCAGCGCAATCGTCCGCCCCTCACCGATATCGGCGAGGTTTTCGAGAATGCGGGTCACGCCATCTGTGATGCCGCGATGCGCCTCGACCAGTAGCACGATCACATCCGCATCCGCCGCCCCGCCCCACGCCGCCGCGACCATCGCGCGGTCAAGCCGGCGGCGCGGCTGAAAAAGGCCCGGCGTGTCGACGAAAACGATCTGGCTGTCGCCTTCCATCGCAACGCCGCGAATGCGGGCGCGGGTGGTCTGAACCTTGTGGGTCACGATCGAAACCTTGGCCCCGACCATCCGGTTCAGCAGGGTCGATTTGCCTGCATTCGGCTCGCCAATCAGGGCAACAAAACCCGCGCGCGTTGTCATGTCTTGCTCTCCAATTGGCTCAGCATGGCCTTTGCCGCAGATTGCTGCGCCTCGCGTTTCGACCCTGCCGTCGCCTCAGCCGATTGCCCGGTCTTGAGCCTGACCGCAATGGTAAAGACAGGCGCATGGTCTGGGCCGCTGCGTGATACCTCGTGGTAATCGGGTGGCGGCATGCCCCGAGCCTGCGACCATTCCTGAAGCGCCGTCTTGGGATCGCGGGCATCGGCCTCGACCGTGTTGATGCGGGTCGACCAGAGTGAAAGGATCGTCTCACGCGCCGCCGTCAGCCCACCATCCCGGTAGATCGCCGCGATGACGGCCTCCATCGCGTCACCCAAAAGCGCCTGCTTACGCCGTCCGCCCGAAACCATCTCGGACCGGCCAAGACGCAAGACCGCGCCCAGATCAATCTCGCGGGCGATATCGGCGCAGGTCTCTTTGCGGACAAGGGCATTATATCGGGGCGCAAGGGTGCCTTCGGATGCAGCGGTATCGGCATCCAGCAAGGTCTCTGCCATGACCAGCCCCAGGACCCGGTCACCCAGAAACTCCAGTCGCTGGTTGTCGGCCCGGTCGGCCGTCGAAAAGGATGGATGGGTCAAGGCGCGGATCAACAAAGCAGGCTGACGGAATTCGTAGCCAAGGCGGCTTTGAAAGGCGATGAGGTCAGCCGATTGCTTCAATCGATCCTCTTAAAGAAACGGTCGCCGCGCCAGGTCCAGAAAAACAGCATCGACCGGCCCGCGGATGAGAACATGATGCGGTCCGCCCGGCCGATCAGGTTTTCGTAAGGCACAAAGCCAACGCCGCCCGCCAACTGCGCCATCCGGCTGTCGGCAGAGTTGTCGCGGTTGTCACCCATAAAGAAATAGTGGCCATCCGGAACCAGAAAGACGCCCACATTGTCCGTCGACCGGGGGCCAACATTCAGGACGATGTGTTCCGTCCCCTCGGGCAGGGTTTCGGTGAACCGCGATTTGGTGCATGTGCCGCCCAGACCGACCGGCCCGTTTTCGCAACGCGGCAAAAGCTGCTGTGGACCTTGCGCCGCCATTTCTTCGACAAAGACGCCAGCCTCTTCCTGTGGCAGCGGCTCGTCATTGATCAGGACCAGCCCGTCCCGCACCTCGACCCGGTCGCCCGGCAAACCGATCAGGCGTTTGATGTAATCGCTGCCCGAAACCGGATGCCGAAACACCACCACATCACCACGCTGCGGTTCGCCGCCAAACAGACGGCTGTTTTCGCCGTCAAAGATCCCGCACACGTCCTTGGCATCAATCCCGGCAAAGGGCAGCGACGGGCACGAGGCATAGGAATAGCCATAGGACATCTTGTTCACGAACAGAAAATCCCCGATCAGCAGCGTTTCCTTCATCGATCCTGACGGGATCCAGAACGGCTGAAAGAACAGGGTCCGGAACACACCCGCGATCAGCAGCGCATAGACGATCGTCTTGATCGTCTCGACAAAGGCATTCTGAGGCTTGTCTTTCGCGGCCATGTTGGGAAAGTCCTGCTCTGGTTGGTTGGATGGGTTCTGCGCGTGGTGGCCCGCACTGTCAAGATCGTGCCAGGGGCGGCGCCTCATCAACTTTTCTCGCCTCAATGACAACAAAGGCCTGCGCCCATGGGTGGTCGTCAGTCAGTGTGACATGGATGATCGCCTCGTGCCCTGCCGGGGTCATCTCTTTCAGCCGTTCCGCGGCCCAGCCGGTAACTTCCATGACGGGCTGACCGGTCGAGAGATTGCGCACGGCCATGTCTTTCCACGCAATCCCCATGCGCAGACCGGTGCCGAGGGCCTTGGAACAGGCCTCTTTCGCGGCCCAGCGTTTGGCATAGGTCCCGGCGGTGTCACGCCGGCGTTCGGCCTTGGTCTGTTCGATGGGGGTAAAAACCCGGTCGCGGAACCGATCCCCAAAGCGATCGAGCGTGCCCTGGATCCGCTCGATATTCGCAAGATCGGTACCGATGCCGAGGATCATCGCGACAGCGCCGATCTGATGAGACCCATCCCGGCCACAGCAAAGAGAGAGGCAACCGCAGCATCAATCACGCGGCGCGCCCTGGCGTAGAGGGACATCGCGCCTCCGGTTGAAAACAGCAGCGCCCAGCCGAGGTAGTTCACCAAGCCCAACAGCGCGCAAACACCCGTGGCCAAGGCCACCGCCAAAACCCCAGACGAGGTATCAAGCCCAACCGCAAGCGCCGCCATCCATGCAAAGACGGCCTTGGGATTAGTCAGGTTCAGCAGGAGACCGCGTCGAAACCACCGCCGCCCGCCAGTGACCTGGGTCTCCAGCGCAGCGGGTTTCATCGCCGACCGGGCAGAGCCGTAGGCAAGCCAAAGCAGGTAACATCCGCCAACCAGCTTCATGACGATCAATGCCGTTTCGGACGTCTCCAGTATCGCGCCCATCCCCGCCGCAGCCAGCAGCCCCCAGAAAGCCAGCCCCAGAGCCAGACCAGCAGCAAACCGCAGCCCCGTCGCCCTGCCCCGCGCCATCGCTACGGACGCACAACCAATATTGGCCGGGCCGGGCGCCACGGTGACCACGAAGAACGCGGCGCAGATCGCAGCGAGGGACGCAAGATCAGGCATGGTGGTCCCCCTTGTGAAGACGGGTCATCGGCGCGCACCCTTCGTCAAGGCGTCGTACATGTCGACTGACCCGCCCGATTCCTTGTACCGCCCGTTGACTGTCTCGAAGTGATACGTTCCCTCGACAAACGGCCCGGTGCCCTTGTGCGTATACCGCGCCCGGACCGAGCGAATATCGCCGGGGCCCATCAGTTCAACCGGCCCCCTCCAGAACCCGTCAGAGGGGATATCGAAATACCAGGCCGCGTCGATCTCGAACGTGCCGCCATTGGGAAAACGGCACGCGATGATGGACGCCTCGGGAAATCCTTTCAGCTTGTAGACGGGGTTGCGCCCGCCTTTCTCTCTCACCAGCCGGCCCTTGCCGAACTTCTCCTGGCAACTGGGAGCCATGGGCATGCGGCGGAATTCCAGAGTGAACTCCCAGCTGTCATAAGGGTACGGGCCAAAGGCCCATCCGGCTGTCGGAAGGCTCATGATCACTGCCATCAACGCCGCGACCAGGCGCGCAGGCCTCATGACCGCGCCTCCTCCATCAGCCGCCGCATCTCGCGGATGGCAGGTTCAAGACCCAGAAAGATCGCCTCGCCGATCAGGAAATGACCGATGTTCAACTCCATCACCTGGGGCAGGGCGGCAACGGGTTGGACGGTTTCATAGTTCAGCCCGTGGCCCGCATGTACCTCAAGCCCCAGCGAATGCCCGAACGCCGCCATGTCGGTCAGCGCCCGCAATTCCGCGTCGCGGTCATCGAAACGCCCTTCGGCATGGGCGTCGCAATATCCTCCGGTATGCAACTCGATCACCTCAGCCCCGATGCGATGTGCCGCCTCGATCTGGCGCTTGTCGGCGGCGATGAAGATCGACACGCGGCATCCGGCCTCGCGCAGAGGTGCGATGAAATGGGCAAGGCGGTTTTCGTCTTTCGCCACTTCCAGCCCGCCCTCGGTTGTCCGTTCCTCGCGTTTTTCCGGCACGATGCAGACCGCATGCGGTTTGTGGCGCAGGGCGATCTGCTGCATCTCGTCGGTCGCTGCCATCTCGAAATTCAGGGGCAGATTAAGGACGTCCATCAATCCCTCGATATCCGCATCCGAGATATGACGGCGGTCTTCGCGCAGATGCGCGGTTATCCCGTCGGCCCCCGCCTCTTCGGCCAGCTTGGCCGCGCGCAGCGGATCGGGATAGTCGCCGCCCCGCGCATTGCGGACGGTCGCAACGTGGTCAATGTTCACGCCAAGGCGAAGCTTGCTTTGCTGGGTCATGCCGGACCTTTCCCGATGGATTGATGAGACACTAGTGCGATGCGCCGGGGGATGAAATGGGCTGCGTCAGTCGGCCTTGGGCGCGGCATCGGCCTTGGCCTTGGCTGCCGTCGCCTTTTCCTTCATCGCCTCCAACTTGGCCTTCAGTGCGCCCTTGCGGCGCATCTGGTACGCGTGGATCAGCGGAACGGCGAGGTAATAGGCCAGCGTGGCCACAATGATGCCGGGAATGATGCCGCCGATCATGTAAGGGAAAAAGACCTGGTCCCAAAACCTGATCAGGCCGCTCCAATCCGCCTGCCCGCCAAAGATCAATGCCTTGAGGTTGTCCCACAGCGCCTCGCCCGCATTGACGAACTGCTTGCCGAAAGATTCGCCGCTTTCCTTCATCTCGGAACCCAGCAGCCAGTGACCGGTCTGCAGCGCGATCACCCCGATCGGGACATAGGTCAGCGGGTTGCCAAAGAACGTGGCCATCATGGCGGCAAGGATATTGCCGCGCATCAGATAGGCGATCAGCGCGGCGGTGACGAAATGCATCCCGTAGAACGGGGTGAAGGTGGTAAAGACGCCCGCCCAGATACCGCGCGCGATCCGCTCAGGCCGATCGGGCAAGCGCCGGACCCGGTGTTTGACATAGTGGAAGGCGCGCGCCCACCCGCCGCGAGGCCAGAAGAACTCCCACACAGCGCGCAAGAATGGCTTGGGGTTGCGCCGCTTAAAAACCACCGATTACCTTTCCCCGTTCTTGTTACCCGACGCGAAGCGCCGACGCCGCATCTGCCTCGACTTCGCGCGATCTGAACCGGGCCACGACCGCAACGTCGCTTTCGGCTTCGAGGGCGCTGATAAGAGAATGCAAATGCTGCGCGTCACGGAGTTCGACATAGACCAGGAGTCGGTAAAAGTCAGGTTTTCGATCAATGAATTGTAAGTCCGAGATATTCGCCTTTGTCTCACCAATCAATGTGCAGATACGTCCCAGGACGCCAGCATCATTGCCGATGGTCAGATCAAGCGTCGTGCCATAGACCGCCGGGTGCGATCCGTCATGCCAATGCAGGTCGAGCCAGCGATCAAGCTGGTCTTCATATTCGACCAACCGTTCGCAATCGATGGCATGAACGACCACCCCTTCGCCCTTGAAGGTGATCCCGACAATCCGTTCCCCCGGCAGCGGTTCGCAGCAGTTTGCCCGCTGGAACGATTGCCCGGGCAAAAGCCCGATCACGGCCCGTTGCGCATCGACCACTTTGCCCGATTTCGGGGTCAGGTCCGGATAGATCGTCTGGACAACCTCGCGGCCCGTCAACTCGGCCGAACCAAGGCGGGCCAGAACCTCGTCGGGTCCGTCGAGCCGCAGATGCTTGGCCGCCGTCGACAGCGCCTTTTCGGTGGCCTTTTTGCCAACATGGGAAAACGCCGACCGGGCAAGCTCCCGACCCAGCGTGATGAACCGTTCGCGATCAGCCTCGCGCAGGCTGCGTCTGATGGCCGACTTTGCCTTGCCCGTGGTCGCGATATCCAGCCACGTGGCCTGCGGCGTTTGCCCTTCGGCCACGATGATCTCGACCGATTGCCCGTTCTTAAGCCGCGTCCATAGCGGGACGCGCATCGCATCGACCTTGGCCCCCACGCAGGCATTCCCGATCCGGGTGTGGATCGCATAGGCAAAGTCGATGGGCGTGGCACCACGGGGCAGTTTCACGACCTCCCCCTTGGGCGTGAAGCAGAACACCTGATCCGAATACATCTCGAGCTTGACCGCTTCGAGGAAATCCTCGTGATCGTCTTCGGCGTCGAACTGTTCGGTCAGTTGCGCGATCCATTTGGCGGGGTCGACCGCAAACGGGTTTTCGCTGCGCACACCATCCCGGTAGGACCAATGGGCAGCAACGCCGGTTTCGGCGACGTCGTGCATCGGACCCGTGCGGATCTGAACCTCGACCCGCTTTCCGTCACGCCCGGACACGGTGGTGTGGATCGAGCGGTAACCGTTGGATTTCGGCTGGCTGATGTAGTCCTTGAAGCGGCCTGGCACCGCGCGCCAGCGCTGGTGGATCGCGCCGAGGGCCCGGTAGCAATCTTCTTCGCACCTGGTGATGATGCGAAAGCCGTAGATGTCCGAAAGGCGGCTGAAGGATTGCTCCTTTTCCTGCATCTTGCGCCAGATCGAATAGGGCTTTTTCGCGCGTCCGAACACCTCGGCCTCGATCTCGGCCTTTTCAAGCTCATGGCGCATGTCGCCGGTGATCCGCTGAATCACGTCGCCGCTCTCGCGCTGCAGCGTGATAAAGCGCCGGATGATCGAGGCGCGGCCATCCGAATTGAGAACCTTGAAGGCCAGATCCTCAAGCTCTTCGCGCATCCACTGCATGCCCATGCGACCGGCGAGCGGGGCATAAATGTCCATCGTCTCGCGCGCCTTCTGCGCCTGCTTTTCGGCCTTCATCGCCTTGATCGTGCGCATGTTGTGCAGACGGTCGGCCAGCTTGACCAGAATGACCCGCAGATCCTTGGACATGGCCATAAAGAGCTTGCGGAAGTTTTCAGCCTGCTTCGTCTCGACACTGGAAAGCTGCAGGTTTGTCAGCTTAGTCACGCCATCGACAAGCTTGGCGATTTCGTCGCCGAAGGTTTCGGCGATCTGGCCATAACTAGCCTTGGTGTCTTCGATTGTGTCATGCAGCAGCGCGGTGATGATGGTCGCATCATCAAGCTGCTGCTCGGTCAGGATCGCGGCGACGGCAACGGGGTGGGTAAAATACGGCTCACCCGACTGGCGCGTCTGCCCGTCGTGCATCCGCCAGCCAAAGTCATAGGCCGTGCGGATCAGCGCTTCGTTTGTCTTCGGATTGTAATTGCGGACAAGCGCGATCAGATCATCAACTGAGATCATCCTGCGCCAAATCCTTTATCCCTGGCCCTGCGCGGCCATCAGCTGCCGCAGAAGCATCTCTTCGGACATCGTGTCCTCTTCGGGCTTGTCTTCTTCCTTACCCATAAGAAGCGCCATGGCGTCCTCTTCCGCCTCGTCGACCTCGATCTGGTTCTGGTTCGATTCGATCAGACGTTCACGCAGCTCTTCGGCGCTTTGCGTTTCTTCGGCGATCTCGCGCAGGGATACGACAGGGTTCTTGTCGTTGTCGCGATCAACGGTGATTGGCGCACCAGCGCTGATTTCACGCGCCCGATGGGCGGCGAGCATCACCAGTTCAAAGCGGTTCGGAACCTTGTCAACGCAGTCTTCGACGGTCACGCGGGCCATAGGCAGACATTCCTTGTGATGGGTAGAGCGCGGTGAATAGGCCAAATTAAGGGGCTTGACAAGGGCATGTGAGCCCTGCCCACCCAAAAACAGAGCCTATTGGCAAGAAACTTTGGCGGCCATGGCCGGGCCGCTCGCGAAGGTCCGCCTAGCTCACCTTGGCCAGCCTGACCTCAGCCCTGTCATGCGGATTGAGACGATCCAGCATCTCAGCGACCGTCTTGCCAAGAACCGGGTGGACCCAGTCCGGCGCGACATCGTTCAGCGGAACAAGCACGAAAGCCCGTTCCTGCAGCCTTGGATGTGGTAAGATGAGCGTATCCGGCGCCTTCGTCATCTGTTCCTCAAGCGGCATTTTCATCCAGGATCGCTGGGTCTCGGGATCCGGCAGGACGACGTCGCCAAAGGCCAGCAGATCCATGTCCAAGGTGCGGGCAGACCACCGTTTTATCCGGTCGCGTCCTGCAACCCTTTCGATCTGATGCAGCTGTTCGATCAGCTCTTGCGGCGTGCCGCTGACCTCTGCCCGGATCGCGGCGTTCACGAAGTCTGGACCCGACCCCTCGGGAAACGCCTTGGTGCGGTAAAAAGGGCTGACCGCGCGAATCACCCAGCCCAAACGGCGGAGTATGTTAATCGAGTGCTTTAGGGTTTCCGTGGGGTCGCCTACCGCAGATTGCATGTTTGACCCTACGGCAACTAAAGCGGTCGACCGGATTTGAGGCAGTTTTCTGCTGATTCTGGTTTTATGACGATCTTGCGACATGGCAAAAAAAGCCTATTTTATGAGGTTCATACCCGCCGACTTTTACACTCACTCACGGACACAACAGGCGGGCCGAAATTTTCGGAAGGAACTTTTATGTTTTACAAAGACGAACGGCTGGCGCTGTTCATCGACGGGTCGAACCTGTACGCCGCGGCCAAGGCGCTTGGGTTCGATATCGACTACAAGCTGCTACGGCAAGAATTTATGCGGAGAGGCAAGTTGCTCCGCGCGTTCTATTATACGGCTCTGCTTGAAAACGACGAATATTCGCCCATCCGACCACTCGTGGATTGGCTGAACTACAACGGCTTCACGATGGTGACAAAGCCGGCCAAGGAATACACCGACAGCATGGGTCGCCGTAAGGTCAAAGGTAACATGGATATCGAACTCGCGGTCGATGCCATGGAGCTTGCGCCGCGCGTGGACCACATCGTGCTGTTCTCTGGCGACGGCGATTTTCGTCCGCTGGTTGAAAGCCTGCAACGCCAGGGCGTGCGTGTTTCCGTCGTATCAACAATCCGCAGCCAGCCGCCGATGATCTCGGACGAACTGCGCCGCCAAGCCGACAACTTCATCGAGCTTGATGAGCTCAAGGATGTGATTGGCCGGCCGCCGCGGGAACCCGCGGTTGAGCAGAACCGCGAAGCGGTCGCCGGCGGCTAACACCTGACCCAGCCATGGCTTCCCTACCGGGGGCCGTGGCACTCGGCCTTTCTGGCCGAAACTCTCCTGTGTCCTTGTTGGCACTGGACCGTTTGCTGCAAACTCCGTAGCTGTGATCAGGACGGATCGGAGTTGTGACATGACCAAGCCCCCGCTGACCCTCTATCTTGCCGCGCCGCGCGGGTTTTGCGCAGGCGTCGATCGCGCGATCAAGATCGTCGAGATGGCCCTCGAAAAGTGGGGTGCGCCGGTCTATGTCCGCCATGAAATCGTCCATAACAAATTCGTCGTGGATGGCCTGCGGGACAAGGGCGCGGTCTTTGTCAGCGAGCTTGAGGAATGCCCGGACGATCGTCCGGTGATCTTTTCCGCCCATGGCGTACCCAAGTCGGTGCCGCAGGCGGCGCAGGCACGCGAGATGATCTATGTCGACGCCACCTGCCCCCTGGTCAGCAAAGTGCACATCGAAGCGCAGCGCCACAGCGATAACGGCCTTCAGATGATCATGATCGGTCATGCGGGCCACCCCGAGACTGTGGGCACGATGGGCCAGCTGCCTCAGGGCGAGGTTCTGCTGGTCGAAACGGTCGAAGATGTGGGCACCGTTGCGGTGCGGGATCCGGATGCGCTCGCCTATGTCACGCAGACGACCCTATCGGTGGATGACACGGCGCAAATAGTGGCCGCCCTGCAGGCCCGCTTTCCCAACATCGTCGGCCCGCATAAGGAAGACATCTGCTATGCCACGACCAACCGGCAAGAGGCGGTCAAGGCCATCGCGCCCCAATGCGATGCCCTGCTGGTGATCGGGGCGCCCAACTCGTCAAACTCCAAACGATTGGTCGAGGTCGGGGCAAAAGCGGGCTGTGCCTATGCCCAGCTTGTCCAGCGGGCGGCCGATATCGACTGGCGCGCCCTGGGCGGGGTGGCTTCCATCGGCATCACCGCCGGGGCTTCGGCCCCTGAAACGCTGGTGAACGAAGTGGTCGATGCCTTTCGAGACCGATTTGACGTGACCGTTGAGATTGTCGAAACGGCGGTCGAGAACGTCGAGTTCAAGGTCCCACGGGTGCTGCGCGAACCGGCCTGAGGCAGCGTCAGCAAACTGCAATCGACTATGACGACACCCGCCACAGCGTCCTGGTGCTAAGCTAATAGGGGCGACCCTCGCCGTCACAGAGGTCCGTTCTGAGCCTTTGGCTGCAGGTCCAAGGCGGCGCAGGACTAGAGCATCGGGGCCCACACCCTCCGACACAAGAAACGACGGAAAGACTCGTCGCGCCCGTTAAACAGCTATCCAAGCACACGGAGGGAACGATGAAGACACTCGGCATCACGCTCACTCTAGCCATTTTGACCGGCGGTGCGGCTCAAGCGCATGTAACAATCACTACGGATGGAGATCAGCGTTGTATCACATCCGATGGCGTGCCCGATCACGACACCGGCCCGTGGCGGGCCGGAGCCACGGTGGAAGAGCAGGACCACAGGTTTTGCATGGATGCGGCGCCAGAATTGACCGACACTATCACTTATAGGGTCCGCATTTCAGGCATAACGCTGACAGGAATCCCCCTGCGCCCCGGCACCGCAGAATACTATGATCCGACGTCTGAGCGGGGGTATTCGCGCGATCGGTCTTCTGGATGGAATGTGGAAGGGATGGGCGGTCTCATCATGGACGCACAGAACGCGCATGTGGACGGTAGCGGGATGTACCATTATCACGGCATTCCCTCCGCCGTCACGGGCGAGCTTGACGGCACACTTTTTGGCTATGCCGCAGACGGGTTCGAAATCCACTACGTGGGCGACGAGGCACAATCATCCTGGCAGTTGAAACCTGGCGAGCGCGCGTCTGGTCCAGGTGGCGTACATGACGGCACGTATGTGCAGGATTACGAGTTTGTTGCGGGGTCCGGCACGCTGGATGAATGCAACGGGGCAATGCTCGACGGGAAGTATGTCTATTTTGCTACCGATACCTATCCGTTCTTCCCGCGTTGCTTCAAAGGAACGGTGTCGAGCGACTTCATTGGCGGGCGCGGCGGGCGCCCTCCGCGCGGTGGCGACGGCTGACAGAGGGTGCCGGTTGAGCAGTCGCGGCGAATACACATTTCGCCCGCACTGCCGACCTTGGTGCACATTTGCCTGCCGATACCGCTCTTCTACCTGAGGCGCGGCGTCAGAAGAGTGCGTGGAATCCCAAACCTTCCGCCTGAGGTGACGAACGTTCGACATCACGAATAAACAGCGGATACGCCCCGCCGACCGCGTGGGCTGGCAGGATCGTTTTTGGTCCGTAGCCCGGTTGGCCTCGTAGGAACCGTTTGAAACCGGATGAAGATCGGCGCCGTGCCAAATGGCAGACAAGCGTCCGGAGGGCGTAACGCTCCGGACAACCCCGAGCCGGTCGATAAACCGGGCTCTCGATCAGGTGGGCGGGTGGCTGTGCCACCCAGAACCGTCATCTTCGGCGCTGCAGCGGGGCGGACTATCGCGGCCAAGCGTTGAGAAATGCCTGCCCGACCGTTCGGTCACTGGACAGGTGAGCGCTCGGCGGGCAGATTGACGCCATGATCTCATTTCAATTCCTTGTAACCGCTTTTGTCGTCGTGCTGGCCCCCGGGACCGGCGTGATCTACACCCTCGCGCTTGGGCTGGGACAGGGACGGGCCGCCGCGATATGGGCGGCATTGGGCTGTACCTTCGGGATCGTGCCGCACCTTGCTGCGGCGACACTGGGGCTGGCCGCGATCCTTCATACCTCTGCGCTGGCCTTCAACATCGTGAAGTATGCCGGTGTCGCCTATCTGCTGTGGCTGGCCTGGCAGTCGCTCAAATCGGATGGCAGCCTCGCCGTGACGGCCAAAACGACGCGTGACGCGGGCTGGCGGATCGCTGCCCGGGGTGCGCTGATCAACATCCTGAACCCCAAGCTTTCGATCTTTTTCCTCGCTCTATTGCCGCCGTTTCTAAGTGGCGACGCGGCCACCTCGACCCAGGAAATGGTGCTGCTGGGCCTCGTCTTCATGGTCATGACCTTTGCGGTGTTCATCCTCTATGGCGCCTTCGCCGCAACGGCCCGCCGCTGGATCCTGGGGTCTGAGGCCGTCATGCGTTGGCTCAACCGATCCTTTGCTGGAATATTCGCGGCCCTTGCCGGGCGGCTCGCGTTTGAACGGGCGTGAGCGACTACATTACATTCGAGGCACGGATCATCCCGCTGGTCTGGGGTGACAAGACCTTTACGATCTGCCCCCTGCCCAACGAAGTGGTTCAGGCCCTAAACGGCGCCAAGCGGGTCGAGGGCGAATTTGCGGACCATCCCGTGAACCTTGCCCTCAGCCAGTCGCCGGAATTCGATGGCGTGTTCTTGTGGGCCGGCCAGACCCTGCTGGACGCTACGGGCCTGAGCCCCGGCGAAAGCTTTGAGGCGCGGCTGCGCCCGGCCGACCCCAATGCCGTCGACACACCGGCGGATGTCACAGCGGCGCTCATGCTGCATGGTCTCGTCGCGGCATGGGAGGCGTTAACCGCTGGAAAACGCCGCGCGTTGCTGTATCAGGTCAGCACTGCCAAACGGGCGGAAACGCGAGCCAAACGCATCAAGAGTCTGATCGAAACCCTTTCATGAGCCGAATTCCCATTGCACCCTTAATGCTTGGACTCGCGGGGCTGATCCCGTTTGTCTGGGGCGCGTTAACGCTGCTCAATGATGGTCTCGCGGCGTGGGGGGCACAGGCCTTTGGCCCCCGCTTTGTCGGCCCCTACATCCAGCTCTTTTACGGGTCGGTCATCTTGTCATTCATGTCGGGGGTCTTGTGGGGCTTCGCAACACGAACATCCGGGGCCCGTGCTGTAACGGGCTATGTCCTGTCGGTCATTCCCGCACTCTGGGCGTTCTTCATGACAGGCGGTGGTCCGGTCAGCGCAGGCACCAACCTGATCTTCGGATTTGCCGGGCTTCTGCTGCTGGATTACGCCTTTTCGACATGGGGCTTGACGCCAGGCTGGTGGATGCGTTTGCGTGTGTTACTGACGGCCATTGTTGTGCTGTGTCTCAGTGTGGGGGTATGGGTGTGAGCGATCCTGAAACGCTTTCGGTCTATGCGAGGAAGGCCGCAGAATACGCGCAACGGTTCGGTGCCAATCGAAAATCTGATGAGCCGAGGGATACGTTCATCGCCCTGGTGGCGCCCGGCGGTCGTGTGCTCGATTTGGGATGCGGGCCGGGTACATCGGCAGCGGCCTTGGCCCACGCCGGCCTTTCGGTCGAAGCGTGGGACGCCGTTCCCGAGATGGTGGCGCTTGCTGGCCAGCACGAAGGTGTCACCGCGAAACAAGCGGTGTTCAGCGACCTGCACGCACAAAAGCGATACCATGGGATCTGGGCCAATTTCAGCCTTTTACACGCCCCGCTTGCTAACCTGCCAACCCATCTGGCGGCCATTTCAACCGCGCTGAAACCCGGCGGGATCTTCCATATCGGGATGAAAACGGGCGAGGGCGAGGCGCGCGACGCTCTGGGGCGGCGATACAGTTATGTCGAACCCGACCACCTGCGCAGCCTTCTGCGCGAGGCAGGTCTGGAACCGACGCAGAACTGGACGGGTCAAAGCCCCGGTCTCGACGGGGTGGACGCGCCATGGGTCATTCAGCACGCGGTCAAACCCCTTCGTGACTGAGCTCTTCGCCTATACGGATGGCGCGTGTTCCGGCAATCCGGGCCCAGGCGGCTGGGGTGTGCTGCTGCAGGCTCGCGATGGCGAGGTGGTGAAGAAAGAGCGGGAGTTGTCTGGCGGTGAAGCGGAAACAACGAACAACCGGATGGAGCTCTTGGCGGCCATCAACGCGCTTGAGACGCTCGAACGCTCCAGCCGGATCACGGTGGTGACCGACAGCGCCTATGTGAAGAATGGCGTGACGGGCTGGATCCATGGATGGAAGCGTAACGGCTGGAAAACGGCCGCAAAGAAACCGGTTAAGAACGTGGAATTGTGGCAGCGGCTTGATGCGGCACAGGCCCGCCACGACGTGACCTGGGAATGGGTCAAGGGCCATGCGGGCCATCCCGAAAATGAACGCGCTGACGCCCTGGCCCGCGCCGGTATGGAACCGTTCAAGTCGAAAGGTTGAGAGACGACGAAAAGCGTTTTTGAACGCTTTTGCCAATTCGCTTACCTAAGCGAATTACCGCCCCGCCCAACGGTTCACTGAAGATCGGAAAAGGCCTCGGCCAAGCGCTCGACCGCTTCCTGAACCCGCGCCCGCGGGGTTGCGATGTTGAACCGCAGCCAGCTCTCGCCACCCTTGCCAAAGGTCGGTCCATGGTTCACCGCGATGCAAGCGTCCTGCTCGACGCGACGGGTGAACTCCGCGCGCTCCATCCCGGTGCCGGAAAAGTCGACCCAGGAGAGATACGTGGCTTCAAGCGGCATCGACCTCAGGCCCGGTATCGCATTGACCGCGTCGTCAAAGACCCTGCGATTGGCATCGAGATAGAGCACAAGGTCATCGACCCAGGCTGCCCCTTCCGGCGAATAGGCAGCCGTCGCCATGAAGAGACCGAACGAATTCGGCGACATCCCCAGCCCCGCCATCCGCGCCGCGAACTTTGCGCGCAGGGCCGGGTCCGGGATGATCACGTTGCCGCTGTGCGAACCTGCGATGTTGAAGGTCTTGGTCGTCGCCGTCATCATCACGAGCCGGTCTTCAATCCCCTCGACATGCGCCATGGGGATATGGGTGTGGCCCGGCATGACCAGATCGTGGTGGATTTCGTCAGACACGAGGATCAGGTCATGCCGCCTGGCGAATTCGGCCACACCCTCCAATTCGGCGGGTGTCCAAACCCGGCCCCCGGGATTGTGCGGCGAACACAGGATGACCATGCGGGCCGAGCCATCCATCTGCGCGTCGTATGCATCGAAATCGAGTGTGTATCTGCCGTTGTTGTCGATCATCTCGCATTCGATGACCTTGCGATTGTTGGCGCGGATCACCTTGGCAAAGGCGTGGTAGACCGGCGTAAAGAGCACGACGCCGTCGCCCGGCTGGGTGAACGTGTCGACACACATCGCCGTCCCGTTGACGAGACCATGCGTGGTAAAGATCCAGTCACGTTCGACCGCCCAGCCGTGGCGGTTTTGCATCCACCACTGGATCGCCCCGATGTATTTGCTGTCGTCACCAAAGTAGCCAAAAATGCCGTGGTCGAGCAGGGATTGCAGCGCCTCATGCACAACTTCGGGCGGACGGAAATCCATGTCGGCGACCCACATGGCCAGGCCCTTGTCGACTGGCACGCCATAGATCTTTTCCATCATGTCCCATTTGACGCAATGGCTGCCACGTCTGTCGATGATCTTGTCAAAGCTCATGCAGCTCTCCTTATTCCCCCGGGAACCTATGGCTATCAGCCGCGGCTGCAACCGGATTGTGACATAGATCACAGGGTGCCGCGCGGTGAGTGGGGCCTGCGAGACGTTGCGCCCACTCGCCAGAGCGCATAATTGGTGGGCTATGAAACGGCCTATTATCCTGCATCCCGATCCCCGCCTGAAGAAGGTGTCGAAACCCGTGGCGGATCTGTCGGACGAACTGATCACGCTGGCAGACGACATGCTGGCGACGATGTATGACGCGCCCGGCATCGGTCTGGCCGCGCCGCAGGTCGGCGTGCTGTCACGCCTCATCGTGCTGGATTGCATTAAAGAAGAGGGTGAAACGCCCCGACCCATGGTCATGTTCAACCCCGAGATCGTCGCGACCTCGGATGAGCAGAACACCTATGAGGAAGGGTGTCTTTCGATCCCCGAACAATTCGCGGATGTCACCCGGCCCAAGGTCGTCGATGTCCGCTGGATCGATCGGCATGGCAACGAACAGAACGAAACCTTTGACGGGCTTTGGGCCACCTGCGTCCAGCACGAGATCGACCACCTCGATGGCAAGCTCTTTATCGACTACCTCAAACCGATGAAGCGGCAACTGATCACCCGCAAGGCCGTCAAGCTCAAGAAAGAGCGGGCGCGCGAAAAGGCATGATCCACCCTGCTTTGTCGACGATCATGGGCAAGCTAAGGCCATGACGATCCGCCCCTTTGTGCCGTGGCCAGACCAGCGCCTGCGGACGGCCGCCGCCGAAGTGGCCGACATCACGGACGAGATCCGGCAGATCTGGGCCGATATGGTCGAGACGATGGACGCAATGCCCGGTGTGGGGCTGGCCGCGCCGCAGATCGGCGTTATGCTGCAGCTCGCCGTCGTCGATGCCTCGCCCGATCGGACCCGGCGCATCCTCATGGCCAACCCCACCCTGTTGTCGGTGAGCGAGACGAAAGTCGCCGGAGAAGAGGCCAGCCCCAACCTGCCCGGCGTCTCGGCTAAGGTTAAACGCCCGAAGGACATCGCGATCCGGTTTCTCAATGCTGACGGCGTCATCGAACGCCGCGACCTTACCGGGCTCGAGGCCCGCAGCGCCCAACATCAGATCGACCATCTGCAGGGGCGCATGTACTTCGATAATCTGAGCGCGGTGAAGCGCGACATGCTGCTGCGCAAGGCCAAGAAGACCAAAGGGCAAGAGAGGGCATAGCCGACGATGCGCCTGATTTTCATGGGCACGCCCGAATTCTCGGTTCCCGTCCTCGATGCGCTGGTCAATGCGGGGCACGAGATTGCCTGTGTCTACTGCCAGCCACCGCGTCCCGCCGGGCGAGGAAAGAAAGTTCGCCCCAGCCCCGTGCAGGCCCGGGCCGAGGCGCTAAACCTGCCGGTGCGCCATCCCGTCTCACTGCGAAACGCCGAAGCACAGGCCGACTTCGCTGACCTCAACGCAGATGCGGCAATTGTCGTGGCCTATGGGTTGATCCTGCCGCAAGCGGTGCTGGATGCGCCGCGCCTCGGTTGTCTCAACATCCACGCCTCCCTGCTACCCCGTTGGCGCGGCGCGGCGCCGATCCACAGGGCCATCATGGCCGGGGACGCTGAAACCGGAATCTGTATCATGCAGATGGAGGCGGGCCTGGATACCGGGCCTGTTCTGCTGCGCGAGGCGACACCTATCGGGCCAACCGAGACGACTGCCGATCTGCATGACCGTCTGTCCCATATGGGTGCGCGTCTGGTCGTCGAAGCCCTCGATCAGATCGACGTGCTCACGCCGGAAACCCAGCCCCATGCAGGCGTTACCTATGCAACGAAGATCGACAAGGCCGAGGCGCAGATCGATTGGACAAAACCCGCGACTGAGGTCGATCGGCTGATCCGTGGCCTTTCGCCCTTTCCGGGCGCGTGGTTCGAACATGATGGAACGCGGGTTAAGGTGTTGGGATCGAGGCTTGGTGACGGCGCAGGAGCCCCAGGCACGGTGCTGTCGGATCAGCTCGATGTCGCTTGCGGAACGGGTGCGGTTCGGCTGACACAGATGCAACGCGCGGGCAAGGGGGCGCAGGATGCCCAGGAATTTCTGCGTGGTTTCCCGCTTCCACCGGGCACGGAATTATAGGAGCAGCGGATGTTTCCAACGCTGATCGGAACCGTGGTGATCGCCGGGATCGTGGGCTATCTGTCCGAAAAGACGCGGTTTACCCATAACGGTATCCTGCCGAGCATCATCATCTGCGTGGGCGGCGCATTCGTGTTCTATTTCGTCCGCATCATGTTCGGGATCGGGTTTGGCTCCCCCGGATTTGATGCGATCGCGTCAAGCATCGGCGCGCTCATCATCGTCCCGACGCATTGGCGCAAATGATCTGCGATCAGATCAGCTTTTCGATAAGGGCCACCGGCCGGTCGGGCGCCATTTCGAAATCCGCCGGCGGCGTGGAACTGACTGCCGTCGCACGCTTGAACTCATAACGGATCTGGTCACCTTCGACTTCGGACGCCACGATAAGGCATTGAAACGAGTGATCGCTGCCTTCGAAGAGGTCAACAAAACCGCGCAGGTGCGGGGCATTGCAATCGACGGAGAACCCCGTTTTCCATTGGTCGAGAATGGGAAAGCTGCCCTCGCGCGTCATGACGCTCAGCCGCGCTGTCTGCTTTCGATTTTTTTGGCGCGCTTCATCCAAGCAGCGTTGAACGTCTTCCGAAAGAAATGTGGACATCAGACCGACTCCCCCAAGCCCTGATTCCATGGTTAACATATCCCGCCGTACTTCAGGGCAAATGATTGTCGCAAATCTGGCGAAAATTGCGCCTGTGCATCAGTGCAGAACCGCTGCGCAGCGGCGGGGCATGGGTCTTGGAGCCTCAACCGCTACATTAGCGGCGACGGTACAAAGGAGATCGACATGGGCCTGTTGGTAGACGGCGTTTGGCAAGACACGTGGTACGACACGAAGTCGACGGGCGGAAAGTTCCAGCGCTCGCAGGCCAAGTTTCGCAACTGGATCACCGCGGATGGCAATGCGGGCCCGTCGGGCAGCGGTGATTTCAAAGCCGAGAGCGGGCGGTATCACCTCTATGTCAGCTACGCCTGCCCATGGGCACACCGCACGCTGATCTTCCGCAAGCTCAAAGGCCTTGAGCCTCACATCGACGTTTCAGCGGTGCATCCCGACATGCTGCAGGATGGCTGGACGTTCGAAAAGGACGGGGCGGGCGCGACCGGCGATACCCTCTATGGCCTGCCCTTCGCGCGCGACATCTACACCAAGGCCGACCCCAAGTTTTCCGGCAGGGTCACCGTGCCGATTCTGTGGGACAAGAAACGCGAGACGATCGTCAACAACGAAAGCTCCGAGATCATCCGGATGTTCAACAGCGCCTTTGACGGCATCACCGGCAATACGCTCGACCTCTGGCCCGAAGCCCTGCGCGCTGAGATCGAACCGGTGAATGACCGCATCTACGACACGTTCAACAACGGCGTCTACAAGAGCGGTTTTGCAACGACACAAGAGGCTTACGACGCAGCGGTTGTGCCATTGTTCGAAACGATGGATTGGCTTGATGAGCGCCTGACTGCGCATCGCTATCTGATGTGCGATACCCTGACCGAAGCCGATTGGCGGCTGTTCACCACCCTGATCCGCTTCGATCCCGTCTATCACGGCCACTTCAAATGCAACCGCAAACGGCTGGTCGATTACCCCAGCCTATGGGCCTATACGCGCGAGCTGTATCAATGGCCGGGTGTGGCCGAGACGGTGAATTTCGACCACATCGTCCGGCACTACCATTACAGCCATGAGACCATCAATCCGCACCGGATCGTGCCCTTGGGCCCGGATCTGGATCTGATGGCGCCGCATGGGCGGGATCAGCTGGCAGCGGCGTAGTGTTCGACCATCGCGACAAGATCTTCGGGCGGCGTCGCGGCCTGCACGAACGCGCATGCGTTGCTGGCATGGGCAAAGATGGAACCGTCCGAAAAGAAGGTCGTGTTGGTGACGAAAATCACCCGGGCATTCGGCCAGCGATAATTGGCAAAGTCTGACACCGCGAGCGCACTGGAGCCTTCGAGCACAAGGTCGAGAATGATCATGTCGACCTCGTTATCCGACATGTGGTCGATGGCCTCTTCCTGCGTCGAAACCAGAACCACCGACATGCCTTGCCGTTCGAGATGGCGCATCCAGATGCGACCCAGATCCTTTTCGCTTTCGACAATAAGAACGTTCATGTTCACTCCATGCCGCCACAATTTCGGCACCCACTCTTAACCTTACGTGCGCCGAAATTGTTAATACTCGGTAAATTTTCTGCCGGAAGTCTTAACAAACCCGGCCGTTTCTTGCAAAGCCGGCAAAGTTCCGCTCTTTAGCATCGGATAATCGCATAAAGGGAAGAAAACGCGGTGAAAAACAGGGATCACGGCGGCAATCTGGATGCAGCGGTGGCGCGCTTTGGCGGCCATCGCGACGATTGGATTGACCTTTCGACCGGCATTGCACCGTTTCCGTTTCCTTTACCAACATTACCGTCCCATGTCTGGACGGCGCTGCCCACAAAAACCGAGGAAACTGCGTTAACTGATGAGGCCCGCCGCTTCTGGAACGTGCCGGATCAGGCGGCGATCGTGGCCTCGCCGGGCGCTTCGCTGCTGATCGCGCAGATCCCGCATCTGGCACCCGCCGGCACCGTACAGATCGCTGAGCCCACCTATAACGAACATGCCGCCGCGTTCGCCCAGGCTGGTTGGCAAAAGACCGGCGACGCCGCGGACGCCACCGTCATCGTCCATCCAAACAACCCCGATGGCCGCCTTTGGAGCGGCGAGTCGCCAGACGCCACGCTGAACGTGATCGACGAAAGCTTTTGCGATGTCGTAGCGGATGCCTCCTTTGTCTCACAGGCAACCCGACCGGGCACCTTGATCCTCAAGAGCCTGGGCAAGTTCTGGGGTCTGGCGGGTTTGCGCGTTGGTTTCGCGATTGGCGACCCAGACCTGATTGCCCGTCTGAAGGAGCGGATGGGGCCATGGCCTGTTTCGGGGCCCGCCTTGGCGATCGCGACCGCCGCGCTGTCAGATCCCGCTTGGGCGGCTCGGCAACGCGACAGACTGGCGATCGCGGCACAAAAGCTGGATGCTGTGATGAGCGCTCATGGAACGATTGTTGGCGGCACGTCTCTGTTTCGACTTTATGATGTCGATGACGCGGAAGGCTGGCAAACGCGGCTGGCAGGGCAGCGGATATGGAGCCGCACGTTTCCCTACAATACTCGCTGGCTGCGGCTGGGCATCCCGCCCGAGCATGGCTGGGCGCGGCTGGAAGCTCTGGCGTGATGGCTGGCATCCTCGCCATCGCGATGGTTCTCGATGCCGTGCTGGGGGAACCGGACTGGCTGTGGTCACGCATCCGGCATCCGGCAGTGTTGATGGGCCAGTTCGTCTCGGCCCTCGACAAGCGCCTGAATGCCGGTAACGCGCAGCGCCTTAACGGGGCGCTGGCGTTGCTTTTGATGGTTGTGGCGGCAGGTGCGGCAGGTTGGGCGCTGGCGCAATTGGGCTGGATCGTCGAGGTGGTCTGCGCCGCGATACTGCTTGCTCAGAAATCACTGGTCACGCATGTGGCCGCGGTTGCGACAGGTCTTCGCACGTCCTTGCAGGACGGACGAGAGGCCGTCGCGCTTATCGTCAGCAGGGACACGGGGGTGATGGACGAAAGCGCCGTGGCCCGCAGTGCAATCGAGAGCGCAGCCGAAAACCTGAGCGATGGCGTGATCGCCCCCGCCTTCTGGTTCCTGATCGCGGGGCTGCCGGGCATCGCGATCTACAAGATGGTGAACACCGCCGACAGCATGATCGGCTACCGGACCGAGCGATACGCCCGTTTCGGCACCGCGGCTGCACGGACGGATGACGTGCTGAACTGGATCCCGGCGCGCCTGACGGCCCTGATGATTGTCGCACTTGGCGGGAACCGAGCGGCGTTGCGAAACATCAGGGCGGACGCAAAGCGCCATAAATCCCCCAATGCCGGCTGGCCGGAGGCTGCGATGGCCCGCGCGCTTGATATTTCGCTGGCCGGTCCGCGGACCTATGACGGCATCGCCGAGAATTTTCCGTGGGTCAACGAACACGGTCGCAAGAAACTGATCCCGCATGACATTGACCGCTGTGTCGGGATGCTGTGGAAGGTTTGGGCATTGGCCTTGGCCGTTGTCCTGCTGTCGTCTGTTTTTACGGGTTAGATTATGCGTCTTATTATTGCTCTACTTGTCCTGTTGCTGCCGTCGATGCTCTACGCCCAATGCGGCGGCGATTTCGGAACCTTCGTTAATGGATTGAAACGAGAGGCCGTATCAAAGGGCTTTGCCCCGCAGGCCGTCGACAGCTTTTTTGCATCAGTCAGGCGGGATGAGGCCGTCATCAAGGCTGACCGCCGACAGGGTGTTTTTCAGAAGCCCTTTACCGACTTCGCACGCCGCCTGATCTCGCAAGATCGCATCGCGCGGGGCAACCGCAACGCAGATCGCTACGGTTCGACCTTTGCCACCATCGAGCGTCAATACGGGATCGATCCCGGTGTTCTTCTGGCCTTTTGGGCGTTCGAGACCGATTACGGCGCTTTCCAGGGGGATTTCAACACGGCCAACGCGCTGGTGACGCTGTCACATGATTGCCGTAGGCCCGAGTTGTTCCGCCCTCAGGTTTTTGCGGCGCTGGAACTGTTCGCCCGTGGCGATTTTGACCCAAAGACCACCACGGGTGCATGGGCAGGCGAGATCGGTATGGTCCAGATGCTGCCACGCGACATCATCGAAAACGGTGTCGATGCCGATGGGGACGGTGTCGTTTCGCTGAAAACCTCGGCCGAGGATGCGTTGGTATCTGGTGGCAAGATGCTGAGCAGCCTGGGCTGGCGACCGAACGAGCCATGGCTGCAGGAGGTTCAGGCGCCCGGCACCATGGATTGGAGCCTGAGCGGTCTCAACACCACCCTTTCAACCCGCGACTGGCAAGCCATGGGCGTCCGAGCGCGCTCGGGACAGCTCGCAGATCTGCCCGCTTCGCTGATCCTGCCGCAAGGCCACAAGGGGCCGGCCTTTCTGGCCTATCCGAATTTCCGCGTCTATTTCGATTGGAACCAGAGTTTCACCTATGTCTTGACCGCCGCCTATTTCGCCACGCGGTTCGAGGGGGCGCCCGTCTTTGACGCGCGCAATCCGGAACCCGGGCTGGGTGCAAACGAGATGAAGCGCCTGCAAACGATCCTGCAGGGCCGCGGCTATGATGTCGGCAAGATTGACGCCATTCTGGGCGCGGGAACGCGGGCAGCGGTTCAGGCGGAGCAGAAACGGCTGGGCCTTCCGGCGGATGGCTGGCCGACACCCGCCTTGCTGTCGGCGTTGCGGTGAAGGACTAGCCGCTCAGGCGACCAGTTTTTCGGCTTTCTTGAGATCGACGGAAACCAGTTGGCTGACCCCCTGCTCGGCCATCGTGACCCCGAACAGCCGATCCATCCGCGCCATGGTGACCGCGTGGTGGGTGATGATCAGAAAGCGCGTTTCTGTCCGGCGGCACATCTCGTCCAGAAGATCGCAGAACCGGGTCACGTTCGCATCGTCGAGCGGGGCGTCAACCTCGTCAAGCACACAGATCGGGGCCGGATTGGCGAGGAAGACGGCAAAGATCAGCGCCATAGCCGTCAGGGTCTGTTCACCACCCGAAAGCAGGCTGAGCGTGCTGAGCTTTTTGCCCGGGGGCTGGCACATGATCTCAAGCCCCGCCTCGAGCGGATCGTCGCTTTCGACCATGACGAGGTTTGCCTCGCCACCTCCGAAGAGGTGGGTAAAGAGCAGGGAAAAGTTGCTGTTGACCTGTTCGAAGGCGGTCAGCAACCGCTCGCGCCCCTCTTTGTTGAGGCTCGCGATCCCGCTGCGCAAAGTGCTGATCGCCTCTTCGAGGTCCGCTTTTTCGGATGACAGCGTCGAATGCTCTTGCTCGACCTCGCGCGCGTCTTCCTCGGCCCGCAGGTTCACGGCACCCAGGGCATCGCGCTGCCGCTTGAGGCGGTTCACCTCGGCCTCGAGCGCTTCGGCGTCCGGCATCTGATCCGGCTGCGCTTCAAGAGCGTTCAAGAGCTGGTTCGGCGTGACCTGACGCTCTTCGGCAATGCGTTCTGCCGCGGCAGTGACCGTCTCGCGCGCGGCTTCGGCGCGGGCATCCGACCGGGCGCGGGCCTCGCGCGCTTCGCTTGCCACCCGCTCGGCCTCACGTTCGGCAGTCGTCGCCTCGCGTAAAGCCCCTTCAGCCTTGGAAAGCGCATCGGCCGACTTCGCCTTGCGGCTTTCGGCACGCGCGATCTCTTCACCCAGTGTTTCGCGCTGCGCGGCAAGGGTGCCGGGAACGGCGCGTGCGGTTTCAAGCTCTTCCTCGGAAGTCGTTTTGCGCTCGGTCAGTTCGGCGCTGCGTGTCTCGGCGGTTTCGAACCGGTGGCGCCAGCCGCTGATCTCTTTCGCGATTTCCTGCGACCGTTTCGTGCGGGCCTCGCCCGTGCGGCGGATGTCATCGTGATCACTGCGACGGGACATCATCGTGATTCGGGCCGCTTCGACCGTCATCTTGATGTCTTCGACCTCCACGCGTGCCGCTGCCAGATCGCCCAGTTCGGCCATCGCTTTTTCGGCCTCGGCAACGCGCTGGCGGGCAGCCATGGCTTCGTCTTCGTGGCGGGTGACGGACAGGCCTAGCGATGACAGCTTGCCCTCGGCCAGATTGCGGTCAGCCTCTGCGCGGCTCAGCGTCCGCGCGGCCTCAGCCACATTGCGGTCGGCTGCCTTTCGCGCTTCGCGGGCCTGACGGTCGGCTTCGGTCAACTCCTTCAGCCGTGCCGACAGTGTCTCATGCGCGCGGCGGGCGCCATCTGCCCGCGCCTCTGCCTGGGCTAGACCTTGCTTGAGTTCCTCAAGCCGGTTTAGCTGCTCGAGCCGCAGCGCAGCAGCGCTCGGGGCATCCTCGGCCCAGGCGCGGTATCCGTCCCATCTCCAGAGATCGCCGTCCTGCGATACAAGTCGCTGGCCGGGCTTCAGGTCCGCCTGCAGCTCGGGGCCCGCATCAGCATCGACAAGGCCGATCTGATCGAGGCGACGTTGCAGCACGTCCGGCACATCGACAAAAAGCGAGAGCGGTTTGACCCCGCCCGGCAGGGCCTGCGGTTGCCCATACGGAGGCAGCGCTGTCCAGCCCGATGGCCCATCAGCGGATACCGCTGGCGCACGCAGGTCATCGGCGAGTGCTGCGCCCAAGGCTTTTTCATAACCCGTCTTGACCTGGACCAGATCGATGATCTGACCGTCCTCGGCCGTATCGCGGGCCACGACCTTGGCCAGCGCCCCCGCTTCGGCCCGCAGCGCGTTCACCTCACCCTCAGCCTCGGATCGTTCCGCACGCGCCTCGACCTCCCGGCCCTGCGTCTCGGTCCGGGCATCGTCGGCGGCGATCAGCGTTTCCTCGGCAGCCTGTGCGGTTGCCTCGGCGGTCTGGAGTGCGATTTCGGCCTTGGCAAAGTCCTCACCCGCGCGGGCCAGCGTCGCCTCGCTGGAAGCGACCGCCTCGCGGGCCTTGGCCGCATCGGCCTCGGACCGGGTTTGCGCCTTGCGGCTTTCTTCCAACATCCGTTCGGCCGATCCGTGGCGCGCGGCAAGACGGGCAACATCTTCGGTCTGTTCTGCAAGCGCCTCTTCGCGGGCCTGCAATACCTCGGCAGCCTCGCGGGCCGACGCGGCCGCGGTTTCAAGCAGCGCCTCATGACCTTCGGACGCCTTGCCGATCTCGCCCACCTCCCATTCGAGGCGCTTGATCGTTTCCTCGGCGTCGCGGTTCAGCGCCGCTTCGCGCTCGATATCGCGGGCCAGCTGGTCGATCCGGCCCGTCAGTGTCTCGATTGTCCGTTGCGCCTGCGTCTCTTGATCAGCGAGGGTGTCGCGCTGGACTGAGAGGCGTTGCAGGACGGCAGCGGCGATCGTCTCTTCTTCGCGCAGCGGCGGCAGCGCCTCTTCGGCTTCGGCCCGATCCTTGGCTGCGACACGCACCGCGCCCTCGGCCTGCGCCGCCGC
>CAWUIQ010000010.1:0-97980 GCA_963922565.1 uncultured Rhodobacterales bacterium
TCACCGGAGGATCCCGTGGAATCGGGGCATCGATCAGTCAGGCGCTCAAAGACGCTGGCTACTCCGTCGCTGCCACCTATGCCGGGAATGACGAAGCCGCCGCAAAGTTCACCGACGAAACCGGGATCAAGACGTATAAGTGGAACGTCGCGGATTACGCGGAAAGCCAGGCTGGCCTGGCACAGGTCGAAGCGGATCTGGGACCCATCGAGGTCGTCGTAGCCAATGCCGGCATCACGCGAGACGCTCCCTTCCACAAGATGACGCCGGAGCAGTGGCAACAGGTGATCGACACCAACCTCACGGGCGTCTTTAATACGGTCCACCCGATCTGGCCGGGTATGCGCGAGCGCAAGTTCGGCCGCGTCATCGTGATTTCATCGATCAACGGACAAAAGGGCCAGTTCGCGCAGGTGAATTATGCCGCGACCAAGGCGGGTGATCTGGGCATCGTGAAATCGCTGGCCCAGGAAGGGGCGCGCGCGGGGATCACGGCGAATGCAATCTGCCCGGGTTACATCGCGACCGACATGGTGATGGCTGTGCCGGAAAAGGTGCGCGAGAGCATCATCGCCCAAATCCCGGCGGGCCGCTTGGGCGAACCGGAAGAAATCGCGCGCTGCGTGGTGTTCCTTGCGTCGGATGATGCGGGCTTTATCAACGGGTCGACCATTTCGGCCAACGGCGCCCAATTCTTCGTCTAAGCCGAAAACGAACAGGGCCGATCCCGCGAAAGGACCGGCCCTGCATCATTCCGTAAGGCGGTGGCGCCATCCGCCAGCGGAAAGACTAGCGGCGGGATTTGCCGCCGAACAACCAGTTCCATGCATCAGTAATCGCTTCGGCACGGGCCTCGTGGGCGCGTTCAATGGCTTTGCGGGTCATTTGGTGTGTTGTCGCTTCGAACATTTTTGGCTCCTGGGTCAAGCATCTTTTACTTGAACTCAATATGCGCCTTTCAGATACTTGCGACAAACGAGACTTCGCCTATCTTCAGTTAAACAAAACTTAATCGATGATATGCCCGATCGCCTACCGCCTCTGACTGCCCTGCGCGCCTTTGATGCCGCGGCCCGCAACATGTCCTTTGCCAAGGCAGCGGCGGAACTGCACGTCACGCCGGCAGCTTTGTCGTTTCAGATCAAGTCGCTGGAGGAGCATTTGGGCGCACCTCTGTTCCGCCGTCTCAACCGCGCTGTTGAACTGACAGAGGCGGGCAAGGCATTGGCACCGGGCGTTGAAGACGGCTTTCGTTCCTTGGCCGTGGCCTGGCGGGCGGCGGAGCGGACATTAGACAGTCACGCCCTGACTGTGACAGCCGGGCCTGCGTTTACGGCCAAATGGCTGGCCCCGCGCCTTTATGAGTTTGCCAGCGACCATCCCGAGATCGAACTGCGGTTCGCCGCCAGCCTGCGCAACCTCGACTTTGACCGCGAAGCGATCGATGTCGCGATCCGCTTTGGAACAAAGACGAATGACGGGGTGTATTCGCTTGATCTGCCCGAAGAATGGGTGACGCCGGTCATGACCCCGGAATTGGCGCAAAAATACCCGACGCCCGAAAGCCTGATCGATGCACCGTTGATCTTTGACGAAAGCATCGACTTTCTGGATCCGCCCGCCGATTGGTCTGCGTGGTTCCGGGCCGTCGGGATCGATCATACTCCTGAACACGGCGCCCGTTTCAGCCAAGCCGATCATGCGGTCGATGCCGCGCTGGCTGGCGTGGGAGTAACGCTTGGCCGCCGCGCATTGGTCGTCAAGGACATCGACGACGGTCGGCTTGTGGCGCCGTTCAAGGTCGCGCTGAAAACGGGGGCGCGATTCAGATTTCTATGCGCAAAAGGGTCCGAAACCCGCCCGCAGATCATCGCATTCCGCGACTGGGTGCTAAGCGAGATCGAAAAGAAGGCCCATGTGACGGAGGCGCTTACGCTGGTTCCCGTTAAGGCCGGTTAAGCCCTCCGCGAGACGATGGGTTAGGCTGACAGCCGCTCGATTTCTTCTTTGAGCCTGAGCTTCTGTTTCTTCATCGCGACGAGTTCGAGATCATCTGTTCCTGGGGACCTTTGGGCCTCTTCCACCCGGGTGCTGAGGTTTTGATGCTTCTTTTTCAACTCTTCGAGATGTGCCGAAACGCTCATTCAGTCCTCCATTTTGACAAGTGTACATACAGCGAAGCATACTTCACCCCGCCTGTCACGCTGCAGTCGCAGCTTGTGGACAAGTGTTTGCGGGTTTGATTGACGTCCGGTTAATGGCGAAGAGGGGCCGCATCGCGCAAAACCGCTTCGATTTCAGCGCTATAGCCTTCACCGTCACGCAAGTGTCGTGGACCATCATGCAAAATGACGTGCGGATGAAATTTAAAGGCGGCCCGTCCGCCCTTGCGTGCCCGCAGAATGATCAGCGATGCCGCCTTTCCGGGCCGGGGGTAAAGCGGCAGCACTTCGAGGCTGCCCAGCACGCCTCGGGTCAGGGCCAGCAGCTCTGGCAACCGCTCCGCCCGGTGAATCAGGTGCAGATGGCCCTTGGGTGCCAACCGTTTCGCTGCGACCCCGATCCATGTGGCAAGGGGCGTATCCTCGCCCAAGGCCCCTTCCCGCCCCAGATCGCTGGCGGCGGTGCTGGCAGCCCGGTCGAAATAGGGTGGGTTCGCGAGCACGTGATCGAACCGCTGCGCTTTGATCTCGGGCGGCAAATGGGCAAGATCCGCCTCAACCACCGTTAGCCCGTTGCGGCGCGCCAGTGTTGCATATTCCGCCTGCCGCTCGACCCCCGTCAGGGCCAAACCGGGCACCCGCGCGCCGAGGCACAAGGCCGCAGCACCCGCGCCACAGCCCAGATCCAGCACGCTGTCACCGGATTTCGCGGGAACCGAAGCCGCCAGCAGGACCGGATCGACGCCGGCCCGATAGCCCTGCGCTGGCTGCCAGAGATGCAGCCGCCCGCCAAGAAAAGCGTCTTTCGTCAATGCGTTGGTCAAAGTCCGAGGTCGATGTCGTTGTCGCGCATCACCCGCAATGCGGCGGCGTGGTCATCCTCGCGCACCATCAGCCGCCGGGGAAAGATCCCGATGCCGCCCTCAAGGATGCTCATATTTACGTCCATCTGAAAGCAGTCTATATCCTCACCCTCAAGAAGGGCCGTGGCGAACGCGATAATGGTCGGGTCTGTGCTGCGCAGGAGTTCCTTCATATCTGGGGATGTAAGGGCAGGTCTGGGCGAATGTCGAGCCTTGCCTGCGGGACCGCAATGGACGCAAGCGTGAAAACCAAACCGCATGATTGGCTGGCTGAGCACCTGGCCGATGATCTGAACGCCGTGAACGGTCTGATCCGCGAACGGATGGCATCGGAACACGCGCCCCGCATCCCGGAGGTGACCGCCCACCTCGTCGAAGCGGGCGGCAAGCGGCTGCGCCCGATGCTGACCTTGGCGACCGCCCGCATGTGCGGCTATGACGGCATCTTTCACCAGTACCTGGCTGCAACGGTCGAATTCATTCACACGGCAACGCTGCTGCACGACGATGTCGTCGACGAAAGCCGCCAGCGCCGTGGCCGACCGACCGCAAACCTGCTGTGGGACAACAAGTCATCCGTTCTGGTCGGTGATTATCTTTTTGCCCGCAGCTTTCAGTTGATGGTCGAGACGGGCAGCCTGCGGGTCCTTGATATCCTATCGAATGCCGCGGCCACCATTGCCGAAGGCGAGGTCCTGCAGCTGACGGCGGCCCAGAACCTGGCAACGACCGAAGACATCTACCTGCGCGTGGTACGCGGCAAGACTGCCGCCCTGTTTTCCGCCGCAACCGAAGTGGGTGGCGTGATTGCCGGTGCCCCCGAGGCCCATGTCAAAGCGCTGTTCGACTACGGCGACGCCTTGGGCATCGCCTTTCAGATCGTCGACGACCTGCTGGATTATCAGGGCGACGCCCAGGCCACGGGCAAGAATGTGGGCGACGATTTCCGCGAGCGGAAACTGACGCTGCCGGTGATCAAGGCCGTCGCGCTGGCCGATGAGACCGAGCGCGCCTTTTGGGCCCGCACCATCGAAGACGGCGATCAGACCGATGCCGATCTGGACGAAGCCCTGCGCCTGCTTGAAAAGCACGGCACGCTCGAGGCCACGCGGGCCGAGGCACTGAACTGGACGGCCCGGGCAAGGGATGCGCTGGCCGGCCTGCCCGCCCATCCGATCCGGGACGCGCTGGATGATCTGGCGATCTATGTCGTCGAGCGGATCAGCTGAGACCAGAGCTCAGAGCTGTAAAACCTCAACAAGACCGGGTCCCCTTGCCACCTCAAATCGTCCGGGGTCTTGCGGCTACTGACTGATCGGCGAGGGATCCGCCGGCCACCCACCAATCCGGATGCTTGTCAAACAGCAGGGATGCAGCGGCCTTGGCCTGGTCCTCGGTTTCGAAGAGGCCAAAGCACGTCGCACCCGAACCGGACATACGTGCCAACCGGCAACCCGCAGTCTGGCGCAAGCTGTCGAGAACCTCTGCGATCGATGGCTCAACCTCTATCGCTGGCGCCTCCAGATCGTTGCGCATACCCGCCAGCCATTCGATCGTTGTGCTGACATCCGCAAATTCCGGAAGCGAATCCGGCATCGGCGGATTGTCCTTTTGACTCAGCGCGGCAAAGACCTTGGGTGTCGGGACGGCCTTACGCGGATTGATCAGCACCACAGGCAGGCGCGGCAATGAAACAAGACCCATCTTTTCGCCGATACCACGCGCCCGGAGCGGGCTCGACACCAGACACATCGGCACATCCGCCCCAAGACGCAACAGCGCCCGCGCATCGGGGGCAAGCACGTCATCCGACGCAGCCGCCAACAGCGAAGCCGTCTGGTCGCACAAGGCCAACATGCCGCGATAGGCCGCTGCCGCGTCAGCCGAGCCGCCACCGATCCCGGATGCGACGGGCAGGTGTTTATCGAGGACCAGCGCCGCGCCTTCGTCGTGGCGGGGTACAAGAGATGCCGCCCGAAGCGCGAGGTTGTCCATATCGGCAGGGACATCGCCTGATTCCGGCCCTTCGACAGTCAGGGAAAGCGTATTGCCCGAGTACAATTTCAGGCTGTCGCCCATCGTTCCGAACGACACAAGACTATCGAGCAGGTGATACCCATCGGCGCGCTGGCCGGTCACATGCAGCGTCAGATTGATCTTGGCCGGCGCAAAGACCTCAACGGTCGTCATTCGCCACCTTCAGGGGCGGGGCTCCTTCCTCGGCCAGAACGATATCCAGCCCGACATTCAGCTTACGCCGAATGCGCACGGGGTCGGCCTCGCCCGGATCGTCCTCATCGATGAAGCTCAGTGCCCGGCTCCATTGGAATTCCGCCTCGCGGACACGGCCGACAGCCCAATAAACATCGCCTAGGTGATCATTCACGACCGGATCGATGGGCATCAGTTCGACCGCACGCTCCATCTGCACCACCGCTTCGTCATAGCGGCCCAGCCGGTAAAGCACCCAACCAAGGCTGTCGACGATGTATCCGCTGTCGGGGCTGCCCGCGACGGCCTCTTCGATCATCTTGAGCGCCTCTTCGAGGTTGATCTGTTTTTCGACGAGCGAATAGCCCAGATAGTTCAGCACCTGTGGCTGCCCCGGGTTGAGTTCGAGCGCCTTGCGAAAGTCAGCCTCTGCCTCGTCCCAGCGGCCCAGCCGTTCATAGGAAATCGCCCGCGCATAATGCAGGAACCAGACCGATTGGGCGGTGTCGCCCGTCAGTTCGAGCGCCCGGTCGTAGGATCCGATGGCGTCGGCATAGTCTTCTTGCTGCCGCAGGACGTCGCCCAGCGTTGAATGAACGACCGGCAGGTCGGGGAACCGGTTGGCCAGCTGCTCCAGCGCCTCGATCGCCGCGTCGGGCTTGCCGCTCTCGCGGAGGGCCGCGACCCGGCCCAGCTCGGCCGCGTGAAAGGCCGGGTGGCTGGCCGACACGTCCTTGTATTCCGCGATGGCAAGGTCGTACTGGCCCAGTTCCTCAAGCAGTTCAGCGTTCAGCAGCGTCGCGTCGACGTGATTGGGGCGCATGAACCGGGCAAGCCGGCCAAAGAGCAGGCTGTAATTCGCGCCTGCCTCGTTCTGCAAGGCGCCCGCGACAGAATAGAACACCTCGGCCACGCCGTCGCTGACGGATGTGGCGTGAGTGAAATCCAACGTTTCACCCGCATTCAGGGCGGTCGTCATGGCGGTCAGTTCGTTATCCGTGGCCTCACCGAACGCATTACGCAGGATTTCGAGCGCATCGTCGTTGCGACCCAGTTGTGACAGGATTTCGGCCCGTGCCATCACCCCGCGCCGGGTCTGGAGGGCGGCGGCCTCTTCATCGTTTTCAAAAATCTCGGCGGCGGCTTCGAAATCGCCACTCACGGCGAGCGCCAGCGCCTTGTGATATGTCGCAAATCCCTTGAGACCGGCTTGGCCCGCGACATCGTCAAACGCAGCAATCCCCGCTTCGACATCGCCGACCCCGAAGAGCGACCATGCCCCAAGCAGCATGTCGACCAGCGGCACGATGCCCAGCGTTTCAGGATCGCGGGCGAGGTAACCTTCGTAGTTTTCCCGCTGCAGCAGATCGACGACGGTCGCCATATGGGCCGCCTGGCTGCGCAGGCTCCGCTCTTCCATGATGCGCGCGATCGGCAGGGCGCGGTCCACGCGGCCAAGATAAAGCTGCGCGAGGACCGTTTCCTCCATCAAGTCGGCATTGCCCCGATCGCGAGCCAGCGCCTGGGTGTAGAACATGGCGGCCGAGGCATAATCGCTGTCTCGAATGGCCTGCCGTCCGGCAAGATAGGCACCTGCGGCCGATCGGGCCTGCGCAAGGGCTGTGTCGGCGGCCAGCGTCGCCGCCAAAAAGGCGATGGCAAAGCGGATGGGTCTGCTCAAGACGGTTCCCTTCTCATTTGTTGGCCAAAGCTAGCAGGTCGGTCACGCATTGCAACGCGGCACACCCACATCCCTTGGCATATGATCGTAAAGATAGGGAAACGACAAAGATTTCGCCACCGACCGCGTTAACGGTGCAGCCGGTGGCGGGTTTTTGTTCACATATTGGGGTAGTTCGGCCCATCCCCGCCCTGCGGCGTGGTCCAGTTGATGTTCTGGCTCGGATCCTTGATGTCACAGGTCTTGCAGTGCACGCAGTTCTGGAAGTTGATGACAAAGCGCGTGTCTTTGCCCTCTTCCTCGACGAATTCATACACACCTGCCGGACAATAGCGCGCCGAGGGGCCCGCATATTTCGGCAGGTTGATACTCACCGGGATCGACGCATCGGCAAGCTTCAGGTGTGCGGGCTGGCTTTCTTCGTGGTTGGTCATGCTGAACGACACATTCGTCAGCCGGTCGAACGACAAGGTGCCATCGGGCTTCGGATAATCGATGACCTTGTGTTTCGAGGCCTCCTCGGTCGCGTCGGCGTCGGATTTGCCGTGGCTCTGGGTGCCAAAGAGCGAAAAGCCAATCGTGTTAGTCCACATGTCGAACCCGCCCAGCACCAGCGATGCGGTCAGGCCGTATTTCGACCAGAGCGGTTTGACGTTCCGCACCTTCTTGAGGTCGGCCCCGATTGCACCGGTTCGAACGTCTTCTTCGTAGGCGGTCAGCTCGTCCGCGCTGCGGCCATCCTTGATCGCGGCAAAGGCGGCCTCGGCTGCGGCTTTCCCTGACAGCATCGCGTTGTGGTTGCCCTTGATCCGCGGCACGTTGACCATGCCGACCGAGCAACCCAGCAAGGCAACGCCCGGCGCTACCATCTTGGGCATCGCCTGATACCCGCCCTCGCTGATGGCCCGCGCGCCGTAGGCGACCCTTTTCCCGCCTTTGAGCAGTTCAGCCACCATCGGATGATGCTTGAAGCGCTGGAATTCCATGTACGGGAAGAGATGCGGGTTCTTGTAGTTCAGGTGGACGACGAAACCGACGTAAACCTGATTGTTATCAAGGTGGTAGATGAACGAACCACCTCCGGCATTCGAACCCAGCGGCCAGCCCATGGTGTGGGTCACGGTACCTTCGCGGTGCTTGGCGGGGTCGATCTCCCAGATCTCTTTCATGCCAAGGCCGTATTTCTGCGGCTCTTTGCCTTTGGCGAGATCGTATTTCGCGATGACTTCCTTCGACAGCGATCCGCGGACGCCTTCTGAAAGGAAGACATACTTGCCGTGCAGCTCAATCCCCGGCTCATAGGCATCCGACTGCGTTCCGTCGGGGTTGAGGCCGAATTCGCCCGCCACGACGCCCTTAACCTCGCCGTTCTCGCCATAAACCATTTCCGAGCAGGCCATGCCCGGGAAGATCTCGACGCCAAGTTCTTCGGCCTGTTCCGCCATCCAGCGGCAGACATTGCCCATCGACACGATGTAGTTGCCGTGGTTGTTCATGAGCGGCGGCATCGGCCAGTTCGGAATGCGCAGCTGCCCAGCTTCGCCCAGCATATAGAAGTTGTCTTCTTTCACCGGCACGGTGATCGGCGCGCCTTTTTCCTTCCAATCGGGGATCAGCGGGTCGATGCCGCACGGATCGAGCACCGCACCCGACAGGATGTGCGCCCCGACCTCGGACCCTTTTTCAAGCACAACGACGTTCAGATCAGCATCCAGCTGTTTGAGCCGGATCGCGGCGCTTAGTCCGGCAGGGCCGGCCCCGACGATCACAACGTCATATTCCATCGCTTCGCGTGTTACTTCGGCCATTGCGGCGGCTCCCTTATTGTCTGCGGTCGGGGCGTTGCTGATCCCCGTAAATCTCAGTTGAGTTTGGCTAGCCCAGCAAGGGGGGCATTGCAAATGCGACACAGCGTTATAATCGTACGATTTTTGGTGCCAAATCGGGACGATACCCTCATTTCGAATCCGTTGGGGCGGCAATGGAGCGCCCATGCTGCGTCAGCCCCCGATCCCACGGCCTCTTGCATTCCGCAGCCCGTTGGGTTCAGTATCTGACTCTCGTTGGGCGGCCTGCTGTGGCCGCCCGTCATGTTTGGAAGCAAGCCCATGGAAAAGATACCAATGACACGTGAGGGTCACGGCGCCCTCGAGATGGAACTCAAGCAGCTCAAATCCGAAGAGCGGCCTGCGATCATCCAGGCCATTGCCGAGGCCCGTGAACATGGCGACCTTTCAGAGAATGCCGAATACCACTCGGCCCGCGAAAAACAGTCCTTCATAGAGGGGCGCATCAAGGAGCTCGAGGGCATTCTGAGCCTTGCCGAGGTCATCGACCCGGCCAAGCTGTCCGGTGCGATCAAGTTCGGCGCGACCGTGACCCTTGTTGACGAGGACACCGACGAGGAAAAGACCTGGCAGATCGTGGGTGAGCATGAGGCCAACATCGAAAAGGGCCTTCTGAACATCAAATCGCCGATTGCCCGTTCGCTGATCGGCAAAGATGTGGGCGATAGCGTCGAGGTCCGCACACCGGGCGGCGAAAAGTATTATGAAGTCCTGAAAATCGTCTATCATTGAGATCATGGACGACCAGCCGAAGCAGGCCCAGACGACCCCCGTTGGGATTTATGACAGCCCGAAACCAGCCCGCATCACCGAAATCGAACTGCGCGCAGCCGCGTTGTCGCTGCTGTGGCTGGTTCTTTCGGTCGTCTATCTCGTCATCCTCCCGTCAGATGACGTCGATGCCGCGACGCGGGTGCGCCGCGCCATGACGGTTCTGGCCATCGTCCTGCCGATTGCGATGATCTGGGTCGCCGCGACGGCAGCCCGCGCCGCCCGCGCGATCCGGAGCGAAAACGCACGGCTGCAACTGGCGATCGATGGGTTACGCCAGTCTTACGTCGCGCAGCAGCAGGCCAAGAACACCACCCCCGAGGCCGAGATCGGCGACAAGCTTGAAGAATTGGCAAAGGGCGTTCGCCGCGCCGAGGTGCTGCTTGTCAGCCTCGAAGACAAGTTCATCGTCCACGGCTCCCCGGCTCAGGCACCGCCAGCGGAGGTCCCGCAGCAGCCGCAACCCGTTGCGGAGGATCAGCCAATCCTCCAGCTGGGCGCGCCGATGAACGATGTGGCCATTCCCCTGTCACACTCGGATTTCATCACGGCGCTGAACTTTCCCCAGACGGCGGAAGACGAAGAAGGGTTCAAGGCGCTCCGCCGCGCGATGAAGGATCGCAATGCGGCACAGCTGATCCAGGCGGCTGAGGACGTGCTGACCCTGCTCAGCCAGGACGGCATCTATATGGACGACCTGCAGCCCGACAAAGCGCGGCCGGAAATCTGGCGCCAGTTCGCCGAGGGTGTCCGCGGGCGGGCCGTGGCCGCCTTGGGCGGTATCCGTGACCGGTCGTCCCTGACCCTCAGCGCGGGCCGGATGAAACAGGATCCGATCTTTCGCGACGCGGCACACCATTTCCTGCGCCGTTTCGACAAGACGTTCGCCGATTTTGCGGAAGAGGCAAGTGACGCGGAAATTTCCGACCTGACGGATACCCGCACCGCACGTGCCTTCATGCTGCTGGGCCGTGTGGCCGGCACCTTCCACTGATCTAGCCGATAAAGCTGTCCCAAGGGATGAAGCGCACCGGGTCGCCGCGCGCGATCGTAATGGCTTCGTCCGGCAACTCCACCAGACCCTCCGCCCAGCTTAACCCGCTGATGCGCCCTGATCCTTCGGACTGGAAGACCTCGGCCTGACCGTTCCTCACGCGAGCCCGCAGGAATTCACGCCGCCCATCTTTCTTTCGCTTCTCGAAAGCGGCAGGCAGCAGATAACCCTGCGGTTCCGGCCAGCGCCGCCCGCCGAGCACAGCCAGCGCGGGGGCAGCGAAGACAAGCGTGCAGACCATGGCAGCGACAGGGTTGCCGGGCAGCCCAAAAACCGGCTTGCCGTGCCACAACCCAAGCGCGAGCGGGCGTCCTGGCTTGATCGCAATGCGCCATAGCTCCATCGCGTTTGCCTCACGCAAGATGGCCGATACGTGGTCTTCGTCGCCCGCCGATGCGCCACCGCTGGAGAGGATGACATCAGCCTTGGACGCCGCCTGATCAAGCCGCGCCCTCAGCTGGGCCCGATCATCCGGCACCCGCCCCAGATCCACTGCCTGATGCCCCATCTGGCCCACCAGCCCCAGCAGCATCGGCCGATTGGCGTCAAAGATCTGGCCAGCCGCGGCGCGCTCTCCGGCCTCAACCAATTCATCGCCGGTAGACAGGATCGCGACCCGGAGCGGTTTGCGCACCGTGACATCGTTGCCGCCGGTCGCCGCGATCAGCGCGAGGTCGGCCGGGCCAAGCCGCGCACCAGCCTCAGCGACCGTCTGTCCGGCCTCGACGTCTTCCCCCGCCTTCCTCGTATTGGCCCCTGCCTTGATCGGTCCGTGAAAGGCAATCTCGGTCTGGCTGGCGCTCACATCCTCCTGCAGGACGACCGTGTCGACGCCCTCGGGCAAAGCGGCACCTGTGAGGACCCGGATCGCGTGACCATCAGGCACGATGACGCCCGGATCCGATCCGGCCGCCGCCCGGTCCGCCATCAAGCGGAGCCGGTGAACGCCATCACCCCGCCCGCCGGCAAAGCCATATCCATCGACCGCGGTATTGGGATGCGGCGGGTTCGCGCGCTTGGCCACCACGTTGGCTGCCAGGGTCCGGCCAAGGGCGGCGTTCAGCGGCAAGACCTCGGTCCCGACGACCGGCGCCAACCGCTCTTTCAAGAGCTGCAGCACGTCGTCCACCGGTGCCCAATCAATACCCGGCGGCAGGGCGAAACAGTCATTCTTGAGCCGTGGAGGCTCGGGCGCGCCTCTCAGCTCATCCTCGAAGCCAAGGCCGAGGATCCAGCCCTCTTCGGTCTTGGGCACATCGAGCATCTGTTCCAACCGGTCAGCCGGCAGGCCCGAGGTGATCCGCGCCACCTCGTGCACCTGCCATGCATCCCTGATCCATCCTTCCGGTTGCGGGCCGACAGTGAGCGACGGCCAGATTTCCACCAACGCCAGAGAGCCATCAAGCGCTTCGAAGGGCCAGACGCAGACATTATCCCAGCGACGGCGCAGTCGGTTCAGCACCGGCAGGCCCATCAGCACCTGACCGCCAACCGCCCCCGCGCCAGATAGCTGCCAAACTGGAAAGGCTCCTTTGGCAATCTGCTCAGCCTCCCTGCGTTCAGGCATCCCGTGGCCCTGCCGTTCGGTCCCGCGCCGCGGCAAATGCGGTATGTCGCGCTTGAGCCCGTTGCCCCAGAACGGCCCGACCCCGGGGAACAGGGTGTTGACCTCCGCAGCGACATCAAAGCGGTTGTTGGTCGTTGGGGCATCTTCGATCCGCGCCTCGACCCAGTCCCAGACGCCAAACGGATCATCCTGCCCCGTCAACGCGCGGGCAAATCCCATCGGATAGCCGAACGGAAAATCGAACCCCACCAGCACCCGCTCGCCGCGCGCTTGGGCGGCGTCGATTATGTCTGTGATCCAGGCCTCTGCCAGTTGCCGATTGCGCAGATAGACGGGCTCTTCGGCTGTTCCACCCCGCGCGATGCAGGCCCAGATCGCATCTTTGGTGGGTTTGGCCGGGGCCTGATTGCCGCCCGACCAATCGACCATGATGACCGCGTCCCATGCGGTCACAGGCCAACCTCTTGCAGGATGAAATCCGCGACGGCCTTGGTATCGTTCAGATCGAATACCGGGCGGTCGAGATCAAGCGGTGTGTCAGAGGCCACGGCCCGGATCGTGGGATCATCCGGCGCGATCAAAGGGTTACCGGTTTCCTGACGATGCGCCTCGACCTTGGGATGGGTATCGCGCTTGTATCCTTCGACGAGGATCAGATCGACCGGAGCCAGTTTCGTCAGCAGATCCTCAAGCCGCGGCTCGTCTTCCTCGCGCAGCTCATGCATCAGCGCAAAGCGGTTGCGTGAGGCCAGAAGCACTTCGGTCGCGCCCGCGATCCGGTGCCGGTGGCTGTCCTTGCCGGGATGATCAACGTCGAATGTGTGATGGGCATGCTTGACCGTCGAAACAGAGATACCACGACCGGTGATTTCGGTGACCAGCCGCTCCATCAGGCCGGTCTTGCCCGCATTCTTCCATCCGACAACGCCGTAGAGCTTCATATCAGCGCCTCGGCCTTCGCGAGATCATCGGGTGTGTTGACGTTGAAGAACGGATCGAAACCGTCCGTGGGAAAAACCGCCACGCGCCCGTCGTGTTTGTCCGTCCACAGAACAACCTTGCGCAATCCGTCCTTCAACGCATCGCGCAGGTCATCGCGCAGGGCCACCGGCCATAAGCCGAATGTCGGATGCCGGACAATCCGCTCGCCATCGCGCGTTGCGGCAAGGACAAGCGGATGCGTCATGCCTTCCCCCTCAAACTGCATGTTCGGAACCAGGTCGCAGGGAAAGAATGGCGTATCGGCAGCGGCGGTTACAATCGTTTCAGCCCCCTGCTCTGCAGCCCAGTCGAGCCCGGCAAGCACGCCTGCCAGAGGACCCGCATAACCGTCGATACTGTCGGCGATGACTGGCAACCCGAGCGAGGCAAAGCGGGCGGGGTCGCCGTTTGCGTTCAGCGCCAGCGCGGCGACTTGGGGCGAGAGCCTTTCGATCACCCGGCCCAGCAAGGTTTGCTCACCGATCTTGAGCATACCCTTGTCGCCGCCCCCCATGCGGGTTGCGAGCCCACCGGCCAGAATGACCCCAAGCGGTGCCTTCATGCCGCGCCCTTTCGGCCCGCGCCCTTGGGCTCATCCGCCTGCTGACCGGGGTCGGCGTCGCGCACCAGACGATCCTCACCGCTAAGACAGACAAACCGCTGGCCCCGCATCCGCCCGATCAGGGTCAGGCCGACTTGCTGCGCGATCTCGACCCCCCACGCGGTAAAGCCCGATCGTGAGGCCAGAACCGGGATGCCCATCAGCGCCGTCTTAATCACCATCTCGGAGGTCAGCCGCCCGGTGGTATAAAGGATCTTGTCGGCCGCTTCGGTGCCGGTCTGGAACATCCAGCCTGCGATCTTGTCGACGGCGTTGTGACGCCCGACATCCTCCATATAGACCAGCGGCTGATCTCGGTGGCAGAGGACCGTGCCGTGGATCGCCCCCGCCTCAAGATAAAGCGAGGGCGTCCGGTTGATCTGGTTGGCAAGAGCATAGAGCCAGGACGTGCGGACCTCGGTCTGAGGCAGTACAAGCCCGTCGAGGCCCTCCATCATATCCCCAAAGACGGTGCCAACGGCACAGCCTGACGTCCGGGTTTTTTTCTGCAGCTTTTCTTCGTGATCGGTCTGGGTGGCGGTCCGCACGACGACCACATCAAGCTCGTCATCGTAGTCCACACCAGTCACCACGTCACCTTCGGCAAGCATCCCCTGATTGCGGAGAAAGCCAAGGGCCAGGTATTCCGGATAGTCCCCGATCGTCATCGCCGTCACGATCTCACGGCTGTTGAGATAGATCGTCAGCGGGCGTTCTTCGACGACGGAAATGCGGGTCGGGGCGCCGGTCTGATCGATGCCAGTGACGGCACGGGTCAGGCCGGGACGCGCCGGATCGGGCGCCAGGACATACCCGTCGAGATCGTTGCGCCGCGCCAATTGCATCCCCCCTTCGCGAACGATAAGCGTGGACGGAATCTAGGGGGTCTTTATGCCCATCACCACCACAAAATCTGCCTACCTGTCCGGGATCCGGGATGGTTCGCCGTTTTTGCTGGTCATCGCACCCTTTTCGATGCTGTTCGGCATCCTCGCAACCGAGGCCGGTCTCAGCGTGTTCGAAACGCTCGCTTTTTCCGTTGTGGTGATCGCCGGGGCGGCCCAATTCACGGCGCTGCAACTGATGCAGGATGACGTGCCGACACTGATCGTTCTGACCTCATCCCTTGCCGTCAATCTGCGGATGGCGATGTATTCCGCCTCTCTCACGCCTTTCATAGGATCCGCCCCGCTATGGCAGCGGGCCATTGCCGCCTATTTCCTGGTCGATCAGTCCTTTGCCTGTTCCTACGCCCGCTACGAGGCTGAACCGCAGATGACCATCGAGGCCCGCATGGCCTATTTCGCGGGCGTCGTCACGCCAGTTTGCCCGCTCTGGTACATCTTTACTTTCATCGGGGCCGCCATCGGTGCGCAAATCCCCGAAAGCTTTGCGCTCGACTTCGCCTTGCCCATCACGTTCCTTGCGCTGGTGACGCCGATGCTGCGAACCCCGGCCCATGTTGTAGCCGCGGGCGTATCTATCGTGGTGAGCCTCTTTGCCGCCGCGCTGCCCTATTCCCTCGGCCTGCTGGTCGCAGGGATCGCGGGGATGATGGCAGGGGCGCAGACCGAACGATGGCTTGAGGTCAAGAAGGTGGGCGAAGCATGATCGAGGATCAGAACCTCTGGATCGTTATCATCGGTCTTGGGATCGGCAGCTATCTCTTGCGCTTCACGTTCCTGGGCATCGTCGGCGACCGCCCCATGCCGGAATGGTTCCTGCGCCACTTGCGATATACGGCGGTGGCGATCATTCCGGCCCTCATCACCCCGATCATCGCCTTTTCAGGCGACAATGGATGGCCAGAGCCCGCGCGGCTGACGGCCAGCATCGTGACGGTTGCCGTTGGCTGGGTCACGAAGAACGTACTGATTGCAATCGCCGCCGGGCTGACGACGCTTTACACGCTGCTTTACCTGCTGGGTTAGCGAGGCGCGGCGGCACGGCGCAGACGATCGTTGATTGCCCTTCCAAGGCCGGTTTCCGGAATGGGTGCGACCGCAATCGGTTTGCCCGTGGCATCGAGTTTGTGAAGCGCGTCAAAAAGGGATGCGGCAGCCTCGGTCAGATCGCCAGTCTCTGAGAGGTTCACATCCGCCTCCATTGGTCCAAAGCCAAGCCGCACCTCGCCGGGTTCACGCGACATGGCGTTGAGGCGCACGCGGGCACCGGGTGCGTAATGCGAAACGAGCTGGCCTGGGGCGGTGATGCCTTCGCCCGCTTCGGCCAAGGGCTTACCCAGCACCGCCTCGATCTTTTCCGACGGCACACCACCGGCCCGCAGCAGGCGCGTCGGGTCACCGGGGGCAACGATGGTGCTTTCAAGCCCCACCTCGCACGGCCCGGCATCGACAACGGCATCGATCCGACCCGATAGCCCGGCCAATACGTGTTGCGCGGTCGTGGGGCTGATACGGCCCGATGGGTTCGCCGATGGCGCCGCCACTGGCCCACCGAAGCTGGACAGCAAGGCCCGCGCAGCGGGATGTGCAGGAACCCGGATCGCCACGGTATCAAGACCCGCGGTCACGAGCGATGAAAGCCCGTGCCCCGGTGACAGCGGCAAGACTAGGCTGAGGGGGCCGGGCCAGAACGCTTGCGCCAGCGCATCTGCCTCGTCCGACCATTGCACCAGTTCCCGCGCCGCAGCGACATCCGCCACATGGACGATGAGGGGGTTGAAAGACGGCCGCCCCTTTGCCTCGTAAATCCGGGCGACGGCCTCACCGTTGCGGGCATCGGCGCCAAGGCCATAGACCGTCTCGGTCGGAAACGCGACAAGCTGCCCGCCGGCCAGCAGGGTCGCGGCGTGATCGATGTCTTCACGAGACGAAGACAGCAGGACCGTAGCGGCCTTTTTCATGCGCTTTTATGTCCCATCGGTTTGTGACGCCGCGTTGCCCTTGCCTGAACGGGGTGGCCCGACCATCCTCTCGCTCGACCTTGTATTTGTGACTGCGACCGGCCGTTGCCGGTGACCATCTGGAGGCTGTTATGCCATTTCGCGCCCCTGTAGAAGACTATGCCTTCCTTTTTGATCATGTCGTTGGACTGGAACAGGTCCGCGCAACCGAGCGGTTTGCCGAAGCGACCGACGACGTGACCCGCGCCATTCTCAGCGAGGCGGGCAAGCTGTGCGAAGACATGATCGCGCCCCTGCAGCGCCCCGGCGATCTGCACCCGGCCCATCTGGAAAACGGCGTCGTTCGCACGTCGCCCGGCTATGCCGAGGGTTATCAGGCCATCGGCGAAGGTGGCTGGATCGGGATGAGCGCTGACCCCGAATACGGCGGCATGGGCCTGCCAATGACCCTGACGACGGCGGTCAACGAGATGATGGCGGCGGCCTGCCTGTCGCTGCAGCTTGCGCCGCTGATGAGCCAAGGCCAGATCGAGGCGCTGGAACATCACGCCAGCGATGAGATCAAGGCGCTTTATCTTCCGAAACTGATCTCGGGCGAATGGACAGGCACCATGAACCTGACCGAACCGCAGGCCGGTTCGGATGTGGGTGCGCTGACGACCAAAGCAGAAGAGAACGGCGACGGTACCTACGCGATCACCGGCCAAAAGATCTATATCTCGTGGGGTGACAACGACTTTACCGAAAATGTCTGCCATCTGGTTCTGGCCCGTCTGCCGGGTGCTCCCGCAGGCACCAAGGGTATCAGCCTCTTTATCGTGCCCAAGCGCATTCCGGACGATCAGGGTAATGCTGGCGTGGCCAACGCGCTCAAGGTTGTCAGCCTCGAACACAAGATGGGCCTGCACGGCTCACCGACCTGTGTGATGCAGTATGACGGCGCCCGAGGCTGGCTGGTCGGGCCGGAAGGCGGCGGCATGGCGGCCATGTTCACGATGATGAACAACGCGCGTCTTGGCGTTGGTGGCCAAGGCGTTGGAGCAGCAGAAGGTGCGTACCAGCACGCGCTGGCCTATGCGATGGACCGCAAGCAGGGGCGTGTGGCGATCGAGGGCGGCAAGACGATTGTCGATCATGCTGACGTACGGCGAATGCTGCTGACGATGAAGGCCGACGTCTTTGCTGCCCGGGCCATTGGCCTGTCATGCGCGATTGCGATCGACATGGCGACCGCAACGGGTGACGCTGAGTGGGTTGCACGGGCTGCATTCCTGACACCAATCGCCAAGGCATTCGGCACCGATGTCGGCAACGAAGTCGCCTCGACCGGTATCCAGGTTCACGGCGGCATGGGATTTGTCGAAGAAACTGGTGCAGCACAGTACGCCCGCGATGTGCGTGTCACGACAATCTATGAAGGCACGAACGGTATTCAGGCGATGGACCTCGTTGCGCGCAAGATGATGGATGGTGGCGACGCCGCCGCCCGTCTGCTGGACGAGATCGAAGCCCATGCCGAAGATGCCCGGTCAACCCTGCCCGATCTGGCCGAGGCCGTCTGGCAGGCCAGCGAGTCGCTGCGCGAGACGACCGAATGGCTGACCGAACAAAGCGACCTCAACCACCGCTTTGCCGGCGCCGTCCCCTATTTGCGGGCCTTTGCGCGGGTTCTTGGCGGACACCTGCATCTCAAGGCCGCGATGGCGGACAAGGGCGGTCAGCGCGAAAAGCTGGCGCGGTTCTATATCCAGCGGCTGTTGCCGGAACACGCCGCGCTGCTGGCCCATGCCGGGGCCGGGGCGGACGACCTTTATGCGATGTCGCATGATGAGCTAGCGGCCTGATGGCTGACGGGTCGCCCGCGGGTCTTCGCTATCCGTGGGCGGACCCGCCCGCGCACGGAAGCGCGACCGAAGTGGCGGATGGCGTTGTCTGGTTCCGCCTGCCGCTCCCGATGAAGCTCGACCACGTCAACATCTATGCGCTTGACGATGGTGACAGCTGGACGGTGATCGACACCGGCTTTGCATCGAACAAGACCAAAGAGATTTGGCGGGCCGTGATGGAAGGGCCGCTTGGCGGCAAACCCGTGACACGGGCCGTCGTAACGCACCATCACCCCGATCACATTGGCCTTGCCGGCTGGCTGCAGACCGAATTCGGGGCGACTCTGCTGACGACGCGAACGGCCTGGCTGATGGGCCGGATGCTGACGCTGGACGTGCAGGCCACGCCCAATGCCGAAACGCTGGAATTCTATCGCAGCGCAGGCATGGACCCTGAAACCCTGGACAAACGCAGCAAAGAGCGGCCGTTCAACTTTGCCGATATCGTCGCCCCCCTGCCACTGGGCTATGAGCGCCTTCAGCAGGGGCAGACGATCAAAATGGGCGGACGGACGTGGGACATCCACATGGGTAACGGCCACGCGCCCGAACACGCCACGTTTTGGAGCAGGGACGACAACCTCGTTCTTTCCGGCGATCAGATCCTGCCGTCGATCAGCCCGAATATCGGCGTCTATGCGACCGAGCCCATGGCCGACCCCATCGGGGAGTGGCTTGAGGCCTGCGAGCGGCTGGCACCGATGGCACGCGACGACCATCTTGTTTTGGGGGGCCACAAGCTGCCCTTTACCGGTCTTCCGACCCGGATGCGGCAACTCATCGAAAACCATCATGGCGCTCTGAACCGTTTGTTGGGATTCATCGATACGCCGAAAGCTGCCGGGGACTGCTTTGCACCGCTCTTCAAGCGGACCATAGGTGAGGGTGAATACGGTCTGGCACTGGTCGAAGCGGTGGCTCACCTGTCTCACCTTTATCAAACCGGTCTTGCATCACGCGAAAGGCGGGCCGATGGTGCCTGGGTCTATCAGCGTAAGGACTGACGGTATGGAAGAGAACATCCAGACGACGGCCGAGGCAGCCGAAGCCGCTGCCATGCCCAAACCGCATGAAGTCCACTGCGATCCGGACGCGAAAGCGGTCGACGAAAACGACGTGCCAGAAGGCGTCGCCAAGACGCCACTCGCCCAGAAAAGCCCGGCCCGCTGGGCCTATGAGCGCATCATCATCTACCTCAAGAATTTCGAGGAAAGCCTCAACAACGACCAAGAGGTCGCCATGGGTTTCACCGGTGGCGACGCCGGGGTCCTGCGGATCGAGGGCATGGGCTACTACGACCCTGATATCGTGACCTTCTATGGATCCGATCCGGGGGGCGCCAAAACCCAGCTTGTCCAGCATGTCAGCCAGTTGAACGTCATGTTCCGGGCCCTTCCGATGGCGACGAAAGAGGAAGAACCGGTGCGGATCGGCTTCAAACTCGCCCAGGACCTCGAAGAGAATTAAGCCTGCGCGCGTTTGACGTCGTGACAGGGCCGGGCACATCGGCTAATTGGCTGAAAAAGCCAAGACTGGAGCCCGAAATGGCAGAACACAAGCACGGTGAAATGGATATCGAAGTCCACGAGAAAACCTTTGACGGTTTCATCAAATGGACGGTCTATTCCGTTGCGGTGATCTTTGCGATCCTGCTTTTCATGGCGATCTTCGCCTCCTGACGCGCCGCGCATCATGCCTTCCCGGATCGTCGCGGCTTTTGCGGCCCTCGCGCTTCTAGGCGCTTGCGCCACCGTGGTTGAGAACACCAATGCCCCGCAAGAGGTGGTGGATCGTGTTCAGTACCGCGAACCGGGGCCGGCGACGATCTCCGTCATCACGATGGTAAACAATCGGACGGGCTCCGGAGCGCATTCAGCGCTGATGATCAACGGATCGCAGCGGGTTATCTTCGATCCTGCTGGGTCGTTTTCGAACAAGCGGGTGCCAGAGCAGAACGACGTACTCTATGGGGTCTCGCCTGCTGTTCTGGCCGGTTACAAAAGCGCCCATGCCCGCCTGACGCACCATGTGGTGACCCAGGAGATGCGGGTGACACCCGAGCAGGCCGAGATTGCCCTGCGCCTCGCCCAATCGAACGGGCCGGTTCCAAGGGCGTTCTGCACATCGGCCGCAACACAGCTGCTGCGACAGGTTCCGGGCTTTGAAAATATCCAGCAGACGATGTTTCCGACGAACCTGATGCGCCAGATCGAGGCGCGGACCAATGTCATCACCGACCGCTACTACGAAGACGATGAAGGCGGGATCATCGAAGGCGTTGCCAAGGTGGAGCTTTAGGCGCGACCGGCGGTTGATGACAAAACCAGCGGGTCGATCCCAAGGGATTTGATCGCGGCAACCCACTTGTCGTCGCAATCGGTACCGAAAACCAGCTTTGGATCTGCACTCGCGACCAGCCAGCCATTTCGCGCAATCTCGGAATCAAGCTGGCCGGGTCCCCAACCCGAATACCCCAGCATGACCATGGCCTCTTGCGGGCCATCGCCGCTTGCCAGATCTTCGAGCACATCAAGCGTCGCGGTCATCCCGAAATCGTCATCGACCTCAAGCGTTTGCAGCCGCGACTTGTATTCACCCGAATGCAGGACAAAGCCGCGGGCCGTCTCGACCGGGCCACCGAAATAGACCGGCAATTTCGCAGTCTCCTGCGCGTTGTCGATTTCGAGCTGTTCGAGAATGTCGCTGAGGATCAGTTCGGGTGCGGGCTTGTTCACGATCAGCCCCATGGCCCCTTCCTCGGAATAGGCGCACAGGAAAACGACAGAACGATCAAACCGGGGGTCGGTCATTCCGGGCATGGCAACAAGCAGCTTGCCTGTCAGGTCGGGCGCGGCGGTCATTCAGCCAAGGTTCCAGGTGGTTCTTCACCAACATGACGCCGCCAGAGCGGAGCCGCAAGCAAAGACCGCCCAATCAAGCGAAACACGGCTGACTTGATCGTGACTTGGCTTTGATCGGCGTTCCGTTCATCAAGACCTTCATGAAATGCTTCACGTCACTGTTTTCCGCCGCAGCCCTTTGCGCCTTCCCCGCCCTTTCCGGCGGCTCATTCGACGATCCGGTGCAGGCAGAGGTGTTGGCCGGCTGGCAGCGTGCTGACGGGACCCGCATGGCGGCCCTGCGCCTGACGCTGGAACCGGGATGGAAAACCTATTGGCGCGCGCCGGGCGATGCCGGTATTCCGCCGCATTTCGACTGGTCGCGGGCCCGCAATATTGAAATGCTCAAGATCCACTGGCCGACGCCGGACGTCTTCGTGTCAAATGGCATGCGGTCCATCGGCTACGCGGATGAGGTCGTCATTCCCTTCGAGATTCAGCCCGCCCGTGCCGATCAGCCGGTGCGCCTGCGGGCGCGCATGTCTCTGGGCGTTTGTGCCGAGGTTTGCCTGCCACATCAGCTCAAGTTTGACGCGATCCTCGACAGCACCGAAACCCGCCCGACTCCGGCCATCGCTGCGGCCCTCGCCTCTGTCCCCTATTCGGCGAAAGAGGCCGAGGTCAGCGCATCAACCTGCCTTTTGCGTCCCACACCCGACGGGATCGAGATCGAGGCGCATGTCGATCTGCCCCATACAGGCGGGACGGAAGTAGCAGTGATCGAGGCGGGGCGCGCCGATCTCTGGGTCAGCGAGGCCGATACAAAGCGCGACGGAAATACGGTGGTTGCCGTTTCCGAAATGATCCAGTCACAGGGCGGCGCCTTTTCCATAGACCGGTCTGACGTCCGCATCACGATCATCGGTGCGAATTACGCCGTTGATGTCATCGGTTGCGATGCTGGCTAGGCCGTTCGGTTGAACATCCGCTGCATGAGCAGTCCCGTTGCCGCGACCACATAGACAGCCAGAATGAGAATTGCCGCTCCGGCGATAAAGAGAACCAGCGCGTCGCGGGCCGGTGTCGGATTGCCCACATCAGCAAGGATATTGGCCAGCGGCCCCGGCAGGTTCCCGGCAAAGGCAGCAAACCCCATCGTGTAGCCTGCCCACGCCGCCAAAACGCCCCAGAGGCCAAGCATGCCGGCTCGGACCCCTTTCGGCCGCATCCGCACCCCCCGACGCATCGACGCGGTGTACTTGGCGACGTCGTGCTGAACCGCCACCAGCGATGGCACGACCAGCAGCACAAGGATGACGCCAAAGCCCAGACCATAGACCAGCGTAATGACCGTGGGTTTCAGGAACTGCGCCTGCTGCGATTGCTCGTATAGCAGCGGGGCCATACCAAGCACAGTTGTCAGGGTCGTCAGCATCACCGGTCGCAGCCTATCCGCAGCGCCATCGATGATCGACGGTATCAGGCCGCGGGTTTTGGCATACTGATCAATCGTGGTCACCAGGACGATGGAGTCGTTGATGATGATCCCCGTCATCCCCAGTAACCCCACGACCGTGAACATGCTCAGCGGCACTTCCCAGACATAGTGACCGTAGATCGTACCGATCAGTCCGAACGGAATGATCGACATAACCACGATGGGGCGGGTCCAACTGGCGAACACCCACGACAGCACAAGGTAAATGCCCGTCAAACACAGGACAAAGCCAAGGGCCGCATCGCTCAGAAACTGGTCTTCCTGTTCGCTCAGACCAGATAGCCGCCAATCCACCTGTCGTTCCGCCGCGATGGCGGGCAAGATGTCCTCTTCGAGGGCACGGGTGATCTCGGTCGCGCGCGCCGGGTCATCTTCTGAAATGTCACCTGTCACCGAAACCACGCGAATGCCGTTTTCGCGGCGCACGGTCGAAAAGCCGGTGCGCCGTTCGACGCTCACGATATCAGCGAGCGGCACATAGGCACCCGCAGGCGTGCGCATCTGGGTCCGTTCCAGAAAGTCGGCGGTCAGTTCACCGTCGGGCAACTCCACCCGGATCTCGGCGCTGCGGGCCCCATCGGGATAGGTCGCCGCCTCGATCCCGTTCAGCCGGTCCCGCAGGGCCCGGCCCAACACGTCGATCGTGAACCCAAGCGCCTGTCCCTGCGGCGTCAGATCAAGGATCAGTTCCTCTTTGTCATAGGCCAGATTGTCCTCAACCGCGGTCACCTCGGGATACTGAAGCGTCGCGCGTTTGAGATCTTCTGCCGCTGCCTTCAGGGTATCGCTGTCTGCACCGTAAAACTGGACGTCGAGAGAGTCGCCACCGGGTCCCGACCGCCATCCCCGAAAGCTGACCGTTTCGGCCAGCGGATGATGCACGACACGGTCCTGCAATTCGCCCACGAACGCAAAGCTGGAATAGCCCGGTCGCAGATCCGCATCGATCAGCTCGATCGAGATTGCGCCAAGTAGATCTTTGTCCTTGCTGTCGGCCCCCGAAAGACCACGCCCCGCATTGCCGCCGATTTCAGTGATGACATAGTCGACCGGATAGACCCCGATGCGGTCTTCGACCTCGCGGGCCAGCTCCTCGGTCGCGCGCTGCAATTCCAGCATCATCGCAAAGGAATCCTCGCGCGTGGCCCCTTCGGCCATGGCAAAGTTCCCGGTGACCGAGCTGCGTTCAGGGGCGTTGAAGAACCGCCATTGCACGTCGCCATTGATGAAAAGGACCGACTGGCTGGCCAGCACGAGGGTCACGCCGGCAAGCACAGCATAACGGGCCTTGATGACCGCCCCCATAAAGGGCCGGAACAGGTTTTCGCGGCACCAGACGAAGCCACGGTTCACCTGGCGCGAGGGCCAGTCGTACCACCGCTCGGCCTGCGCCGCAGCGAGCGCATGGGACATGTGGTGGGGCAGGATCAGGAAGCATTCGACCAACGAAGCTGCGAGGACTGCGATGACGGTAAAGGGAATGTCCCGGATCAGATCGCCAAAGCGCCCACCGACGAAAACCAGCCCCCAAAACGCGATGATCGTCGTGAGGGTGGCGGCAAAGACAGGCATCGCCATACGCCGGGCGGCATTCTCGGCCGCGACGACCGGGCGCTCACCATAATGTCGGTACCGGTGATCGGCGTGCTCACCAACCACGATGGCGTCATCGACCACGATCCCCAGCGTTATGATCAATCCGAAGAGCGAGACCATATTGATCGTGAGCCCGCCCAGATACATCAGCGCGATTGTCGCCATCATCGCGACGGGGATACCCGCCGCGACCCAAAAGGCGGTGCGGGCATTCAGGAACAGGAACAGCAAGCACACGACCAGCGCCAGCCCGATCAGGCCATTGTCGATCAGCAGGTTGAGGCGGCCAGTGATTGCCTCGGCCCGGGTTCGGATCAGCTCGACCGTGACGGTTTCGGGCAACGTTGCCTGGAACCGGGCCGCGACCTTTTCAACTGTTTCCTGAACCGAAATCGCATCGCCCTTGGCCGAACGATCGACCCGGATCGACACGGCGGGTTCCTCACCCACAAAATAGCTGCGCTCGCGGTTGCTGCCTTGAACTTCGATCTGGGCGACGTCCCCCACCGTCAGCTTTGAACCATCCGGGTTGGACCGCAGCACGATCTGCGAGATTTCCTCGGCAGTCCGCTTTTCCGTCCCGGTCCGAACCCGGGCATTGGCCCCGAGCACGTCGCCCGCAGGTGCTGCATCAACCTCGGCGGCGACCGCTTGGGCGATGTCGGACATCGTCACGTCGTAAGCGATCAGGTTGATCGAAGGGACTTCGACAATGGTCAAGGGCGCGGCGACCCCCCGGATCGTCGTTCGCGTCACACCTTCGTTGAAAAGGCGGGTGACGAATTCGTCGGCGAATTGACCCAACTGTTCGGGCGCGAGGGGGCCGGTGATCACCACATCCGTCACCCGGTCCCGCCAGGCACCGCGGCGAACCGTGGGTTCGTCAACCTCTTCCGGTAGATTGGTGACACCTTCGACCGCCGCCTGTACGTCATCGGCGGCGCGGGCCATGTCCCATCCCGGTTCGAATTCCAGCGTGATCTGCATCCAGCCTTCGCGGGCGATAGAATCGGAACTTTCCACCCCCTCGACGGCCAGCAGAGTGGGCTCCAGCACCTGCACGATACCGGCATCCACATCCTCGGCTCCGGCCCCGTCCCAATCCGCTGTGACCCGCACGTTGTCGACGATCACATCCGGAAAGAACTGGGCCCGCATGTTCGGGGCGGCGACAAAGCCCGCGACAACCATGATGACCAGCAACAGGTTGGCGATGGTCCTGTGGCGGGTGAAGTATGACAGGATGCCACCCGCGGCGGCGGGGATCTCGCGGGCCATGATCAGCTGCCCATCTGGCTTTCGATGCGCTGTACCATGCGAACCGGGACGCTGGGTTCATTCAGACGGGCCAGAACGCGGGCCTTGGCCTCGGCCGGCATACGGCTGTTGCCTTCGACAAAGGCCACCAGCCGGGCGCGGCGCTCATCGCTCAGCTCGACCATTTCGGGGCCTGTTTCTTCCGGCTCGGCACCGCGGCGCACCGGGCGGACCAGTATACCCGGCCCCAGAAGGGGTGATCGGGACTGGACGACTTCCCGCCCCGCAAGGTCTTCACCGCTCACCAGCACCGCATCGCCTTGGCGCCGCTCCAGCGTTGCTGGCAGCCGTTCCAACCGATCACCGTCGCCCAGCACCAGAACCGCACCCGCCGGGTCATACGCCGATGATGGCAGGCGCACGACGTTGTCGATCGGCTGTTCCTGAACCCGTACGTTAACAAAGTCGCCGGGTTTGAACCCGACCGCCCGGTCAAGTGTCGCAAAGACCAGCCGCCCGGTCTGGCCGTCTCCTGTCGCGGCACTTGCGCGGGTGATTTGCCCGGTCGTCGTCAGATCGATGCCCGAGACCACGAGCGTCGCTTCCAGCTCGGCCCGTCGCAACGCGCCATCACTATCGAGCAGGCGGGCATATTGCGCTGTCGACACGCGGAACGACACTTCGAGCGCATCGGGATCAATGAGTTCGGCGAGCTTTTCGTTTTCGGTGACAAGGCGGCCCTCGACCATGGACGCATCGCTGAGGGTGCCGTCAAACGGCGCAACGAGCGTGGTGTCACCCAGCATGCGCTCGGCTTCTCGCAACGCGATTTCGGCGCGGGTCAGCGTCGTCTTCGCCTGATCGATCCGCGCCTCGGCCTGAGCGACCGCCTGCCGGCTCGACAGCACGGCCTGACGGGCGGATGAGGCAGATAGTTCCGCCGATTCCACCGCTGCCGCAGTACCGACACCCCGGGTTTCGAGATCTTTCTGCCGCTCGTAGGCCCGATCGCGCAGCGCCGATTGTTCCCGCGCGGCGGCTTCTTCGTCGTAGGCCAGGACAATCAGACGTTCCGCATCGCGCAGTTCTGCCTGCGCATCGAGCAAATCGGCCTCGGCCCGGGCCAATGCCGCCTGCGCGTCGGTGGGGTCTATCCGCATCAGGACCTGGCCGCGCTTGACGCTGCCTCCATCCTCAAAGACCTCGGACAGTTCCGTAACCCATCCAGAGGCCGCACTTCTGACTTCGAGTGTCCTGCGACTTTTTACTTCGCCGAATGCTTCGAGGTACGGCGTGTGCGTTCCAATCTCGGCCGTCACGACGTTGACGACAAAGACCCGCTCGCGCTGCGGCGGCACTCTGCTTGCTTCGGCCATGCGTTCCTGTATCGCGCTGACCACCATCTGCGCAGCATAAGCCAGCAGCCCGAATGTGAGCGCCGCAAGAAAGATACCGATCAGACTTTGCCGCAAAAACCGCATGTTAGTGACCCCATGTCCCGTCCAGTATAACCTAGAGAGCGCTCAAGGAATACCAAAGCACGAGAGTGTTACGCACAGATGCGCTATTTCCGTCGCTGATGTTCGTCAAGCCGCGGCAAAATCTCAACGAAGTTGCAGGGCCGGTGTCGGTAATCCAGCTGCTTTGCCAGAATTTCGTCCCAAGCGTCCCTGCAGGCCCCGGGGCTGCCGGGCAGCGCAAAAAGATAGGTGCCGTTCCGGACACCGCCCGTCGCCCGGCTTTGGACAGCCGAAGTTCCGATCTTTTGCATGGAAACCCAGGTGAAGACAGTACCAAAGGCATCGATCTCTTTTTCGTAGACATCGCGATGCGCCTCGACCGTCACATCCCGTCCGGTCAGACCAGTGCCGCCGGTCGAGATCACCACATCGATATCCGGATCGTCGCACCATGCCCGCAGTTGATCGGCAATCTGATCACGCTCGTCCGGCAGGATAGTACGCGCCGCGATGACGTGGCCGGCTACTTCGATCCGACCGACCAGCGTGTCGCCCGATTTGTCCTCGGCTAGGCTTCGCGTGTCGCTGACCGTCAAAACGGCGACCCGGATCGGAATGAATTCAAGGCTTTCGTCGATACGGCTCATGCTCTCTCCAACACGGCAAGGCGGACAGCCAGTAGGCCAAATATGCTGCCCGACACCCAATCCAGGACCCGGCTGCCCTGCGCCAGTTTGCGCCCGGCCCCGCTGGCAAAGACCCCAACCGCGCCATTGACGACAAAACCACCCAAGGCAAGCAGCGCGCCATAGATCAGGAACTGCCCCAAGATCGGCCCCGCCTCGGGCGCGATGAATTGCGGGATGAAGGCCAACACGAACAGAATGACCTTTGGATTGGTGAGATTGACAACCAACCCCGTGCGAAAGGCCCGTGCCGCCGGCACATTGTCCTGTTTTGGTGGCGCGCCGGCATGTCTGATCGTATTGATCGCCAACCACAACAGGTAGGCCACCCCGACCCAACGGATCACCTCGAACGCCCAGGGCGCCGCCGCGACGATGGCCCCAAGACCCAAACCGGCCAGCGCCGTGTGGATGAAGGCGCCCACCGAAATGCCCGCACTGGCCGCCAGAGCGGCCCGCCGTCCCGCCCGCAGGCCTTGGCCCAGACAAAACATCATGTCCGCGCCGGGCGTCAGGTTCAGCGCCAGCCCAGCCGGGATGAACGCCAACAGCAGGACCGGATCAATCATCGCGCAGCCGTGCCTTCAATGACAGCAGATCGGCCCATGTCTCGCGTTTGGCCGACGGGTTGCGCAGCAGATAGGCGGGGTGAAACATCGGCAGGGCGGGCACGCCGTGCGCCTCGGTCCAGTTTCCGCGCAGGCGCGTAATCCCCTTTTTTCCGAGCAGCGCCTGACAGCTGATATTCCCCATAACCACCAGAATTTTCGGAGCAATCAGTGCGGTATGACGCTCAAGAAACGGTTTCATCATCGCAATTTCTTCCGGGCGCGGATCGCGGTTTTGGGGCGGGCGCCACGGCAGCACGTTGGTGATGTAGACGGGTGCTTCGGCATCCGCGCGGCCCATATCAATGGCGGCCAGCATCCGGTCGAGCAATTGACCGGCCCGGCCGACAAATGGCAGTCCCTCGCGGTCTTCATCTCGCCCCGGCGCCTCGCCCACGATCATCACGCGGGCCTTGGGCAGGCCATCGGCAAAGACCAGGTTGCGCGCGCCTTTCTTCAGCTCGCAATGCTCATAGACGGCAAGCGCGGCCTTTAGTTCATCAAGGGTCTTGGCTGATTCCGCAGCGGCGCGAGCAACGGCGACCGGGTCGACATCCTCGGCCAACATCTGGGGCGCATCTTGCGCCGCGGGCTTGGGCTTGGTTGCCTCAAGCGCATAGCGATCGACGGGTGCATCCCCAATGGCCTCGTCCACCCCCAGATCAACTTGCCAGGCCAGCGCGGCCAGTGCCGCTTGATAGTCTTGCGAATCCATATGCCACCGTAACGCTGCTGCGCGCCGAGCAAAACGTTTGCGACGGAATTCATCCAGCGCCCCGTTCAATGTTGCGACCTTGGATAGGGAGCGGCCGATGGTGCGCAATGCGATTATTTGGACCGCGCTGGTGGGCCTTTCGCTGATTTTCGTATCCTGGCATGCGCCGTGGCTGCCTGCCCTCACGCCCGCGGAATGGCGCCAGTTGGTTCAGGAGCGTGGCGGTAGCGCCACTGACATGCCGCCCGAATTCGTTGCCTTTTTCGACAGCGATGACGGGAAACCATTCTACATGGTCAACATCATCGACCGCGCCGTAGACGCACATTATCCCGAAGGCTTCGAGACCCAGATCACCGATGCGGATGACGCCGCGCGGGCTTATGGCGTGGGCGTGGTGCCGGAATTGCTGAAACGCGGCAGCTATCCCATGTTTTCGGCAACGCGGATGACAACGGTCATTGCGTCCATCCCGGCCGAGACCAACCGCTTCGAATGGATCGCGATTGCACGCTATCGCAGCCGCCGTGACCTGCTTGAGATGAGCCTGAGCGATGGTTTTCGCACCGCGAGCGTGCACAAATGGGCGTCACTTGATGGTACCATCGTGATGCCGACGGCGCGCAACCTCTATCTCGATTTGTCGGTCATGGTGCCGCTCGCACTCTTTGCGCTCGGCCTCGCGCTCACGGGGCGACCTAACCGACGCAGGTCATAGCGCACTGCGCTTGCCGCGGGCCGTACCGCTGTTATAACGCCTCCGAACTGTCGGAGCGTCCATGACTTTTGCCCACCGTCACCTTCTTGGCATCGAGCAGCTGCGCCCCGATGAGATCGTCACCCTTCTTGATCTCGCCGATGAATATGTCGCGCTGAACCGGGCCGAAGCGAAACACGGCAATGCGCTCGAGGGTCTCACCCAGATCAACATGTTCTTTGAAAGCTCGACGCGTACGCAGGCGTCGTTCGAACTGGCGGGGAAGCGGCTGGGCGCAGATGTGATGAACATGGCAATGCAAGCCAGTTCGATCAACAAGGGCGAGACGCTGATCGATACGGCGTTGACGCTCAACGCGATGCATCCTGACCTGTTGGTCGTCCGGCATCCCCATTCCGGCGCCGTCGACCTGCTGGCGCAAAAGGTGAATTGCGCGGTACTGAATGCCGGCGACGGACGGCACGAGCACCCGACGCAGGCGTTGCTCGACGCCCTCACCATCAGGCGCGAAAAGGGGCGGCTCCATCGCCTTTCGGTCGCAATATGCGGGGATATCGCCCACAGCCGCGTGGCGCGTTCGAATATCCTGCTCTTGGGCAAGATGGAAAATCGTGTGCGGCTAATCGGCCCGCCGACCCTGATGCCGGCAGGGATCGCCGATTTCGGCGTCGAGGTGTTCGAAGACATGGCCGAGGGCCTGAAGAACGTGGACGTCGTCATGATGCTGCGCCTGCAACGCGAGCGTATGGACGGCGGCTTTATCCCCTCCGAACGCGAATACTATCACCGCTACGGTCTTGACGCCGACAAGCTGCGCCATGCCAAGCCCGACGCCATTGTCATGCATCCCGGTCCGATGAACCGAGGGGTCGAGATTGACGGCACCCTCGCCGATGACATCAACCGCAGCGTCATTCAGGAACAGGTCGAGATGGGCGTCGCCGTGCGCATGGCGGCCATGGACCTCTTGGCCCGAACGCTCAAGGAAATGCGGGGGGCGGCATGACCAAATCCATCGAGATCCCCCAAGCCGAGCGTCACGTCTATCGCGTGTTTCACATCCGGCGCGACCCCAAGGCGGTGAAAGCCCTAATCGACGGCGAAGCGGAGGAAGGGATCGAGGCCGCCGCCATGCTTCTGGGTTCCAACGAACTCGAAACGGAGTATGTCGAGCTTATCGATCTGGAAGATCTCAAGGAGATCGGCCTCTCCGGCTATCTGATCGAGGGCTACGGGTTGCCAAGCGAGGATGTGATGGCCGATGCCACAAAGCTCGACACGCTCGAGGGCTATGTGTTGCTGCTATTGCCTGAGATTCTTGGCCATAGAGGCGGGGTGCTGAACCCCAATCCTGATGTCGTGCTGGTCGCCACCTACAAGGGCGAAGGCACCGACTGGACGGAAAAGGAACCGATCGAAAGCCAAAGCGCCGCGCCATTCACCGCGCCACCCGAAACGGTGGAAAAGAAACTGTCTGACGCCGCCATGTCGGGGCGGATCGCGATGCTGGCGCTGATCGTGATTTTCTTGCTGACGGCCCTGATCGTCTGGATCGCATGATGATCGAAACACTCTTTACCCAGGCCCGCCTGATCAATCCGGAGCAGGGCAAAGTGACACTCGGCGCGCTTGGAATTTCCGATGGCACGATCGTCGAGGTCTGGGATCAGCCCAACCCGCAGGATGTCTCGGCCCAGCGTATCGTCGATTGCGCGGCGCGGCACCTTGCACCCGGCATCGTCGATATCGGCGTCAAGGTCTGCGAACCGGGTGAGCGGCATAAGGAGAGCTTTGGTTCAGCCGGTCTTGCTGCGGCTGCGGGCGGGGTTACGACCATCGTCACCCGCCCCGACACCGACCCTGCCATCGACAGCCCCGAAACGCTTGAATTCGTCATCCGCCGCGCCCGTGAGGCCGCGCCCGTGCGCGTCCTGCCCATGGCGGCGCTGACCAAGGGGCGCAACGGACAGGAAATGACCGAGATCGGGTTTCTGCAAGACGCCGGGGCCGTCGCCTTTTCCGACGGAGACCGGGTCATCGCCAATACCAAGGTCTTTGGCCGGGCGCTCACCTATGCCCGCAGCCTTGGCGCCCTCGTGATCGCCCACCCGCAGGAACCGATCCTGAGCGAAGGAGCGGCAGCGACATCGGGCAAGTTTGCCTCGCTCAGAGGGCTGCCTGCGGTCACGCCGATGGCCGAACGGATGGCGCTTGATCGTGATATCGCGATGGTCGAGATGACAGGCGCGCGCTATCACGCCGACCAGATCACCACCGCCCGCGCCCTGCCCGCTCTGGAACGGGCCAAGGGCAACGGGCTCGACATCACCGCGGGCACGTCGATCCATCACCTGACGCTCAACGCCTTGGACGTCGCCGATTACCGCACATTCTTCAAATTGAAACCGCCGCTCAGGGACGAAGAAGACCGGCTGGCAGTGGCCGAGGCCGTGAATATGGGCCTGATCGATGTCATCAGCTCGATGCACACACCGCAGGACGAAGAAAGCAAGCGATTGCCGTTCGAAGCGGCGGCGAGCGGTGCCGTGGCGCTGGAAACCCTGCTGCCGGCGGCAATGCGGTTGGTTCATGGCGGCACGGTCGAGATGGCGGCGCTGTGGCGGGCCCTGTCCCTGAACCCCGCGCGGCGGTTGGGGCTGGAAAGCGGTCGACTGTCCAAGGGTGCTCCCGCCGATCTTGTCCTTTTCGATGCCGACGCGCCCTTCCTGCTCGACCGGACGACGCTGAGGTCCAAGAGCCTGAACACCCCGTTTGACGGCCAGCGCATGCAGGGTAAGGTGTTGGCAACATACGTGGAGGGCCGAAAGGTCTTTGAGGCAGCCTGATGCCCGATATTGAAAGCACCCTTACAATTCTGATCCTTTGGGCCGCCATCGGCTACGGCCTGGGGTCTATCCCGTTTGGCCTTGTGCTGGCGCGGGTTTTTGGCCTCGGCAATCTGCGCGAGATCGGGTCCGGCAACATAGGGGCCACCAATGTGCTGCGGACGGGAAACAAGACCGCAGCGGCACTGACGCTGCTGCTTGATGCGGCCAAGGGTGCGGTGGCAGTACTGCTGGCGCGGGCTGTGACCGGGCACGAGGATGCGGTCCAGCTGGCCGCGCTCATGGCCATGCTCGGCCATTGCTTTCCTGTCTGGCTGGGCTTCAAGGGCGGCAAAGGGGTGGCGACGTTTCTGGGTATCATGCTGGCGCTGCAATGGCCCGTGGGGCTGGTCTGCTGCGGTGCGTGGCTGGTCGGCGCATTGCTGACGCGGATCTCATCGATGGGTGCGCTTTTCGCGGCAAGCTCGTCAACCTTCGCGCTGGTGTTCCTCGGGATGCCCCGCGCCGTCGTCCTGGGTATCCTGCTGACGGTGATCGTCTTCGTAAGACACCGCGAGAACATGCGGCGGATCAAGGCGGGGACAGAACCGAAGATCGGGCAGAAGACGGCCTAACGGTTCTGTAGAGGCAGGCAACGCTTGCCGTATGGGACGGGTCGATTTGAATCGTACAGCTTGAACGTGTAGCCTCATGAGCACCGAAATCGCCTCTGGGGAGAGAACCTGTCGCCCAGCAAGGGCACAATTACCCGCTAGGCCACGACAAAGGAAGCAACCTGAAAAGGCGCTTCAAACGCAGGCCAGCGGGCTGGATTGGCCAATGCGATATCTTCAGAACGCTCCCCGGTTGGCCCTTCCAAGGGAGAATTCGAAATGGACATCACAAAGTCCGCCGGGATTGCTCACGCCTTGTATCGCTCACATGGCGACAACGCGGAACTAGAGGCTGCCCGAAAAGAAAACCTGTTCAAGGCCAAGGGTGATAAGGCCGAAGCACTGCGGTGGCGGGCCATCCGACAAAGCATCCGCAGGATGCGTGGTGCAAACCAAAGCTGACCTGTAGGTCGGGCAAGTCTGAAGACGTCAACGCCCCTAATAGGCCGCAGATTGCCTTCGCAGTCGTGGGTCCAACGTGGCTCTTGGCTGACTTAGCTCCGGACCGAGCTCTGGAAGCAGCACGACCTGTCCGAGCGATCGACTGCGGCGCGGGAATGACCCCGGCCAAGTGACAGCATGCCGAACGACAGAGCGGCTCTAGCTCAGCCCCAAAAGTTGGCGTGCCTGCGCGGGTGTGGCCACGGGCCTCTCATGGCGCGCGCATACATCGACCAACCGGTCGACAAGCGCGGCATTGGATGGTGCGAGGGTGTGCTTGTCCAAGCGAATGTTGTCTTCCAGACCGGTTCTTGCATGACCGCCCGCTGACACCGACCATTCGTTTAAAACGGATTGGTTCGCGCCGATACCAGCAGCACACCAAGGGGCATCCGGCCCGAAAAGACGTTTCACGGTCTCAACATACCAATCAAAAACCTGACGGTCCGCGGGCATCGCGTTCTGGACGCCCATAACGAATTGAACATACGGAGTATCACTGATCTGACCGCGCTTGTGCATCTCGGCGGCTTTGAAGATGTGGGACAGATCAAAGGCCTCTATTTCGGGTTTCACACCGTTCGTCTTCATCTCCGCGGCCAGCCAATCAATAAGGTCGGGAGGGTTTTCATAGACCCGTGTCGGAAAGTTGTTCGAGCCAACCGACAAAGACGCCATGTCAGGCCTAAGCGACAGCATGTCGCCCCTCGTTTTGCCGGCGCCTGACCGACCGCCTGTGGAAAACTGGATGATCATGCCGGGGCAGTGCTTTTCCACACCTTCCTTGAGTTCCGCGAATTTGTCCGGATCGCTGGACGGGCTCTCATCGTCGTTGCGCACATGGGCATGCACGATACTGGCTCCGGCCTCGAAGGCGGCATGCGTGCTCTCGATCTGTTCAGAGACCGTGATCGGCACCGCGGGATTGTCTTTTTTGCGCGGCAGGCTGCCCGTGATCGCCACGCAGATTATGCAGGGTGCACTCATGAGGCGCGCGCCAGAACAAAGTCGTGGACGACCTCATAGAAGGGTCCGTCCGCACCTTCTTGAGCGATACGCGAAGGGTCTTCGATCAGCTCGAACTTGGCAAGGAGGCTTTCCTTGACGCCAAAAACAGCATCGGAGTTGATGTATTTGTCATCGGGATCAAAGATGTGGGTGATCAGGGTTTCATACCCGTCGGCCTCAAGGATGTAATGCAGGTGCGCCGGGCGGTAGGGGTGGCGACCAAGACTGGCAAGCAGCTTACCAACCGGGCCATCATCCGGGATCGGGTAGAAGCGCGGTTTCGCACCCCGGAATGAATAAGTCCCATCCGCACCGGTACGGAACACGCCGCGGAGATTGAAGTCCGGTTGAATGCCTTTTTGCTGAACATCATAAAAGCCATCGTCATTGGTCTGCCAAACGTCGATTTTTGTTCCCTCGATCGGCTCCCCGTCGGTGTTCAGAATCCGGCCCTTGACGAGCAGCGGATCGCCCTTGCCATCGAGACAAATATTGGACCCCATCGGCAATTCAGGCACATCTGGCACGTGAAAAGGCCCCAAGACCGTGGATTCCGACGCACCACTTGGTTTCCTGTTGTTGATCGCGTCAACCAGCATCGACACACCCAAAACATCGCTTAGCAAGATGAATTCCTGCCGCCAATCATCGGACATGTGGCCAGTCCTGGTCAGGAACATGATCGCCGCCAACCACTCTTCCTGAGTTGGTTCGATTTCCTTTACTGCGGCATGGAGATGCCGCGTGATCGCTTCGATGACCTGCGCTAACCTTGGTTCCGTCGTTTCGGCAATCTGGCTGACAACGACATCTGCCGAATTCTCTTCAGTAAAGTAGCCGTGTTTCTGCGCGGACATCACCGCCTCCTATCTTGCCAAGATTGTGGTCAGAACCCGGGTGAGTTCCGCCGCTGGATCGTCAGCCATTGCATCAACCCGCCAGCAAACATGCTGATCGGGGCGCGTCACGATACACCCTGCATCGCCAATTTCGCGGGCGCGTGCCCAATCACCGGTATGATCGATGTATTCCTGTCGGGGGCCGATGATGTGGGCTGTCATCCGGATCCCGAGGTCGTTGGCAACCTGATCTGCAGCCTCTGCCCATGCCTTGCCGCCTAGGCCAGTGAACAGTGTGAAGGCGCCACCCCCGGCCAGATCAAGCGTCGAGTGCTTGCCGCCGTCATGGTCATACAGCCAGACATGTGGGATCCGCGCACCTGGCCAAGTGGTTGGTTGATAGTGCAGGTCAGCGTCCAGCGTGAAGTCCGGTTCGATCTGGCCATCGGTGACCGTCGCATCCGAGCTGTACCGCTGGTTCATTTCAACGCCATGGGCGTCAAATTCGTACTTCTTAAAGGCGATCGCGGCATTCAACGCATCGCGTTGCGCCTCGGCCTCGGGTGTGCTTCCGCAGCGCGCATCCATGTTCGTCTTGATTTTTTCGATATCGGTGCCGCCCGTCATGCCAAGTGCCTCGAATATCGGGCCGAACTCGCCGATGGATTGATTAGCACGGGTGACAATCTGCTTGGCCACCGGTGCGCGTTCCACCGAATAGCTGTCAAGCAGCTTTTCTCCGGCCTCGCCCTTAACGACGGCGGCGATTTTCCAGGCCAGATTGAACGCATCCTGAATGGATGTGTTGGAGCCTAGTCCGTTGGACGGTGGATGGCGGTGTGCCGCGTCCCCCATGATGAACACGCGACCATTGGACATCTGCGTCGCATAGCTATCGTTGACCGTCCATGTGTTCGCACTGATCAGGTCGATTTCCAACTTCGGATCCCCGACAAGCTGACGGGCGACGCCCGTCGCCATCTCCTCGTCTACGTTGGGTGCGGGCTCGTTGATGTCGTAGCCCCAAACGATCAACCATTCATTCCAGGGCCGGATTGCGCGAATGAGTCCCATTCCGATACCGCCGACATCGGCGCCAGGCTGCATGATCCAGTAGAGTACTGACGGTCGGTGAGCCACGTATTTGGCAAGGTCGGCACGGAAGTAGATGTTCATCGATCCGCCGACGCTCATCTTGCCCTCAAACGGCAGATTTTCATTCTCCGCGACCAGTGAATTGCCACCATCAGCCCCGATCAGATACTTTGATCGGATCGTCAGTTCCTGACCCGTCAAGCGATCGAGGCAGGTGGTGGTGACACCCTCTGCATCCTGCAAATGACCTTTGTATTCCGTGCTCATCCGCGCTCGGGTGCCGTGCTTGCAGGCGGTCTTGAACAGGATCGGCTCCATGAAAGTCTGCGGCAGGTCGTTCATGAATGAGGGTGACGACAGCAGGTGTTCTGCCTTGGACAAGGGATGCGTGCCCCACGACTTCATCCGACCGATCTCTTCGCCCGAAAGGCTTTCGCAGAACACGTTTTCGCCCATCAGGCTCTGGTCCATGGCGTTGAGATATACCTCGGCTTCGACCTCTTTTCCGAGATCGCGCAGCACCTCCATCGTGCGCTGATTGGTGATATGGGCGCGGGGTGTGTTAGCCAGCCAGTGATAGCGGTTGATCACGATGTTTTCGACGCCGTATCTCGACAGCAATGCCGCGCTGGCAGAGCCTGCCGGACCTGTGCCGATCACAAGGACCTCTGTTGTGATGTCTGCCATGGTTATCCCTCCGACGATGTGAGTTTTCCGCCGATTAAGCGGCGGCGAATTGGGAAGAGGTGCAATCCAGTACGTTCTGAAAAGAGCCCCCAGAGGCCGCGTGGGGCGACCAACATGATGACGATTGCCAGGATGCCCAGCGTCATCAGATACCAGCTGCCGAAGTCGGCCAGCAGTGATTGCAATGCAAAGAAGATCAGAACGCCGACGATAGGCCCTTCGACAGTTCCGATACCGCCTATGACCACGATGAAGATGACGTAGGCCGTCCAGTCGGTGACGCTGAAAGCGGCATCCGGGCTGATCCGCGCCTTCTGCATGTAGATCAAGCCGCCTGCGAGGCCGGTGCCGAAGGCAGAGGTCAGGAAGACAACCCACTTCATCCGGCCTGCATCGACACCAACCGATTTGGCGGCTTCGGTGTTGTCGCGCACCGCTGCAAGGGCCAACCCGCGACGTGTGCGAAGCAGCCAGTAGATGCCGCCGATCGTGGCCACCGCCAGTATCAACGCAAGCCAGTAGGCAAGAATGTCCCGCGCCGCCGCCGATCGCACGCTGAGACTGCTTTCAATGATCTCGACAAACCACATGTCGCGGGTCGCATCGCGGGGCAGAGACGTGCCCGTGCCACCGCCAAGCGTTTTCCATTGCGCAACAAGCAGCCGAACCACCTCGGCAATGACCCAGGTACCGATGGCGAAGTAGGCCCCGTTTAGGCGGAAGGCGAAAAAGGCCGTGGGCACTGCAATCACAAGCGCGGCCACACCGGCCAGCAGGATCGACGGGACAGGATCAAGACCCCACAGGATCACTGCACCAAAGAGGGCGTAAGCGCCCATACCGACAAAGGCCTGTTGACCGATGCTCACCAGCCCTCCGTAGCCCGCAAGAAGGTTCCAGAACTGGGCCAGCACCAGCATGGTCAGGATAAAGAACATGTCCTGAATGGTGCCGCGCCCAGCGAAGAACGGTAGCGCGACAAGAAGAGCTATCGCGATCAGGCCAACGACTGAGGCGATGCGAGATGCAGGCGTTTGAGTTGTAACGCTATAGGCCATCAGTCATTTGCTCTCGGAAAGAGGCCACGGGGCCGGACAAGCAGGACGATCAGAAACGCGATGTGCCCAGCGAGGATCTGCCATTCGGGGTTGATCGCCGCCCCAACGGTTTGCGCGACCCCAATGATGATTCCGCCCAGAAGCGTGCCCCAGAGTGAACCGAGCCCGCCAATGATGACGGCTTCGAAGGCATAGATCAGGCGCGCGGGGCCGATGGCGGGATCGAAGTTGGCGCGCAGGCCAAGGTAGAGGGCCGCGATTGTGACGATCACCAGTGCAATGCCTGTGGCAGTTGCAAAGATGTTCGCGGGTTTGATCCCCATCAGGCTCGCAGTAGTCGCATCATCCGAGGTCGCACGAAAGGCGCGACCAAGTTCGGTGCGATAGAAAAGCTGGTTCAACCCGATGATCACCAGTACTGCAGACCCAAAGGTCAACAGCGGCATGACACCAAGGGTGACCGGACCCATGTCGACCGAAGCCGTCGTCAGCGCACTGGTGGGCAGCCGCTGACTGTCCGCCGAAAACCCTTGAAGCAGCGCATTCTGCAGGGCGATCGACAGCCCGAAGGTCACCAGCAGCGGGGGCAGGATGTCGTCACCCAAGGTTCGGTTCAGCAGGTAGCGTTGCAGGATCCACCCAAGCCCGAACATCATGGGCATTGCGATGATGACCGCAACGAAAGGCGACAGGCCCAGCAAGGTCACAAGAACCAGGATCAGATAGGCGCCCATCACAATCAGATCGCCATGGGCGAGGTTGACCAGCCGCATAATCCCAAAGACCAGGCTAAGCCCCGAGGCGAAAAGCGCGTAAAGACCACCCAGAAGGATGCCTTGAAGCAGCGTGTCTATCCAGATCAATGGCTTGCTCCGAAATAGGCGTTGTGGATGTCTTCGCGCGACAGGCTGTCGGGGGTGCCAGAAAGCGTGACCCGTCCCTCCATCATGCAGTAGACGCGGTCAGCGACGGCCATGGCTTGGGCGATGTCCTGTTCCACCACGATCAACGATGCGCCAGCCGCCTTGATCTGGAGGATCGCTTTATAGATGTCCTTGATGACAACTGGCGCTAGGCCGAGGCTGATCTCGTCGCATAGCAGCACGCGCGGATTGCTCATCAGCGCACGACCGATGGCGACCATCTGCTGTTGCCCACCAGACAAGGCCGTGCCGGGGTTATTGCGACGCTCGGCCAAAATGGGGAACATCTGGTAGATCGTATCCAAGTTCCAATGACCGGTCGTCTTGCGCCCGTATGTGCCGATCAACAGGTTCTCTTCTACCGTCAATGACGGAAACAACTTGCGGCCTTCGGGGACCATGGCGACCCCTTGGGCCATGATCTCATCGGCGGACCTCATGCCGATGGGAGCGCCGTCGTAAATCACAGACGCCGCATCATTGCGCAGCACCCCCGAAATAGAGCGCATCAACGTTGTTTTGCCCGCGCCGTTTGCGCCAATTATGGCGACGGTCTCAGCTTCACCCAGCGAGATATCCACTCCAAAGAGCGCCTGAAAGTCACCGTAGTGCGCGACCAGATCTTGGGTTTGCAGGAGTGCCATCAGACTTCGATCCCCAGATAGATTTCCTGCACCTCGCGGCTGGCCATGATTGCCTCCGGATCGCCAAGCCCGATGACCTTTCCGAAGTCCAGAACCAGCAGGCGTTCGACGACCGAGGTCAGCGCATGCAATACATGTTCGATCCAGATGATCGTGACCCCTTGGGCGTGGATGTCCTTGATCGTCCTGATCAGAGCCTGGCATTCGCCCTCGGTCAGGCCGCCAGCGATCTCATCCAGCAGCAACAGCTTGGGCTGTGTGGCCATGGCGCGCGAAAGCTCCAGCCGCTTGCGCTCCAGTAAGGTGAGTTGCCCGGCGGGCGTATTCGCACGCTTGATCAGTTCGGTTCGTTCCAAAACGTCGGCGCACGCATCCTGCACGTCCCGTTCCGACAAGTTGCGACCGTGCGTGGCAGCAACCAGAAGGTTCTCGAAGACCGTGAGTTTTTCGAACGGCTGCGGGATCTGAAAAGACCGCCCGATCCCGGACAGGCAACGCTCCATCGCGGATACCTTTGTGACGTCCCGACCCTCAAAGTGGATGCTGCCCCGATCTGAGCGTATGCTCCCGGTGATCAGGTTGAAAAGCGTCGATTTGCCTGCTCCGTTCGGTCCAATGATCCCCAAGGCCTGCCCCTGAGGCACATCAAAACTGGCGTCGTCCGTGACGGTCAGAGCGCCAAAGCTTTTGGACACAGATTGAAGCGATAGGATCGACATGGTGGTTTCCTTGACCGGAGAAAAGCGGCCGATTGTGGATGAGGGTTCTGGGTGCGCCCCAGCCGCTTCGCTGGGGCCGGATGCGATGCCGCTCTACGAAATCTCTTCCATTGCACCGCCCGTGGGGATGTCCGGATGATCGGAGTTGTCGACGATCACCAGATCGTATCCGCCCCCATCCTTCAGGCGCCACTGCCCACCGACCAGCGGTGTCTTGGCGACGTTTTGGGCCGCAAAGGGCGGCAGCCCTGCGCCGTCAAACGCAATCCGTCCAACAATCGACCCAAGCTCTGTGCCGGCGATTGCTGCGGCCACTTCGTCCGGATCACCAGTATCTTCGACACGGCCCATGACATCGGCAGCCATCTCAAAGAGCGCGTGGACGAACCCGATCGGCTGGGTCCATTGTTTGCCGGTTGCGGCGGTGTACCCGGATGCCAGTTCACCGGCGGATTGTCCCGTCAGGGAGGATGCAAATGGATGGGTCGGTGACCACCAAACTTCTGAACTGAGGTTATGGCCCTGATCGCCAAGCGCCTCTACGGCCTGTGGGAACAGGATTGCCTTGCCGATGCTGGCCGCTTTTGGATTGAACCCCTGCTGCTTGGCTTGTGTCCAGAACGTCGTGAAATCCGGTGGGATTGGAACACCCGTCACAATCTCGCAGTTTGCCGCTTTGAACGCGTTGATCTGAGCGCTGAAATCATCTGTGAGGTTCTGATAACGGCCTGTGTCGGTCAGGGTGAAGCCTTGCGCATCGAGCACCGGTGGAAAACCGACATTCGGATCGCCCCATGCATTGCCATCACCGTCATTGGGAAAGATTGCGCCGACTGACTTGTTGGTCTCAAGCTGGTTCCACATGGCGGTAAAAGTCGAAATCACATCCTCGAGACCCCAGAAAAAGTGGAAGCTGAAATCAAATGGCCGCCAGCTGCCCGGATCGCCTGGGTTGCCTTGCTGCCCGATGAAATAGGGTTGCCAAGGGGCGACAGTTGAGATCACTGGGATCTCTTCGGATTCGCAGGTTGTCGCAACCGGATTGGTCGTCTCTGGTGTAGAGGCCACGAGCATCATGTCGATCTCTTCGTCGATGATCAGCTCTTTGGCGACTTCGGCGGCGCGGTTGGGGTTGGACTGGCTGTCCTTCACAACAACTTCGAAATTGGCTCCCGCGTCGGAAGCGAGAAACCCATCAATGATGAACTGATCGGCCTCCGAGAACGCCGCCAAGGGCCCGGACTGCGGGCTAACATAGCCAAGGCGTATCTTTGCGCCTTGTGCCAAGGCGGGGGCGGCCAAGCCTCCAGACGCCACTAGCAAACCGGTAGATGCAGATGTTTTGAGCAGTTTGCGGCGTGTGATCATTTTGTCCTCCCAGACGTCGTCAATTTTATTGGATCGGTGTGTCCCCAGCCCACGCAGCTTGCAAAAGGGCCCGGATGTCTTCGCGCGTGACAGGCTGTGGGTTTGGATAGGGTTTTGTGGTTGCCAGCTCAGCGGCGCGATCAAGGTTCTCCTCCTCGAGACCCAGATCGCGCAGGGCGGTCGGCGCGTTCATTCGTTTGGCAAAATCATGCAAAGCGGTGCCCGCATTGTCACCGCCCAGAAGGTCGCAAATGGGTTGCAGGTCTTTGGCAGCCGCGCGCGCGTTATAGGCAATTGCGTGCGGTAAGATGATCGCGTGCGTCTCTGCGTGGGGTAAGTTAAATGAACCGCCCAGCGTGTGGCAAAGCTTGTGATGAAGGGCCATACCGACCCGACCCAGAACCGTGCCACAGGCCCAGGCGCCCCGCTGCGTTGCTTCGCGCGCATCAAGGTCGGTCAAGTTCTCCAGGACTTTGGGAAGGCCACCGACAAAGGCTTTCAGACCATCAATGGCCAGCGCTGTCGTCTCGGCTGTTCTGTCGGTCGCATAAAGCGCCTCAGCCGCGTGAGCCATGGCATTCAAGGACGATGTGACGGTCATGTGTGCCGGAAGCGTCATCACCAATTCTGAATCGTAGATGATGACCTCCGGCAGCACCCTTGGATCGCTCAACGTGGTCTTCACACCGTTCTCAGTCTGACCAAGGATCGGGGTGCATTCGCTGCCGGCGTAGGTCGTCGGGATCACGATCTGAGGCAAATCAGTTCGGTAAGCGATCGCCTTCCCCAGACCCGTAGTCGACCCTCCGCCAATGGCCACGACACAATCGGCATGGGTTTCCGCGACATGCGCCATCGCTGCCTCGGTGACATGCACGGGTGTATGCATTTCGGCCTTGCAGAAGACACCCGCCGCCAAAGTTCCAAGCCGTTCGGCAATCTCCAGAGCATCATCGCTTTGCTGAGGGGTCGCCAGCACCAGTGCTTTGGTCACCCCCAGTTTTCGTGCCTCCGTCGCCACCGTATTGCGGGTGGCCGCGCCAAAGACGACGCGAACGTCGGGGTCCTTAACTTGGGCGGGCTGTACCAACTGGCGATCTCCGTGCTCGTCTGCTGGGCAGAATACCGGCAAGAAATGTTCAGTTGATCGAAACTTGAGCAATCAATATACCATGATGTTATGAAGATTGATCCAAGCCACCTTCACATGCTTGCGGCCATCATAGACTCAGGTGGTCTGGGCGAAGGGGCTATAACGCTCAACAAATCCCAGCCAAGCGTTTCCCGGTCCGTCGCGATGCTTGAAAAACGCCTTGGATCGCGATTGTTCGAAAAAGGGAAAAGACCGCTTAGGCCCACCGAACTCTGCCAGGTACTCGCCGAGCAGGGGCGCGTTATCGCTGCAGCCGGGGACGCGGCCCAGGCTGCCGTCGATCTCTATGCAAGAGGCAAGGCGGGTACGGCACGCATCGCCGGAACACCGATCTTTATGGATGGGGTAATCTCAGGGATGATCGCTTCGTTCCAGTCGACGTTTCCGGGCGTTACGATTCATCAATCCTATGGCTACTTGTCCGAACTGTCAGAACAGCTTGGTATGGGGAGCATTGATCTTGCGATCTGCCCTGTCAGGGCAAACGCGGTTCCGCCCGACCTGAATTTCAAACCCATATTGCGCGGCAGGAATGTCATTGCCTGCGCGCCGTCCCATCCGCTGGCCCGCAAGTCAGCGTTCAAGCTTGAGGATATCGCCGCCTATCCGTGGATCGCGCCACCCGCCGGCAGCCCACTGTATTCCGATCTCAAGATGGCATTAGATAGCATCGGCATTCACGATTTTCGCGTCAGCTTCACGGGCGGATCACTCGCATCGATCATCAGTGTCATGGGTGGGTCAGATTCGTTGACGGTCCTGCCATACTCCGTCGTGTTCATGCAAAGGGCGGCAAGAACGGTCACAGCTTTGCCGGTGAAGCTGGAGCACCCGGAGCGCGAGCTTGGGATTTTGTGGCACGTTGACCGACCGGTCCGACCGGCGGTCAAGCGCTTTCACAAGTTCCTGGAGGCTGAGTTTACAGGCTTGGCGCACAGGATCGATGAAAGAGGCCGGGAAGAGGTTTGGCGCCGCTAGTTTGCACGCATCTAAGGACATTGCGGACGTACCGCAAACAAACCACTAATAGGAAATGAAGTGTCGAGCTGCAGTTTCCGGGCCGCTCAAGTGCGCTTTCTTTGCTAGGATTTCCGGGACGGGGGACGCATGTTGAGCGCCTCGTGCACGCAGGTATCACCACAACTCTCCAGCCTGTGATCGATGACCATCTGGGCCCGCTGTTCTTCGCCAGAAATCAGCCGAAGCCTGCGCTTCTACGTCTGTCACGATAAAGCTCGCAGTTCTTCATCCGGCTCAAAGTCGCCTTCCTTCCCGAGGATGGAAAGCAGTGCGTCCAACCCGCCCGCTCCCTTCCAGCATCAATACGAATAGTCCGCATAGATCCGGCTGAGATCCCCGCCCCAATCGCCGTGATACCGCTCCAGCAACTCATCAGCCGGGGTTTTTCCGCTCTCCAGGCTGTCCTTCAGCGCGTTGAGGAAATGCGTCTCGTCCGGCACAAGGCCGCCGGCTCCGGGGCGGGCGCGTGCCTTCAACCCGGCCTCACTGATGGCAACGACCTCTCGGGCCACCTCCATCATGTCGACATCGCCCACCCGGGCCTGCAGCCCATCGACAGAGGCGGCGACCCGAAGCTCTTCGCGCGTTTCGGCATCCCAGCCCTTGACCAGATCCCACGCGGCGTCGAGCGCGGTCTGGTCGTAGGTCAGCCCGACCCAGAAGGCCGGCAGGGCGCATAGCCGTCGCCACGGCCCGCCATCCGCCCCGCGCATCTCGATGAATTTCTTGATACGCGCCTCGGGAAAGATCGTCGTCAGGTGATCCGCCCAGTCGCTCAGCATCGGGGTTTCCCCCGGCAGCGCGGGCAATTCCCCTTTCATGAAGTCGCGAAACGACTGGCCAAGCGCGTCGATATATTTGCCGTCGCGATAGACAAAATACATCGGCACATCGAGCGCGTATTCCGCCCACGCCTCGAATCCGAAACCGTCGTCGAAAACGAAGGGCACCATCCCCGTCCGGTCCGCATCGAGATCGCGCCAGACCCGGCTGCGCCAGGATTTGTGACCATTGGGCTTCCCCTCGAAAAACGGGGAATTGGCAAAGAGCGCGACCGCAACCGGCTGCAGGGCAATTGCCACCCGCAGCTTCTGCACCATGTCGGCCTCTGATCCGAAATCGAGGTTCACCTGCACCGTGCACGTCCGCCGCATCATGGTCGTGCCCATCGTGCCGACCTTCTGCATATAGGTGTCCATCAGCTTGTAACGGCCCTTGGGCATCAGGGGCATCTCGTCATGGGTCCAGATCGGGGCCGCCCCCAGGCCGATGAAACCGACGCCGATCTCGTCCGCGATATCCTTCACCTCACGCAGGTGTTCGTTCACCTCGTCACAGGTTTCGTGGATCGTTTCGAGCGGTGCGCCGGACAGCTCCAAAGCGCCGCCGGGTTCGAGACTGATATTGGCCCCGTCCTTTTCCAGCCCGATCAGCTTGCCGCCCTCACGCAGCTCGCCCCAGCCGTGACGGTCGCGCAAACCCTCCAGCACCGCCTCGATGGATCGATCGCCGGCATAAGGCAGCGGCTTGAGGTTATCTTTGCAGTAACCGAACTTCTCGTGCTCGGTTCCGATCCGCCAGTCTTCCTTGGGTTTGCATCCGCTGGCGAGGTATTCGGCCAGTTGTTCGTGCCGCTCGATCGGTCCGCCACCGGACTGAGGGATGGACATGATGGCGCTCCGTCTTGCTGCTCCGGCTGCCAGTCCTGACCCTAACGCGGCAGGCTGTCAATGCAGCCGGGCTTCGGGCGGTCGTGTGGCCGTCCGTTCCCAGATCACGACCGCTTGATCCGGATTGTGCTCAAGCTCTGTCAGCATCCGTCCCGTTCGCAGGCCGGGCAGCGTGGCAAAGGCGTCGAATAGATCATCCGCTCCGACCGCGTTGACGGGGATCATCAGGGGCGGGTTGCCCGGCTGATGCAGATGCCAATGTGCAGGATGCTGGGTACCGTCGAGAATCAGACGATCGAGATCGGCCAGCGCGACCGAACCGCCGGAGAGCGGCCCGAAATAGATCACCCTGCCCTCGTCGACCTGCACCGCTCCCGCCCCGTCTTGCGCGCCGCGAAAGCGGCCTCGTTGAACGCCAACCCAGATCAAGGCAACAGCGCCGGCGATCATCGGAACGCTGATCCAGCTCAAAAGCTCACCACGGCTGAAGAGCCAAACCGACAGCGCGGCAAAGGCCACTCCGGCCAGAACTTCGTGCCAGCGCCGCACCGCTTCGATGGCTTCGGGGCGGAAGAAGGTCATCGCCAATCTCCCAAGGCCTGCTGCCAGATCGTAAGGGCTGCGACGGCCGCTGTATCGGCCCGAAGGATGCGAGGCCCGAGGGCAACGGAATGAGCAAAATCAAATGATTTCAGCCGGTTGCGCTCAGCCTCGGAAAACCCGCCTTCGGGTCCGATCAGGATGGCCCACGGCCCGGGCAAATCGGGCAACGCACCCGACGCACCGGCCTCCCCCTCATCGCAGAACATCAGGTGCCGATCGGCCATATCCGCCAACACACGGTCAAGCCGCGCCATCTCGGCCACCTCGGGCACATAGGTCGCGCCGCATTGCTCGGCCGCCTCGACGGCGTGAGCTTGCAGGCGATCCCGCTGGATACGGCCTGAATTCGTAAAAGCTGTTTGAACGGGCACGATGCGCCGCACCCCCATTTCGACGGCCTTTTCGACGATGAAGTCGGTCCGGGCCTTTTTGATCGGCGCGAACAGCAGCCACAAATCCGGCGGCATCACCAGCGGCCCGGTCTGATCCAGCACTGCCAGCGTGCCGCCCCTTTTGCCCGCCTCGGCCACCTTGGCACGCCACTCTCCATCTGCGCCATTGAACAGCAAGAGCACATCGCCCACACCCAACCGCATCACGCCAAAGAGGTAGTGCGCCTGCTCCCGCGTCAGATGGACGGATTGCCCCTGCCCCAAAGGCTGCTCTACATAAAGGCGGATCTTCGCAGTCATGGCGGATACATATGCCCTCCGACACGCCCACACCAGACGGACAAGTCGCTGACGCGGTCAGCGGCAATTGGGTCGATACATACGCCCCCGAAGCGACGCGGCCCTACCTGCGGCTATCGCGGGCCGATCGGCCCATCGGGACTTGGCTGCTGCTGCTGCCCTGCTGGTGGGGCCTGTTGCTCGCAATGCTGCACGATCAGGCACCACGGTGGGAGGACGCATGGATTGCCGCGGGATGCGCTGCGGGTGCGTGGCTGATGCGCGGCGCGGGCTGCACGTGGAACGACATCACCGACCGCGACATTGACGACAAGGTCGAACGGACCCGGTCGCGGCCCATCCCATCAGGGCAGGCGACGGTAACACAAGCGCTGATCTGGATGTGCGTTCAGGCCCTACTTGCTTTTGGGATCCTGCTGACCTTCAACGTCAACGCCATCCTGCTTGGCATCCTGGCGCTGGTGCCCGTTGCCATCTATCCCTTTGCCAAGAGGTTCACGTGGTGGCCGCAGGTGTTTCTGGGGCTCGCCTTTAACTGGGGGGCGCTGCTGGCCTGGACGGCACATACCGGCACGCTCGCCTGGCCCGCTGTGGCGCTTTACCTCGCTGGGATCACCTGGACGCTTTTTTACGACACGATCTACGCCCATCAGGACACCGAGGATGACGCGCTGATCGGGGTAAAATCGACCGCGCGGCTTTTCGGGGCCGACACGCCGCGCTGGTTGCGCTGGTTTCTCGCGGCGACCGTGACGCTGATGGGGTTCGGGGTGATCATGGCGCTCTTGCCGCAGGTGTCGGTGCTGGCGCTGGTCATTGCGCTGGCCGCCCCGTGGGCCATGGGCTGGCACATGGCGTGGCAGCTGCGCAGTCTCGATCTGGACGATGGCCCCACCCTGATCCGCCTTTTTCGGTCCAACCGCGACGCTGGGCTGATACCCGCCGCAATTTTCTGCGTGGCACTCTTCGCTTGATTGAAAGCCGCCGCCGGGCGGCGTATCTGTCTCACCGCACACCCGTTCATGATCAAAGGATCACACGCCTGTCCCGCCTTGCCAAAACCTCTCTGGTATTCGTTGCCGCCGCCGGCGTCGCCCTTTTTGCGGCCACCAAGGCCGTTCAGTTCATCCAGGATGTGTCTGAAATCAACGTACGAGACGCGCTCGACGACAATGAAATGCCATGGGCAGAGGTGCAGGCAGACGGCCTGCAGGTGATCCTTGAAGGCACGGCACCCTCGGAAGCAGCGCGAGTCGCCGCCATCAGCGCGGCGGGCACAGTGGTGGATGCCGCACGGATCATCGACGCGATGGATGCCGAAGATGCCGCTGCCCTTGCCCCACCCCGCTTCTCGGCCGAGCTGTTGCGCAATGATGCCGGCCTTTCGATCATCGGGCTTGTGCCCACCTCGACCGACCGCGATGACATCACACGGCAGATCGAGCGGATCGAGGGTTCGGATCGGGCCAAGGATCTCTTGGAAAGCGCGGATTATCCCGCCCCCGAAGGCTGGGAAGATGCGCTTGGCTTTGCGCTGACAGCCATCGACCGGCTACCGCGATCCAAAGTGTCGGTCGAAGCGGGGCGCATCTCGATCGAGGCCACCGTCGACAGCGCCGAGGCCAAGGCGAAGCTGGAACAGGAACTCAACCGTGCCGCCCCACCGGGCCTGCGCATGGCGCTGGCCATCTCGGCTCCGCGGCCCGTCATCACGCCGTTCACGCTGCGTTTCGTCAAAGACGAGGTGGGCGCGCGGTTCGATGCCTGCTCGGCCGATAGCGGTGAAAGCCAGGCCCGCATCTTGGCTGCTGCGCATCAGGCCGGCCTCGAAGGGGAAGCGCGTTGCGCAATCGGTCTGGGCGTGCCAAGCACCCGCTGGGCTGAAGCGGTCGAGTTGGCGTTGAACGCCCTCACCCGGCTCGAACAGGGCACCGTCACGTTCTCGGACGCGGACATCATGCTGGTCGGCGCCGAAGGCACGGATCAGGCAGCCTTCGACCGTGTCGTGGGTGAGCTGGAGAACGACCTGCCCGACGTGTTCGTTCTGCGGGCGATGTTGCCAAAAACCGCTGAACCCTCGCTTGGTCCGGCAGAATTCACCGCCACCCTCAGCCCGGAGGGTCAGGTCCAGTTGCGCGGTCGTCTCTCTGATGAGCATCTGCGCAGCATGGCCGACAGCTATGCGCGTGCAGCCTTCGGATCCGAGACGGTGCATATGGCCGCCCGGGTGGTCGAAGATCTGCCCGCTGATTGGACCGTGCGGGTACTGACCGGGCTCGAAGCCCTGGCCAAGCTCAAGAACGGGGCGCTGACCGTGACGCCCGAACGGGTCGAGATCCGGGGCAAGACCGGCCAGCGCGCCGCCAGCACCGAGATCGCGTCGCTCTTTGCCGACAAGCTGGGGGACAGCAGCGTCTTCGACATTGCTATCGAATATCAGGAAGAGCTTGATCCGATCGCAGCCCTGCCCACGGCGGATGAGTGCGAGGCCGAAATCCAGTCGATCCTTGCAGTGTCAAAAATCTCGTTCGAACCCGGCAGCGCGACCATCGACGCCAGCGCATTGGGAACGCTCGATGACATCGCCGAGATCCTCAAGCAATGCGGCAGCCTTCGGCTCGAGATCCAGGGCCATACCGACAGCCAGGGCCGCGAGATCATGAACCTCGACCTAAGCCAGGCCCGCGCGCAATCGGTTCTGAACGAATTGAGGGTGCGGCGCGTGCTCACATCCAGCTTCACTGCCAAGGGCTATGGCGAAACCGTTCCGATCGCCGACAACAAGACCGAAGAGGGCCGCGAGGCCAACAGACGCATCGAATTCCACCTCATCCGGCCAGAACCCAGCGTCATCGATACAGAAACAACGCTGGAATCTGTCGCCACTTCCGGTGATATAGGCGCCGGGGATGACGTCGCGGGGGCCTCGGATACCGGGGATGCGGCAGTGGAAGAGGATGTAAGCGGTGAGCAGAACTGAATTCATCATCGCGACCGCCATCGTCCTGTTTGTTGCGTTTTGCCTGGGCTGGTTCGCCAACTGGCTGGTCGGACGCTTCACACGGGTGGCAGCGGGCGATGTGGCCGAACTGGAACGGATGAGCCAGGAGTTGCACGAAGCGGAAGAGACGCGCGATCAGGCGATCACGTATCTGCAGCAGCGCGAAGCCGAACTGACGAACCAGCTTAGCCAGACCGAGGCCGAATTGCGGGCCGCCATGGACGGCCTGCGCGACGCAAGACACGAGGCCGAAGAACTGCGGGCCTATGTCGAACGGATGAAGGCGCAGTAGGCTGCGCGGATTGCATCCGCGCCGCGTTGACCCGTCAAAACCAGCATATTCGTATTTGACGTCAGGATGCCGGCCCCTACCTCCGCCGCATGGGCGTTGATTTGCCACCACTCGCACTGTCCGTTCGCCAGCCCTGGGCTTGGGCAATTATCGAAGGCGGAAAGGACATCGAAAACCGCAGCTTGCCGTCAATTCGCGCCGGCAAGATTGACTGCCGGACCATTTGTATTCACGCCGCCACGGGGATGAGGCGCTCGGAGTACGAATGGGCGGTGGTCAAGATGCAAAAGACGGAAACCAAGGTGCCGCGGCCGGACGACCTGCCGCGGCGGGCGATCATCGGGGTCGTGGATGTTGTCGATATCGTGAATCAAAGCGACAGCCCGTGGTTCGGTCATTCCATGGGCCTCGTTCTGGCAAATCCGCGTGCCATCGATCCGATCCCATGCCAGGGTGCGCTTGGTTACTTCAAATGGTCCGAAGACGGGGCACTGGCCGACACGTTGCCCTGGATGCGCAAATGGGACCGCACGAGCAATCCGAAGACGCCAGGCCTTTTCCCAGACATGGCGCCCAGTTTCAGAAGCCAGCCGTCGCCGCCATTCCTTCGGACCACGGATGGCCAGACGAGATCGGGGACTGCCCGCTGACCGCCCCAAGACTGGTCAGAAATCGAAGATATCGTCGAGGAAACCCCCAAACTTGTTCCTCTTCCGCCGACGCCCGCTGGAGTGGCCATAGTCGCCATCGTCATGATCCTCGTCGCGGGCGGCAAAGCTGCCAGACCGGTCGATGATCTTGTCGAGCTCGCCCCTGTCCAGCCAGACCCCTCTACACTGCGGGCAATAGTCGATCTCGACGCCGGAGCGTTCACTGACAACAAGGGTCTCGCCATCAACGGGACATTTCATAAGCCATCTCCATTCTGATCCCGCAAGATATGGGGATCAGGTGCGGAGTTTTCAGCCCGGATCAGCCGTGTTTTCCCACGCTCCAGCCGGTCTTGTCGGCAAGACGCTGCTCACCCTTTTCGATCGGCATGTCCTCGAGCGCTGTACCCATCGAGTCGTTCCAGCGGTTCAGGTACCCGAAAAGCGCCACGACGGCCGTGATCTCGACAATGGCATCCTCTGACCAGTGCGCCCGCAACCGCTCCCACACCGCCTCGGTCGTCTGGTTCGGAACGGCAGCCGCCGCATGGGCAAAGGCGAGCGCTGCCTTTTCCGCATCGGTGAAATGGGGGCTATCCTCGAAGTCATAGACCGAGTTCAGCCGGTCCTCGGATGCGCCAAAGCGTTCAGAGGCGAGGATCATATGCGCCTGGCAATACATACAACCCGATGAAAAGCTGGCGACATAGCCGACAAGCCGTTTGAATTCGGGTGTGACAGCCCCGTAATCCTTCATCACCGCACGGTTAAGCTCGGTATAGGCATGGGCGATCTCGGGTCGCCGCGCCATCGTGCGGATCGAATTGGGGATCACGCCAAGCGTGCCGATGAAAAAGCTCAGATTGTCGCGCAGGTCCGGGTCCAGATCGTCTTCCGGGATCGACGGGATCAGGGGCATCGAGGACTCCTTTTTGGCCTGACCCTAAGGCACCAGATCACCGGGTTTCAATGCCATCCCTGAGGTCAATCACCAGTGGCGTGTGCCAGGCGCCCCCTTGACGATGCCTGTGAGGTTCGGTGTGACCCATCCGCCGTAGAAGTCGCCGGGCTGGGGCGTCACGCGCGTCTCGCCAACCCATGCCTCGTCAACCAGACCGGCGTAAAAGGCGAGATGATCCTTGAGCGCTGCAAACCGTTCGGTCGGCGCGGCATAGGACCATGCAGCGCGCGCCACCTGCCGGTCACCGCCAGCAATATCCCAGTAGGTCGCCCGGCCCTTCCATTCGCAGAACGACCCGCCACTTGCACGACTGAGCGCGGCAAGCACATCGTCCGGCGGAAAGTAATATGTCGGCGCATGGTGGGTTTCGAGAACGCGCAGGCCTTGCGCCGTGTCCGCAACGACCTCACCCCCGAGGACAACCCGCAGCCGCTGTGGCACGGGTTCCAGCGCCGGTGGGCGCGGATAGCTCTGTACGTCTTCCTCGGGCAGCTCCATGGCAAGCAGGTAACACCCAGGCCGAACGTGTCCAGTGCAGGTAAGCCCCTGTTAACCCTTCCGCCCGATCATTTCAGCGCTGCCCATGACCGTAATGTCCGCGATTCTTCTTGCGTTTCTCACAACGCCGTTCGGCCCTGTCTGGGCTGGCGCCTGGCTGCGGTCAGAGGGGGCAGGCTTTGCCGCCATTTCCACCGAACGGGGGCTCGACGGGGGCTATGATCATGCGGGCTATGTCGAATACGGGGTGCGTGACGACCTGACGCTCGGGGCCAAGGTCGATGTCGAAATGCTGGGGAACCAGCCGATTGACGGCTCTGGATATCTGTTCCTGCGTCGCCCCTTGGATCTACTAGAGAACTGGCAGGTCTCCTACGCACTCGGGCTTGGGCTCAGCTGGGATCCGACCGATCTGAGCCACCTCTTGCGGGCCGGCGTCAGCTTTGGGCGGGGCTACAGCCTTGGCGAACGGTCGGGCTGGGTGAACCTCGACACCGATCTGGTTTCGGATGGCATCACGGGACGAGCGGTCAAGGTCGACGGGACGGTCGGCATAAATGCCACCGACCGGCTAAAGCCCATGATGCAGACCTATGTGACCATCGACGACGAGGGCACGTCGGTCACTTACGCGCCGTCGGTGGTGTGGTCACCGCAAAGCGGCGGCGTCAGCTATCAGGCCGGGATTGAGCACGAAGAGGCCGAGACAACGGTCCGCATCGGGATCTGGCTCGACTTCTGAAGGTCCCTTAACGGTCCTCACCCAGCAGAACGTGCGATATCTCTGGCAGGCGTTCGAGCGGATAGTTGGAATGCAGAACCCAAACCCCATTCTCATCCTGTTCGAGGGGGCGCAGCGTACCGCCGGGAAAGGCCCGCGTGCGCAGGGCCAGAACGATATCCGACAAGACCGCAGGGTTATCGCGGAAATAGGTGTGCCCAAACCCGCCCCTGACGTTTTCAACCCTTATGAAATGAACCAGAGCCTCTTTCCGCAGCAGCTCAAGCTCACCATCGATAAAGTCCTCGTTGCGCAAGGCGCCCAGACGGGTCGATCGGGTCAACAGCGCCGACAGACGCAAAGCGGCGTCGTTGGGATTGATGTAGAGGTTGATCTGCTCGAACGCCTCAGAGAGGCGCTCGGCCTGCAGGCGCTGACGGACGATACCGATATCGAGGTCAGGCGCTGCCATGATGAAGATCCCCGTCTTGAGGGCAAGCTTGGGATGTTCGTTGGCACCCCGCGCAAAGATCATCAATTCGCGCAAGGCGGTCGTGATGACGTCTGTCCCGCGCGAATGGGCCACGATGTCGATCTGTTCGACCTCGGGCATGTTGGCCAGCATGCGCAGGAATTCCTTGGTGTGATACACCGAGTAGCGGCCCGCATCCCGGTCCCGGAAATAGCCCAACGGCCCCGCCCCGTTGCCAGCAGGCCAGGTAAACGCAATGGGCGTAGTGTTACGCCCGGAAAAGTGCCAGAGGTTGGCAAGCGTCGTCAGACCGTCATCGAAATCGTTGTTAAAGCCGTGGATATAGACCAGCAGGCGTTCATTGCCGGTTTCGTTGATATGAGCGCGCAACGCCTGCTGAAACGCCATCGTCCGCTCGGCGTAATCCATTGAAACATCAGGCAGAAACGTAAGCGATCCGTCTTTGCGCGAATAGGGCAGCGGCGTTTCGTTAAAGCGGACCATTTCGTTCACGCTTTCGACGTTCAGCTGCGAAATGCGGCGGCCCGCATCGACATGGGTGCGGCGCACCAGCTCCTCCCATGTCAGATCGGTTCCGAACCGAACGCGGGCCGCGCCAAAGGCCTTGGAAGACGAGCGTGCCGCGCCATAACTGACGCCCTCGCGCGCGCGGTTGGTGACGTAAAAGATCTCGGGCGTCGAGGTGCGCAAGACCGAGGCCACCCGGTTGCTGGGGTAATTCGTTCCCTCAAGATAGAGGTTTGGCGGCGATGCCAGTTGGATCCCGACCGAACAGGCGCCCAGCAAAGAAAACAGAATGACCACCAACCACGTCCGCATTGCGTTTTCCCAAAGCAATTCGTCGATCCTCGACTTTGGGTAGCACGCGCGAGGCCGGAAAACTAAGCCCTCTTTTGGCAGGTCGCGAAACTCCGCGAGTTTCGGAAATCGTTCCCTTGCAAATGGTTATTGTGTTTGCTGTTGGCGCGCAGCCGACCTCGATCGAACACGGCGGTTGCCAAGACGCACGACGCCCAGCAGGCCCAAGGCAAGGATCATCCCCCACGCCGATGCGGGCAAGGGCACCCTGCTTACGGCCGGGATCAGCTCGAATTCATCCTCCCAAAGGTTCGAAACCGAAAATGCACCACCGAGGATGCCGAAACTCGTGAGGCTGCTTTCAAGGTTGGCCCCCAGCGAGAACGAGTAATTCACACCCGGGCTTACCTGCGGTGGCGCCAGGGTTTCGGCATAAGTGATCTGGGCCACACTCGTCGATCCCGGAGTGACCGAGAAAGAGATCGAGCCGCCCGTCGCGCTGATCCCCAGCCCGAACGATCCGCTGCCCGTCTTTTCCCCTGTCGCGAAGTTGAAGCTTCCAAACGGATCGACCTTCACGCTGCCCGACAGGTTGGCGCTGGCACTACCTGCAAGCGCACTGGGCGGATCGATCCGCAAATCCCCACGCAGCTTGCCGCGGAGCGTGACCGACTGCAGCTTTTCCTTTGGCCCCAGTTCGACCCGCCACAAACCGCTCCCGGAAAAGCTTTGCGCCAGCGATCCCAACGGGGTGCTGAACGACGACCCGGTCGTCGATCCGTCCGCTTCCAGATTGATCAGGCTTTGGCCTTGCCCGATCGCCAGATCGGTGATCACGCGAACCTCGCCCGGATTGCCATCCTTTGTCTGAATGGGCGATGTCGCGTCGTTCACGTCCGTGCCCGATCGCTGGCCCGGTGCCGTGTTTACAATAACGATCTCGGTCGTTGGATCGGTGCCCGTGCGATACTCGATGGCACCTGCGCCATCAGGTGGTGCAAATGTCTGAATGTAAGCGCCGCTTTGAAAGATGATCGTCGCTCCGTCACCACGTGTGGGAAGCGCGGCCAGTGTCAGGCCTGTGAGCCCGGCAATGGCAACAATTCTGGTAAATGCCATAACCACTGTCTCCGATGTTGGGAGTGATGGTTACGGTTCCGACCACGGGATCCCGCGGCCACCACTTCATCTGCAAAGAGGATACCACAAACCGGGACAATTTGCACTTGGATGCCCGAACGAGGCTGATTGCCATTCCACCCCGCCAACCGTAGAAGCAGCGAAACCACAGCGACAGGTGCGACCATGGCCAGCTACCAATACGTCTATCACATGTCCGGAGTGTCCAAGACCTATCCCGGCGGCAAAAAGACCTTTGAAAACATCCATCTGAACTTTCTGCCTGGCGTGAAGATCGGCGTCGTGGGTGTCAACGGCGCGGGTAAGTCGACGCTGATGAAGATCATGGCGGGCCTCGACAAGGATTTTCAGGGCGAGGCCTGGGCCGCCGAGGGTGCCAAGGTCGGCTATTTGCCTCAGGAACCTGAACTGGACGCTTCGAAATCAGTCCGTGAAAACGTGATGGAGGGCGTGGCCGAGAAAAAGGCGATCCTTGACCGTTACAACGAACTTGCCATGAACTATTCGGACGAGACCGCCGACGAGATGGCCAAGCTGCAGGACCAGATCGACGCGGAAAACCTGTGGGATCTGGATTCCCAAATCGACGTCTCGATGGAGGCGCTGCGTTGCCCGCCCGACGATGCCGACGTCAACAGCCTTTCGGGCGGGGAAAAGCGCCGCGTGGCACTCTGCAAGCTGCTGCTCGAAAACCCCGACATGCTGCTGCTGGACGAGCCCACCAACCACCTTGACGCCGAAACCATCGCATGGCTGCAGCAGCACCTGATCGACTACAAGGGTACGATCCTGATCGTCACCCATGACCGCTACTTCCTCGACGACATCACCGGCTGGATCCTCGAGCTCGACCGCGGCCGCGGCATTCCCTACGAGGGGAACTACTCGGCGTGGCTCGAACAAAAGGCCAAGCGGCTGGAACAAGAGGCGCGCGAGGACAAGAGCCGCCAGAAAACGCTCGAACGCGAATTGGAATGGATGCGGCAGGGCCAAAAGGCCCGGCAGGCCAAGCAAAAGGCCCGGATCAACGCCTATAATGAACTGGCCAACCAGTCTGAGCGGGACAAGATCACCCGAGCCCAGATCGTCATCCCCAACGGACCAAGGCTGGGTTCCAAGGTGATCGAGGTACACGGGCTGAAAAAGGCCATGGGTGACAAGCTCCTAATCGAGGGGCTGGATTTCTCCCTGCCCCCGGGCGGCATCGTTGGCGTGATCGGCCCAAACGGAGCGGGCAAATCGACCCTCTTCAAGATGCTGACCGGGCAGGAAGCACCTGACGAAGGCAGCATCGACTACGGCGACACTGTCGAACTGAGCTATGTCGATCAAAGCCGTGATGACCTCAAGGCGGATGAGACGGTATGGGAGGCGATCAGCGGCGGCGCTGAAGTGATCGAGCTGGGGGATGCCCAGATGAATTCCCGCGCCTATTGCTCGGCCTTCAACTTCAAGGGCGGGGACCAGCAGAAGAAGGTCTCGCTGCTGTCCGGGGGTGAGCGGAACCGGGTGCACATGGCGCGGCTGTTGAAATCAGGCGGCAACGTCCTTTTGCTCGACGAGCCCACCAACGACCTCGACGTCGAAACCCTGCGCGCGCTCGAAGACGCGCTGGTCGATTTCGCGGGGTGCGCCGTTGTGATCAGCCACGACCGGTTCTTCCTCGACCGGATCTGCACGCACATCCTCGCCTTCGAGGGTGAGGCGCATGTCGAATGGTTCGAAGGGAACTTCGAGGACTACGAAGAAGACAAGAAACGGCGGCTGGGCGCGGATGCGCTGGAGCCGAAGCGGCTGAAGCACAAGAAATTCGTGCGCTGATACACAAGAGGGCCGTCTGCAGGGTTTCAGACACGTTTCCGGCCTGATCCAAGCGATAGGCAAACGCATTTGACACCCGTGGTCCGATGACGCACTGACTTGCCACAAAATGAAACGCCAGGCGGTTCCCCCAAAGCTGACCAGCGAGCGAAAACGAAGGACAATCCACAAATGACACAACAAGTCGAATGGCACGAGCACTTCCCACTCCCGCCTCATGGGAACATGATGCAGCCCGGTCCCAACGATCAGGAAAACTTCGTTCGCATCGGCAATGAGATTTCGGGTAACATTCACGCCGCGTTGAGCCGGCATATCGACGGGCAACTCTCGTCCCTGCGGATCCTGGAGTTTGGATGCGGTATTGGGCGGCTGGTTATGCCTCTTCAGTTTCAGCATCAGTACCCCAGCGATGCCGTTGACGTGTCCGGCTGGTGTATCTCGTGGCTCAACCGGAACGTCCCGAATGTTAACTTCAAGAAAACCGAGAACGACCCGCCACTGCCATTCGAGGACAATTCGTTTGATGCAATCTATTCAGTATCGGTCTGGACCCATCTCCCCTTCGACCGCCAGGTTCCGTGGCTGCAGGAAATCCACCGCATATTGAAACCCGGCGGGCTCGCGCTGATCAGCACCTCGGGCTATCGGGCTCTCAAATATCGGCGTGAAGAGCGCAAGCAACCTGAATGGGTCAACGTCTCAGACGACGATCTCAGGCGTGAGGGTATGATGTATTCCAGCGTCGATATCCGGAACCACGATGGCGTGGAGGGCGAATACGGCTATGTCGCTCACGATCCGGACTATGTCATGCGGGAATGGTCCGCGGTCTTTGATGTCGTGGAGCAGATCCCAGCAGGCATCGGCCGAATGCAGGATCTCAACGTACTTCGAAAGAGAACCGATTGATCGTCTCGGCTGGAGATCACGGCGCTCGCTCTGCTGGACCCCTGCTCACCGCGTAGTCGGCAAAATCTCGATCTAAAACTCGACAACCCCGACAACCCGGATCTCATCACCAGTGCGATCGGGTGGTAAAACGCCCTGCGTCCTGAGGCGTGCACCGCGGCGCTGAACGAAGTCGTCAATCAGGTCCTGATGCTCGGGGGTCAGCCGGTTTTCCTCGCATTTACCGCTCTGAAACCAGATCGAACGGGAGATCGGACCGGCCACGGCTGAGCTGATCACGCCGGGGGCCACGTCGTTCTTGCCAACCATCTCCTGGCGGATCAGGGCCTTGATCGCCTCGCCCATGATCTCGGCGCTTTCTTCAAATGGCATCTCAGCGACTGGAAGCTCCCCGGGCTTGGCCATCTCGTCGGTGTTGCATTTCTTGGCAACAAAAAGCCAGTCGTGGATCATGTATGCCGGCGCATAGCCCCAGGGCGAGAACCCCTTGAACGGCTGGGCCACACGAGGGATCGAACCACCATCGGTATAAATCGGACCCGGTACAATCGTTTCCAGCGTCGCGTCGGAATTGCTTCGAACGTCCCGGACAAACTTCAATTCGCGGCCCGGAAATGGAACGTAAACAAACTTTCCGTCGCCCCGTCCAGTTTCGTTCTCGCCCACCCAAACGACCAGAACCGAACCCTCAAAGCGTCCCTGATCGGAGAGACCGTCAAAATCTATTGAGCCGCAGGCGGCGAGGGCAAGAAATGGCAGGGCAAACAGCGTTCTTCGAAATATCTTTGGCATAATAGCAGTGCGTTTAGCATATGTCGGTCGGCCGATCAAAAAAAGAAGGCCTGGCGGGCGTGGAACGATTTGAAGGCAACTTCGAGGGCATGACGAAGGCAAGAAACGGGTGCTGGGCATGGATACGCTGGAATCGGTGCGGCTGAGGCACAAGAGGTTTGGCGTTGATTGTCGCGATCTGCGCAGCAAACGTGATGCGTGCGCAGCAGTCGCTTTTGACAAAAAAACTATGAGAGCGGCACCCGGTTCCAATCTAGGTGCAGCCTTCTAGGTCGGAGCGTATCTTTGGCTTTCTTAGCGGCTCTTTCCAGAACTTACTAACGCGCTCGCCATCGCATTTGCCATAGCTGTGTTGTCAATCTTTTGATGCCGTATTCCACTCGCCAGCGCTGCACGCTTCACTCGATCATGGAAGTATCGTTGGAATGGCTCATTTTCTGAGTATTCGTTTGGGCGGCATTTGTATGCATAGATTTTGCCCGTCACTGCTGCGACCCAATCAGCAAACTGCACGGTCTGATACAAATCGCTCTCTGCATGAAACAGCGGCTCGACAAGTGATTTCCTTCCTGCTCCAAACATTTCTATGGCACTAGTTTTGACCATCTCCTTGCGATTGGAATGATAGTCCAAACAGAGCATGAATTGAGCATCTCGGTCGGTACAGAACTTATCTAGCCTCTTGATAGCTTCCCGTATTGTCGACTGATACAACTTGACCGAGCTATGTTAGTCAGGACTGTGACCCTTTTCAGTACCGACATAAAAGAGATAGCCATGGTGTCTGCGATAGACTGCGTTAACAAGGCGATTAAAAGAGTTACGGATTTCTTGCACTTTTTGGATTTTTGCAGGGCGAAAGAAGTCACTGCCTTTCTTCTCCCATCTTGCCACTGGTTGCTTTGAGTTTTGGATCTCCGATTCGAAAAGTCGACATTTAAGCTTGTAGAAACCAGTTGAAAAGTATCGTGCTTGGTCGGCTGGAAGGATAAAACCCGCAAGGCCAAACACCGGACTTGTAGAGTATTGTGAATGGTTGCGCGAGATAAAGGGGCCGTCATGCCCAAACTCATCAAGATATGCTATGTAGTACCGCATCTAGCTACAGTAGAAGCACGAAAGCCCACGCACAAGTGCGTGGGCCTCGGAAATGGGGCTTGAAAGCAAGCGCCCACAGCAGAAATGTATCTGCAAGGAAGGTTTGTCAACCAAATGTGTTCATATGTGGTGAACAACAAGATCCTACTATGTCATTCCGAAGCCATCTGAAGGTGGGTGAACACCAACCCCGCGTCCGCACCGATCCACCACTCTCGCGTGCAAATGGCCAACCTGCGTCATCGCTTTAATCAACCTTACCTGCACCCATGCAAATCACCACCATCTGGATCAACTGCCCCTCCGTCGACACCGCCACAACCATCGGCGACACCCTCATCGCGGAGCGGCTGGTGGCCTGCTCCAACCTCTATGCCCCGATCCAGTCTGCGTACCGCTGGAAGTGCGAGATCGCGCGGGAGACCGAGCATCCGCTGCTCGTCAAGACGCGCGTGGAACTCGGAGACTTGGTCGAGGCCCGAGTGCGCGATCTGCATCCCTATGAGGTGCCGCCCATTCTCCGCCTGACCATCGACAACGCCAATGCCGACTATATCGCGTGGGTCTATGCCGAAACGCGCGATCCGGCCTGAGCCTTCGCCACACTTCTTCCCTTTTTTCACCGTCTCCAGATCAAGATTTGGTCGAAAGCTGGTCAGCAGATTACAGGCTGGCGCGTTTGGCCACGCGCCGCCGCCGTATTGAACAGCCCCTAGCGGGGACAGGGTATTGGAGTTGGTGACATGGATGCGACGCTGATCGTCGATGTTGTGCGGATGGTTCATCTCGTTGGTCTGGCCATAGGGTTCGGGCTGGCCATGTGGGCGGATTTCTCGGCCCTCAAGTTTTTCTTCATCCGCCTGACCGAGGCCGAGATCCGCGCCATGTACCGCCTGCACAACACGATCATGATCGGGGTTCTGGTGCTCTGGGCCAGCGGGCTTATCCTGCTTGAGCTTCGAACCGGGTTCGAATGGGCAAACTTTTCTCCGAAGCTGATGGTCAAGATGCTGGTCGTGGGGCTTTTGACCGTCAACGCCTTTCTCATCGCCTATGTGGCCCTGCCCACCTATGCCGCCTGCGAAGGCTATCGTTTTGGCGAAATCCAGTTCCCGATCCGCATCCGGCTGGCCTTTATCGCGGGACTGTCGCTGTCATGCTGGATCAGCGCGCTCAGCCTCGGCGTCTTCAGCCAGCTCAAGACGATGGATCTGGCCGGGCTGCAGCAGGTCTTTTTGCCGCTCTTTTCCATCGGGCTGGGTGGCGCGCTCATCTTCAGCATGGTGGTGCCGCTGCTGATCGAATTTGCCCTGTGGGCCGGACAGCGGCGGGGTCAGTCGGCCTATGCCCGGTGATCCCGAGCGCGGCGTTTCGGGCGGTTTTCAGCCGTAAACCGGGGGTCTAGACCCGTCACCCTCAACCTCGGAACGAGCGCACTAACCCTCTGTCCAATGGCGGTATCGGGTAGGTTCCCCATCCTGTCTCTCATCACATAGGAGACAGCCGATGACCCAACATACCCAACCCGTGCCGCCTCAGACACCCCAGCCCTATCCCCGCCCGGGACCACAGCCGCCCGGACCCTACCGGTTTCGGGACTGGGCGAGCCTTTGATCCCCGAAGTGTTTGATTTTCAGCGATTTCATGGCAGAGTGATCCAAAGTCATTTGAGAAAAGCCTGCCATGAAACGCCGATCATTTCTGAGTCTGAGTGCCGCGGCACTTGCCGCACCCTCCATTGCCCGCGCCAACAAGCCAGTGGTCTTTGACCCTACCCCGCAAGAGGTGCGGATCAAAAAGGAATTCCTTCCGGGTCAATTGCTCATCCTGCCCCGCAGCTATTACCTCTATTGGGTGACCGAAGAGCGCAAGGCGCTGCGCTATGGCGTCGGCGTCGGCCGCGCGGGTCTCGAATTCACCGGCACCGCTACAATCGACGTCAAAAAGGAATGGCCCACCTGGCGCCCGACCGAAGAGATGATCGAGCGGGACCCGGTGGCCTATAAAAAGTTCATAGACAACGACTACATCGAACCGGGCGGCCCCGAAAACCCGCTGGGCGCCCGCGCGCTGTATCTGTTCCAGAACGGGGTCGACACCTATTTCCGCATCCACGGGACGATCGCGCCCAACAGTATTGGCCGCTCGGTGTCAAACGGGTGTATTCGCATGCTGAACGAGCATGTGATCGATCTATATGAACGCGTCCCGATCGGAACGGTTGTCACCGTGCTCTAGAGCAAGAGCGACCAGATCAGGTAACAGGGCGCGAGACCCGCAAAGGCGATGCAGAACAGCTTGGCCGCATGGCTGACCTTGGCAAACGGGCCGTCACCCAGGGCGCTTTCACCGTAGCCCAGAAAGGCGGACATGACGGCGTAGCCTTGGGCCTCGCGCTTGAGATCCTTTTGGGCAATCGACCGCATGGCCGCCTCGTATTTGCGGTCCAGGTCGACCTGATGATCCAGTTCGGGTTGAAGGTTTTCCATATTCGTCATCGTACGCGCACTCCCTTTTCGTTACGCGACATGGCGCAACGGGAAACGATGTCCAGCAACCGCGACAAAAAAGGCCAGCCCAAAGGCTGGCCCGTTGGTCCAGTCACCAGAACTTATATTAATTCAGCGCCTTATCGGTGATGGCATGGGTCCACGCGCCTTCGGGTTTCTTGGTGATGACCGGGTCCGACCCGCCCGCCAGCAAAGTGTCGACCGTGCGGTCGAAGTCGGCCGGATCAAGCATGCCGTTGCTGCCCGCCGTCAGCTTGGCGATCTCACCCATCATGCGTTTTTGGTGCTCTTCCGTCTGGGCACCCGTCGCATCGTTGTCGAGCACGATTTCGGCGGCTTCGTCCGGGTTTTCCTCGGCGTATTTCCAACCCTTCATCGAGGCGCGAACAAAGCGAACCATCTTGTCGGCAAAGGCCGGGTCATTGAGGTTTTCCTCAAGCACATACATCCCGTCCTCCAGCGTCGCGACGCCCTTGTCCTCGTATTTGAAGGTTACCAGCTCGTCCGGGCTGACGCCTGCATCGATGACCTGCCAGTACTCGTTGTAGGTCATGGTGCTAATGCAATCGGCCTGCCGTTGCAAAAGCGGATCGACGTTGAAACCCTGTTTCAGAACCGTGATGCCATCATCGGACCCGTCGGTCGGGATACCCTCCTGGCTCATCCACGACAGGAAGGGGTATTCGTTGCCAAAGAACCAGACGCCGATGGTCTTGCCCCGGAAATCCGCAGGGCCGGTGATGCCGGTATCTTTCCAGCAAGTCAGCATCAGACCCGACGATTTGAAGGGCTGCGCAATGTTGACGACCGGCAGACCCTTTTCCCGGGCGGCGAGGGCCGAGGGCATCCAGTTCAGCATCACGTCGGCGCCACCGCCGGCAAGCACCTGGGGCGGAGCAATATCGGGGCCACCGGGCTTGATCGTGACGCTCAGGTCCTCCTGATCGTAGAACCCCTTGTCGAGGGCCACGTAGTAGCCTGCGAATTGCGCCTGCGTGACCCATTGCAGCTGAAGGGTCACGTCGTCGGCCGCTGCCGCAGCGAACGCCCAAGCACTCAGCGCCGCGCCCGCGGTCAGATTTGTTAACGTCTTCATGGTGGTACTCCTTGTTGAATTCGTTTTTGTTAAGCGGCCCGCCTTCTTTGGGACGGGTGCCAGAATGTCACCACGCGCTCGATCAGCGTGATCAGACCGAAAAAGGCCGATCCCGCGAGCGCTGCGACGACAATTTCAGCCCAGACCAGGTCAAGCGCAAGCTGACCGACGCTGGTTGAAATACGAAAGCCCATGCCACGCACGGGTGAGCCAAAGAATTCAGCAACGATTGCGCCGATCAATGCAAGGGTGGATGCGATCTTGAGACCATTGAAGATGAACGGCATGGCGGCGGGCAGCCGAAGTTTCCACAGGGTTGTCCACGGGCCCGCGGCATAGGTCTTCATCAGGTCCCCCTGCATGGCGTCTGTGGCGCGCAGCCCCTCTACCGTGTTGATCAGCATGGGGAAAAAGACCATCGCGACGACAACGGCAGCCTTCGATTGCCAGTCAAAGCCGAACCACATCACCAGGATCGGGGCAAGGCCGACGATGGGCAGGGCAGCCACAAAGTTACCCACAGGCAGAATGCCGCGTTTGAGAAAGTCGGACCGGTCGATCAGCACCGCAACCAGCAGGGCCGCGCCGCAGCCAATGGCATATCCGCTGAGCGCGCCCTTGAGCACGGTCTGGACAAAATCCTCCCACAGGATGCCCGTGCTGGCCGCGAACCGCGCCGCGATGGCCGAGGGTGCGGGCAGCAATACGGCACTGATCTGAAAGCCGCGCACGACCCCTTCCCAGATCGCGATCAGCGTGAGGCCAAAGATCACCGGGATCGGCCAGGGAGCGGCATGGCGGCGCGCCAGCCAAACATTCAGGGCCCATCCCGCAGCCCAGACCGCGACGGCAAATAGAACCCACCCCATCACGCCATCCCCATCCGGCTCAGCACCACCCGCTGGATCAGGCCGATCAAGCCCACCATCAACGCCGCGACAGCCGCCGCCATCAACAGAGCTGACCAGATCTGTATCGTCTGGCCATAGTAACTGCCCGCCAGCAGACGCGCGCCCAGCCCGGCAACGGCACCGGTCGGCAATTCGCCCACTATGGCACCCACAAGCGAGGCCGCCATGGCCACTTTCAGAGAAGCAAAGAGATAGGGCATGGACGCGGGCAGCCGCAATTTCCAGAACGTCTGGGCCCCGCTCGCGCTCCACGTCCGCATCTGGTCAAGCTGCATGACCTCCGGGCTGCGCAGCCCTTTGACCATCCCGACCGCGACCGGGAAAAACGACAGGTACATCGATATGACCGCCTTGGGGATCAGCCCGCTAAGACCAACGGCGTTCAGCACGACAATGATCATGGGTGCGAGGGCGAGAATGGGGATGGTCTGGCTTGCGATGATCCAGGGCATCACGCTCAGATCCATCACGCGGTTGTAGACGATGCCGACGGCCAGCAGGACACCAAGGATCGTGCCAAACGCAAAACCCAGCAATGTGGCGCTGAGCGTGATCCAGCTGTGATAAATGAGCGATCGCTTTGAGGTGATCTTTTTCTCGACCGTCGTTTCCCAAATCTCGACGGCAACCTGATGCGGCGCTGGCAAACGAGGCTTGTCCTGCGACCAGGTCGCCGCGACAAGCGCACGAGGACCGAGCTCGACATCGGCCCGCTCCGCCTGCGCACGTGCCCAATCCGCATTCATCGGGATCGCGGCCAGATACCAGACTGCAAGGATCAGCCCCACAACGCTCAGAACCGGCACGACACTACGCATGGCGAAAACCGGCCCCTTCACTGTTCCGCAAATACTCATGCGCAGCGCCCGGAACCAAGCCTGACGCCTTGAGTATTTTAAGAACAGTGAAAGCAAATGGTGTTTTTCTTTGCGCACGGTACAGGCTGGAGAGCCGATGGCCGTGAACAGTGAAGGCCCCCGCACCTTCAAACCAGAGGCGGGTCGGTGGTGGGGAGCGGCGCGCGCGCCCTTCCCGCGCCGGTAACCTGCAGTCAGTCGTCATAGGCATGCCCCGCCCGCAGCCCGTCGCGGACGCGATGCGCGATTTCGAGGAATTCAGGTGTATCGCGGATATCGAGCGGCCGCTCTTTCGGCAGCGGGCTTTCGATCACATCGGTGATCCGGCCAGGCCGGGGCGACATCACCACGATCTTGGTGCTGAGATACACGGCTTCCGGTATCGAATGCGTCACAAACGCTATAGTCTTTTCCGTCCGCGCCCACAGCGCCAGAAGCTGTTCGTTCAGATGATCCCGCACGATCTCGTCCAGCGCGCCAAAGGGTTCGTCCATCAGCAGGATATCGGCATCAAAGGCCAGCGCGCGGGCGATAGAGGCCCGTTGCTGCATCCCCCCTGACAGCTGCCAGGGGAATTTTTTCTCAAAGCCGGCAAGATCGACGAGCTCCAGCACCCTCCCCACCCGCTCGACCTGTTCGGCCTTCGGATACCCCATGATTTCCAGCGGCAATCGAATGTTGCCGCCGATCGTCCGCCAGGGATAAAGCCCGGCCGCCTGAAAGACATAGCCATAGGCGCGGGCGCGCCGGGCCTCGTCCGGGGTCATCCCGTTGACGGAGAGGCTGCCTCCCGTCGGCATCTCCAAGGCCGCGATACAGCGCAGGAACGTCGTCTTGCCACAACCCGATGGCCCAATGAACGAAACGAAATCGCCCTTGCCGATCTCGAGGTTCACGTCTTTCAGCGCATGAACCGGGCCGTCATTGGTTTGAAAGGTCAGGTCAAGCCCGCGCGCGGAAACAACTGTCACGCCTTTGTCCACCATTTCTTAAACAGGGTCGCGAGCCCATCCTGCGATGCAGGACGCTCAACAACTCGATATCGGGATAGGTGAGGCAGCGCGACAATCGTCCCATCAGCAAAATCCCAGTTGCGTCCGGTTACGAGTCCCCACCCAAGGGGCACCTTTTGCCTCTGCCGCGCACGCAAAGCAGCAGTAACTGCCCTCTCAACACTGCCTCCCATGGTGACAATCAACCTTGGTCGCGCGACCCCGAGTATTCTCATCCAAAGAGCGGTCCCATATTTCAGAGCATGCCTCGGGTTGCGAAGGGCATCAAAATTCGGCGAACGAAAGGGCACGAGGTTCCCGGCGAGCACGTCTTCCGGTTTAGTGCTTAGAGCGTCGAATAGCGCCCGGACCTGCAATTGCAGCGGGCTCTGACCCGGTGGCGATCCTCCCCAACCTTCCTGAACATAGATGCTGCCGTTGGACGGGGCGAAGCGGGGGTGATCTGACGGCTCATGATTGCCGCCTGGGTTTAGACCTATGAACGCGATCTCTGCATCTTCCATAACATGTGCCGGGCTGCCAAGAAGCCGCCACCCCAGCGTATTTCCACTTTTTGAATAGGCCACTTCGATCTCATCGGGTGTCGGCAGAACTGCGTCGGCCATCAAACCCCCGTCGCCGGAATCCCCGTCCGCTCGACCGGGCGCGGGGCTGTCAGTTCTTTCCACGTGCTCAGCGCCTTGTTCGTTGTCCCGTTTGGCTCGCGCGCGACGAATTTGCCGTGGCCTTCCTGCGTCTTGATCTCGCCGTCATGCACCGCGACATGGCCGCGCGTCAGGGTAAAGCGCGGCAGGCCTTTCACGTGTTGCCCTTCAAAGACGTTGTAGTCGATGGCCGATTGCTGTGACCCTGCGGTGATCGTTTTCTCTTTGGTGGGGTCCCAGACCACCAGATCGGCATCCGCCCCCACCAGCACCGCGCCCTTTTTCGGATAGCAGTTCAGGATCTTGGCGATGTTCGTCGATGTCACCGCAACGAATTCGTTCGGTGTCAGCCGCCCCGTCTCTACCCCATGGGTCCAGAGCATCGGCAGCCGGTCCTCCAAGCCGCCAGTCCCGTTGGGTATCTTCGAGAAATCGCCGACGCCGTACCGTTTCTGTTCGGTCGTAAAGGCACAATGGTCGGTGGCCACGACGCTGAGTGACCCACTCATCAGCCCCGCCCAGAGCGAATCCTGATGCTGTTTGTTGCGGAACGGGGGCGACATCACGCGACGCGCGGCGTGGTCCCAATCGGCGTTGAAGTACTCGCTTTCGTCAAGCGTCAGGTGCTGGATCAGCGGCTCGCCCCAGACCCGTTTGCCCTGCTGGCGGGCGCGGCGGATGGCTTCGTGCGCCTCTTCGCAGCTGGTGTGCACCACATAGAGGGGCACGCCCGCCATGTCGGCGATCATGATGGCGCGGTTGGTCGCCTCGCCCTCGACCTGGCTGGGGCGGGAATAGGCGTGCGCCTCCGGCCCCGTATTGCCCTCGGCCAGCAGCTTGGCCGTCATCTCGGCCACCACATCGCCGTTTTCTGCATGGACCATGGCGATGGCACCGAGTTCAGAGAGACGGTTGAAGGACGAAAACAGCTCGTCATCATTCACCATCAGCGCGCCCTTGTAGGCGAGGAAATGCTTGAAGGTGTTGATGCCCCGATCCTGCACGACGGTCTTCATGTCGTTGAACACCTGTTCGCCCCACCACGTGACCGCCATGTGGAAGGAATAGTCGCAATTGGCGCGGGTCGATTTGTTGTCCCAGCGTTTGATGGCGTCGAGCAGGCTCTCGCCCTGATTGGGCAGGCAGAAATCCACGACCATCGTGGTGCCACCGGCAAGGGCAGCCCGCGTCCCGCTTTCGAAATCGTCGCTGGAATAGGTGCCCATAAACGGCATCTCAAGGTGTACATGCGGGTCGATCCCGCCCGGCATGACATAGCAGCCGGTCGCATCGAGTTCCTCGTCCCCTTTAAGGCCCGGCGCGATTTTCGTGATTGTGCCGTTCTCGATCATCACATCGGCCTTGTAGGTGAGGTCGGCGGTGACGATGGTTCCGTTTTTGATGACTGTGGACATGCGTCCTCTCCCCGTTTTTGCGGCCTTCAAGTGACGTTGCTAAGTCGCCTTGCCTCAGACCGAACTAAAGCACCCGATCGCGCTGCCGTGTACCCCGATATCAAGCGGGCCGACCGCGCTTTCGACGCACAGCGAAAAGTAGCCCGAACGCGGAAGGAACACGACCCGGTAGTCGCCATCGGACTTCGTGATCGCCCAGCAGGTCTGGCGCACATCCCCGGCAAAATGCACGATGATCTCCGATGGCTCACGGAATGCCGCGCGAAAGGCGTCGATCGTGGCGAGCCGTTCTTCGCTATCGACCACGTATTCGTCGATCTCACGCCGGATGATATCCTTGATCCGTTCGGGAATGCTGAGGTCTGGTTCGATCATCCCACTATCTCCGCTGTTTCGACGACGGCGTGCATCAGCACATCCGCGCCGGCCTTCGCCCAATCCTTGGTGATCTCTTCGGCTTCGTTATGGCTCAGCCCGTCGACGCACGGGCACATGATCATCGCCGTGGGCGCCACCTGATTGATCCAGCAGGCATCGTGCCCCGCGCCCGAGATGATGTCGCGATGCGTGTAGCCCAGCCGCTCGGCCGCGCTGCGTACGGCTGTGACACAACCCTCGTCGAACTTGACCGGGTCAAAGCCGCCCACCTTCTCGAATTCGATCTCAAGCCCCATGGCGTCGGCGACTTTCCGGCCTTCGGCAAACAGCCGCGCCTCCATGTCCTGAATGACCTCCAGCTCGGGGCTGCGGAAATCGACGGTGAACACCACCTTGCCCGGGATCACGTTGCGCGAATTCGGATAGACGTCGATATGCCCCGCCGCACCAACGGCATGGGGCGCGTGGCTGAGGGCGATGGCATCGACGGCTTCCAGCACCCGGGCCATACCAAGCCCGGCATTGCGCCGCATCGGCATCGGGGTCGAACCGGTATGGGCATCCTTGCCGGTGATCGTCACTTGCGTCCAGCTCAGGCCCTGACCATGGGTAACGACGCCGATATCCTTGTCTTCGGCCTCAAGGATCGGGCCCTGCTCGATGTGCAGCTCGAAAAAAGCATGCATCTTGCGGGCGCCCACCTCTTCGTCGCCCTTCCAGCCGATCCGTACGAGTTCATCGCCAAAGCGTTTGCCCTCGGCATCCTCGCGGTCATAGGCCCAATCCTGCGTGTGGATCCCCGCAAACACGCCCGACGCCAGCATGGCCGGGGCAAAGCGGGTCCCTTCCTCGTTGGTGAAGTTCGTCACGATGATCGGGTGCTTGGTCTTGATGTCGAGGTCGTTGAGCGTGCGCAGGATCTCAAGGCCACCCAGAACACCAAGCACGCCGTCGTATTTTCCACCCGTCGGCTGCGTGTCGAGATGGCTGCCGACATAGACCGGCAGAGCATCGGGATCGCTGCCTGCGCGTTCAGCGAACATATTGCCCATCTGGTCGAGGCCCATTGTGCATCCGGCTGCCTCGCACCATTTCTGGAACAGCGCGCGGCCATCAGCATCGGCATCGGTGAGCGTCTGACGGTTATTGCCGCCCGCCACGCCGGGGCCGATCTGCGCCATGTCCATCAGGCTGTCCCACAGCCGATCGGGATCGATCCTCAGATTTTCGCCTGGCGCTGACATCTCATCCCCCACGATTTATTTTTGACCATTTGGTCAATACGATTGCCAAGACGGCGTTTTCTGTCAAGAAGTCAGGGTGGAGCCCATGTCGTTTGTCAGGAGGCCTGCCCAAAGTGAAAGCAGAGAGGACCACCACCGCGGGAAAGAAGCCCAGCCGCATCCAGCAACGCAATCGCAGCCGGATTCTGGACGCCGCACTCGATGTCTTTTCTGCCCATGGGTATCGCGGCGCGACGCTGGATCAGATCGCCGTGGCGGCAGGGCTGAGCAAGCCCAACATCCTCTATTACTTCAACGGCAAGGAAGACATTCATGTCACGCTGCTAAGCCAGTTGATGGAAACGTGGCTTGACCCGCTGGTCGAGATGGACGCCGAAGGCGAACCGCTGGAAGAGATCCTCGACTATGTCCGCCGCAAGCTTGATATGGCCAAGGACCTGCCCCGCGAAAGCCGCCTGTTCGCGAACGAAATCCTGCAGGGTGCGCCCCGGATGCGACCCCATCTGCAGGCCGATCTCAAACCGCTTTTCGATCAGAAATGCGCCGTCATCCAGACATGGGTCGACCAGGGAAAGATTGCGCCGATCGATCCGCGCCACCTGATCTTTTCCATTTGGGCGACGACGCAGCACTATGCCGATTTCGACGCCCAGATCGCGGTGTTGATCCCGTCCGACGACGCATTCACCGGGGCAAAGCACCACCTCGAAGAAACGTTCCGAAAGATGTTGGCACCCCAATTATCAGACGAGAATTAGCGGCGCACCCCGCGGCACTGTTTCCAGTCGGCAGCGTATGGCCCTGGGCGGCACAGCCGCTCGCAAGACACGCCTGCGCATGAAAGGCGGTGCAATGCTCATGGGTTGGGCTTCAATGCGCACATGCGGGTGATCGGCGTCGAACCGGCTAGGCAACTCCGGAACGATGCGCCAAGATCGGGGCAAAATCTGGGGAGTGAATCATGAAGACCATCTTGGCCGTCACACTCATCGGAGCCCTCGCGCTGGATGCCTGCAATTCCAATACGGATGCTGAGGCCGCGATCGAAGCGCCAGTTCGCGGGCTGCTGACGACAGAAGTCAAACGCAGCACCGCAACGGTTCAAAGGCGATACCCGGGCGTTCTGGAACCCTCTGAAATCACGCCACTTTCTTTCAAGGTCGCGGGTAAGCTTGGCGTTCTTAGCCTCGCCGTCGGGCAACGGGTTTCGCAGGGCGATCTGCTTGCCGCGCTGGACAGCGAGCAGTTTGAGACGACGATCGAGAACCGGGTCGCATCGGTCGAGGAAGCCACCGCACAACTGGAACAGAACGAAGAAGATCTGACCCGGCAGCAGACACTATTCGAACGCGGGGCCGTTACCAAGGTATCGGTCGATCAGGCAGACACGGCGGTCAAAACGGCACGGGCTCAGGTCACCCAAGCCGAGAAGGCGCTTAAATCGGCCGAAGAGGACCTGGCCGATGCAAAACTCTTTGCCCCCTTCGACGGCATCATCAATTCGGTCGACTCGGAGTCCTTTGCGACCGTGGCCTCGGGGACGACGATCGCATCGCTGTACATCGCATCCGACTACGAGGTCGCCTTTTCGGTCAATTTCGACACCGTGCGGCAGCTTGTCGTCGGAACCCCGGCGCGCATCCGGCTGGCCGATGATCCGACTGTGACGCTGCAGGCCGTTGTGAGCGAACTGGGCGAGCGGGCCGATACCGTGTCGTCATTCCCGGTTGTCGTGCGGCTGGAAGAGGAAAACCCGCTCATCCGCGCCGGCATGGCGGTCGAGGTCTCGTTCGATTTCGAGCTGCCGGCCGAACAGGGCTTTCTGATCCCGATGTCGGCAGCGATCACCGACGGAACGATCGAAGAAACATCCGGACCGAATGAGCCGCAGACAGTACCGATGTTCGTCTTTGACGCGGCCACTAGCACCGTGCAGCGTCGCGAGACGACCATGGTGGGTCTGCGGGAAAACCAGCTTTTGATCATCGACGGCCTGAGCGAAGGCGAACATGTCGCCGTTGCAGGGGTATCGTTCCTGCGAGAAGGGATGCAGGTCAAACTGCTCGAAACGGAGGACTGAGCGTGGATTTCCTGACGCGCTTTGGCCTGAGCAAATCCCGTTTCACCTATCTTCTGATGCTGGTCGTGCTGGTTCTGGGCATGTCGTCCTATGCCAGCCTGCCCAAGCGCGAAAACCCGGCCATCACCGTGCGCACCGCTGCCGTGCAGATGCAATTTGCAGGCATGTCACCGGACCGAGTCGAAAACCTGATCGCCATCCCGGTCGAACGAAAGATGCGGGAAATTGGCGAGATCGAGGATATCGAGACCATCGTGACCACCGGTCAGGCGCTGTTCTACGCGACGCTCTACGATGCAACATCTAGCGATGACATCGAAGGCGCGTGGGAGGATCTGCGCAACAAGATGGACGACGTCATGGCCGAACTGCCCGACGGCACCCAGGGCCCCTTCGTCAACACCGATTACGGCGACGTATCCATCGCAACCGTCGCGGTGACGGGCGATGGTTTCAGCCTGGCGCAACTTCAGGACGTGGCCGAGGATCTGCAGAAGGATCTTTATCAAGAACCGGGGATCACCAAGGTGACCCTTTATGGCGAACAGGATGAACGCATCTGGCTTGACCTGGACACGCGCAAGATCGCCTCGGTCGGGGTGCAAATCGAACAATTGCTCGTCGATCTACAGGCCCAAAACGTCATCCTGCCTGCGGGAGAGATCGACGCGGCCGGCACCAAGATCGTGCTTGAGGCCAACGGCGATCTCAGCACCGTCCCCGAAATCGAAGGGGTGCTCACGCGGGCACAGGGCCTTTCGGGATATGTGCGGCTCTCTGATCTTGTCACCGTCCGGCGCGGCTATGTCGACCCAAAGGAAACGCCCGCGTTCTTCAACGGCCAACCCGCCATCGTCGCTGCCGTCGAGATGTCAGAGGCCACCGACATTCAGGTTCTGGGCGCAGCGCTCCGGGAGCGGCTGCAGGCCTTCGAAAACAGCCAGCCCATCGGGATATCGCTGAATATCTCAACCTATCAGGAAACCAACGTGACGGCATCGGTCAACAACGCGTTGACCAATGTCGGGCAGACATTTGTCGTCGTCTTCCTCGTGATGCTGGTCTTCCTCGGGTTCAGGTCCGCCATCGTGATCGCCTGTATCGTGCCCTTCACCATCATGATCGCGCTTTTGGGGATGGGCACGCTCGGCGTGGATGTTGAACAGGTATCAATCGCAGCCGTGATCATCTCGCTCGGGCTCCTCGTCGATAACGGCCTTGTCGTGGTCGAGGATATCGAAGGCCGGATCAACGCAGGCGTCCCACCCGAAGAGGCGGCGCTGCAGGCGGGCGGGCAATATACCATCCCGCTGGCCGTTGCATCGATCACGACGGTTTCGGCCTTCCTGCCCATGCTGCTGATCGAAGGGACAGAGGGCGAATTCGCCTATTCCCTTGGTGCGGTCGTCGCAACCATGCTGCTCGGGTCATGGCTGACAGCGCTTTATGTCCTGCCATTTCTGGCAGTCAGGTTGATCAAGGCAAAGGCGGATCGGGCAAAGGAATCCCGCCTGATTAGCTGGTACGGCGCCCTTATCCGCCGGTTGCTACCATGGGGCGTTCCAATTGCCGTCGCGGTTTTTGCAGCCGTCGGTGTCAGCTTCACACAATTCTCGACCCTGAAGAACGAGATGTTTCCGCTCAGCGAGCGGGCCGATTTCCTGATCTATATGGATATGCCGAAAGAGGCGGCGATTTCGGCCACCGAGGAACAGGCGCTTGCCGTGGCCGACTGGCTGCTGGATGAGGAACAGAACCCGGGCGTCGAAAATGTCACGACGTTCGTCGGCGAAGGCGGCCCACGGTTCTATCTGTCGCTCAACCCCGCCGATCCAGACCCGGCGAGTGCATTCTTCGTCGTCAACACGACAAGCTTCGAAGATGCCGTCGAGATATCGGATCGGTCGCGCCGCGTGTTCATCGAAGAATTCCCCGCCGCGCGTTTCCGTGTGGCCCGTCTGTCAAATGGCGGTTCGGAATCCGGCATGGTCGATATCGAGATAACCGGCCCCGATGCCGAGGTGCTGCTCGCGGCCAGCAACACCGTCGAAGCAGCCTTTTCCGAGATCCCCGATCTGGTCAAGAACGAAAGCAACTGGGGCAACCGGATCCTGAAAATCGTGATTGACGTGGCTCAGGACAAGGCCCGCGAATTCGGCGTCACGTCCGAGGAAATCTCGAACGTTATGGACACCTATTTCAAGGGCACGACCTATTCCGTGTTCCGCGAAGACGACACGCAGATCCCCATTGTGCTGCGCGCGATCGTGGATCGGCGGGACAGCGTCGAGGATCTTGCCAACCTCAGCATCGGAGCTGGCGGGCAACTCATTTCGCTGGATCAGGTCGCGACTTTTCAGCCCCAACTGGAATTCTCGGAAATCCGCCGGGAAAATCAGGTGCGGCAGGTCGTGATCTCGGCCAAAAGCGCGACGCTGTCGGCTGACCAGATGGTCGATCACATTCAACCAACGCTCGACGCGCTCAACCTCGGGCCGCGATACGCGATCAACATCGCCGGCGAACTGGAAGACAGCGCAGAGGTCTACGCCAAGATCGGGGCGAACCTGCCGCTCGCGCTCACAGTGATGCTGGCGGCACTGGTGTTTCAGTTCAACTCGGCCCGGCGGACAATCATCACCTTTCTCACGATCCCGCTCATTCTGGTGGGTGCCCCCCATGCCCTTGCAATCTCGGGGCAGCCGATGTCTTTCTTTGCTGTCCTGGGGCTGATGTCGCTGATGGGGATCATCATCAACAACGCAATTGTCCTTATCAATCAGATCGATATCGATGCTGAGACGATGGAAATGAAAGACGCAATCGTGCACGCGGCCAAACAGCGGGCAACGCCGATCATCCTGACCTCTCTGACCACGGTCTTTGGATTGCTGCCGATGGCTATTGCGGGCGGGGCACTTTTCGAACCGATGGCCACGATCATGATCGGGGGGCTCATCATCGCCTCGCCCCTGACATTGTTCTTCGTGCCGAGCGTCTGCTACCTGCTGTTGCGCAAGCGGAACCAGACGGCCTGAGACGCGGTTACCAGCGTTTCAGGGCGGCCTCGTCCTCGTCCCGCGCGGCGACCCAGTCTGAGCCGGAGGCCGTGATCTCTCGTTTCCAGAATGGCGCCCGGGATTTGAGATAATCCATCAGGAATTCCGCCGCCTCAAAGGCGTCCTTCCGGTGCGGCGCCGCCGTGGCCACCATCATGATCATCTCACCCGGCACCATGCGGCCATACCGATGAATGACCAACACATCGCCCAGCGACCACCGGCTGGCCGCTTCATCGGCAATTGCCTTCAGTGCGGCCTCGGTCATGCCGGGGTAATGTTCGATCTCCATCGCGTCGAGACCGTCGCCAACATCGCGGACAACGCCGGTGAAGGTGACGATGGCACCCATATCCGTGTGCCCCGCAGCAAAAGCGGACGCTTCGGCACCCAGATCGAACGGCGCCTCCTGCACCTCGACCCGCATCGCCTAGCCCCCTGTCATCGGCGGGAAGAACGCAACCTCGCGCACCCCACCTAAGGGCGCATCGAAATCCGACAGCTGCTGATCAAGGGCCACCCGCAGCGCCGAGATATCGGCGAAGGCCGCGGCATAGCGTTCCTCGCGACCGCGCAATTCCTCGACCAGATCCATCACGGTCGCGGCTGAGGTCTCGACCTCCTCACGCGGAATGCCGATGCGTTCACGGACCCATGCAAAGTAAAGTACGTTCATTGTGGCTCATCCTTGAGAAACGGCACCGCCTTGCGAAAGTAATCAAAGCCGGTAACCACGGTCAAACCCGCCGCTAGCCACAAGAGCCAGAACCCGGCCACCCCGCTCCAATCCGCGCCCGCAAGCTTCCAGCGCAGGCCCAGAACGTCGGGTTCCACACCGCTCAGGATATCGTTGACCATCGCCTCATCCATGCCCCAGACCGACATACCAAAATAGTGCTCAAACACGCCCTGCGCAAAGAGAACGGCAATCGCGACCATCTGCACCGATGTTTTCCACTTGGCGAGCGGGGTGACCGAGAGTGCGCCGGCGGCCTTGCCCAGATACTCCCGCAGGCCCGCGACAAAGACCTCGCGGAACAGGATCAGCGCCGCGGGCAGGATCAGGGCGGTGGACCAGCTGGAAAAGCCCACCAGAACCATCAGGGCGATGACGACCATGGCCTTGTCGGCAATCGGGTCCAGCATCGCGCCCAGCCGGGTCTGCTGACCCCATGCCCGGGCGAGGTATCCGTCGAACCAATCGGTGACGGATGCCAGCACGAACAGGACCAGCGCGAACCAGTCGGCATAGGGCCGCGTGAAATAAAGGAACATGATGGCGACCAGGGGCGCGGCCAGCAGGCGCAAGGCCGTCAGTATATTGGGAATGGTCCAGGTCATGGCCCTACCTAACCGGTTGGTGCGGCGGCGAAAAGGGATGGTGGGCGGGGCGTCTTTGCGCGCAGCGCAAACAGCGTCCGACCAGCATCCATTCAACCTTCGTGAAAGAAATCATACACTTTCTGCGCCAACCCCTCGGAAACACCTTCGACCGCCTTGAGATCCGCCAGATTGGCCCGCGCCACGGCCTTGGCGGATCCGAAATGGGCCAGCAGCGCCCGTTTGCGCGACGGGCCCACGCCCGGAATGTCATCGAGGGGGTTCGCGCTGATCGCCTTTGCCCGCTTGGCCCGGTGAGTTCCGATGGCAAACCGGTGCGCCTCGTCCCGCAGGCGCTGCACGAAATAAAGCACCGGATCGTTGTGGCGCAGGGCAAAGGGCCGCTGACCGGGGCGATAGAATTCCTCCTTGCCCGCATCACGGTCGACCCCCTTGGCCACGCCGACCATCGGAATGTCCCCAACGCCGTGCTCGGCCATGATCTCGGCCACTGCTGACACCTGCCCCGCGCCACCGTCGATCAACAGCAGGTCCGGCCAGTGCCCTTCATTCCGATCCGGATCTTCCTTGAGCAGGCGCTTGAAGCGCCGGGTCAGCACCTCTTTCATCATCCCGAAATCGTCGCCCGGGGTCAGCTCTTCTCCCCGGATGTTGAACCTGCGATAGCTGTTCTTCATGAAACCGTCCGGCCCCGCCACGATCATCGCGCCCACGGCGTTGGTGCCCTGGATGTGGGAGTTGTCGTAAACCTCGATCCGGCCCGGCGGATCGGGCAGGTCAAAGGCCTCTGCGAGGCCCCTGAGCAATTTGGCCTGCGTGGCGCTTTCGGCCATCTTGCGGGCCAGGCTTTCCCGCGCATTGCGCAGCGCGCTGTCGATCAGCTCGGCCTTTTCACCCCGTTGCGGCACCAGCAACTCGACCTTGCGGCCCAGCTTCTGTGTCAGCGCCTCGGTCATCAGGTCCGGGTTCTCGATGGCGTTCGACAGGATGATCTGACGCGCCGGTTCCTTCTGATCATAGAACTGACCAAGAAACGCCTCCAGCGCCTCGGCCGCGTCCACATCCGCGCCCACGCGCGGATAGAAATCGCGGTTACCCCAGTTTTGCCCGGCACGGATGAAAAAGACCTGCACGCAGGCCTGCCCCTGTTCCAGATGCAGCGCGATGATGTCGGCCTCGGTCACGGTGCGGGGGTTGATGCCCTGCGCCGACTGCACCGATGTCATTGCCCGGATCCGATCGCGCAGCGCCGCGGCCCGCTCAAACTCCATCGCTTCAGAGGCCGCCTGCATATCCGTCGCCAGCTTGGCCTGAATATCGGTCGATCGGCCGGTCAGAAACCGCTCGGCGTCCCTGACGGATTGGGCGTAATCCTCTTCCGAGATCAGACCGACGCAAGGGCCCGAACAGCGTTTGATCTGGTACAGCAGACAGGGCCGCGTCCGGCTGTCGAACATCGAATCCGTGCAATTGCGCAGCAAAAACACCTTCTGAAGCTGATTGAGGGTGCGGTTCACCGCGCCCGCGCTGGCAAAGGGGCCGTAATAGTCACCCTTCTGTTTCTTGGCGCCCCGATGCTTTTTGATCATCGGAAAGGCATGATCACCGGTGACCAGAATGTTGGGAAAGCTCTTGTCGTCGCGCAGCAGCACATTGAACTTGGGCTTGAGCTGCTTGATGAGGTTCTGTTCAAGCAGCAGCGCCTCGGTCTCGGTCCGGGTCGTGAGGAACATCATCGACGCCGTCATCGAAATCATCCGCGCGATGCGCGGCGAGTGGCCCGTGGGGCGGGCATAGTTAGAAACCCGCGCACGCAGATTGCGGGCCTTGCCGACATAAAGAACCCGACTGTCGGCATCGAGCATACGGTAAACACCGGGCGAGCTGTCGAGCGACCTGAGATAGCTGGCGATGACCTCGTGACCGGGCCGTTCTGCTGCCTCTGGTTGCGTCTGGTCTCGTTTTTTCGCCATTCGATTCGAACCTCGTTGCGCCTCGGGCTGCACTTTCAAAACACCATTTTCAAGCACTTAGGCATCCACGGATTCTGGGGATAACACTGCCCATAACTTCTGGAGGTCTGGAAATTTTTGTTATTTTTTGGGCAGTTCATCAACATGCCTAAATTTTGAGCACTTGTCTAAATGACTGATTTTCATGAAGAAAATTTTCGCGATAGACAAGTGCCTGAAAATAAAGACATTTCGGTAACACTTTTGTAACGAAGCTGCCGATGGTGCACAACTCACCCTGCGTCACCTACTCCACTCCGATGACATCCGGCGTCTCCCACCCAAGATGCTGTCCCCCATCGACACACAGCAATTGTCCGGTGATCGCGGGTGAATCGAGGAAATAACCCAATGCGCCCGTGATGTCGGCAGGGTTCGCTCCACGCCCCAGAACGGTCGCCGCACGCTGCTTGGCGAAGTGCTCCGCCGATTGCCGTCCGCCCTGCAAGGTCGGTCCGGGGCCTATCCCGTTGACGCGGATGGCGGGCGCCAGCGCCTGTGCCGTCGTGCGGGTCATGGCCCACAAACCCATCTTCGCAATCGTGTATGTCATGAATTCCGGCGTCAGCTTACGCACCCGCTGATCGACCATGTTGACGATCAGCCCGGCGGCCAAAGGTTCGCCCGCATCATCCGTGGTCGCAGCCAGTCCTTGCAGGGCCATCTGCTGGGTCAGGATGAAGGGCGCCCGCAAGTTGCTGCCGATATGCCTGTCCCAGCTTTCGCGGGTCGCCGTTTCGATCGTGTCATATTCAAAGATCGAAGCATTGTTGATCAGGCAGGTGATCGGACCGCCCAAAGCATCGGTCGCCTGTCCGAACAGCGCCTCGGTCTCGTTGTCATCCACAAGGTTCGCCTGCAGGGCCACGCCGCTTTGCCCGGCCCTCTTGATCTCGACCACGGTTTCGTCAGCACCGGCCGAGGAGCTGGCATAGTGAACCGCAACGTCAAAGCCCCGATTGGCCAGATAAACCGCCATCGCACGGCCCAGCCGGTGCCCGGCTCCGGTAACAAGCGCCCGCATTCGCCGCTCCTTTCTTCAGATCAGTAGGGTCGTAAGGTAGGTCGCATAAAGTGCCGACAAGGCAATCCCCCAGCCCCGGGTGATATCCCATCTCATAAAGACGAAAGGCACCAGAAGGACAGAGGCCGCCAACATCACCCAAAGATCGACTCGGATGAATTCAGGCGCGACGGGGATGGGGCCGAAAAGGCAGGCCAGCCCGATAATGGCCAGCAGATTGAACATGTTGGACCCGATCACGTTGCCCAGCGCGACGTCCGCCTGCCGCCTGAGCGCCGCCATCATCGTGGTCGCAAGCTCGGGCAAGGACGTTCCCACGGCGACCAGGGTAAGGCCGATAACGGTGTCGCTGATCCCGTACACCTTGGCGATGACCGTCGCATTGTCGACCAGCAGATCGGCGCCCAGCGGCAGACCAATCAGGCCCAGCACCAGAAAGATCGCGATGCGCCAGCCGGGCATTGACGGGTCGGCGCCTTCCAGTTCTTCGTCGTCGACATCTGCCACGGCGCTGCACACATTGGCCTGCCGGTGGACATGCGCCTCGCGGAACGCATCGAAAAGGACAAAGCCAAGGGCGGCCAGCAGGGCGATACCGGCAAACAGATCAAAGACACCGCGGAATGCCAATGCGATGAACAGGACCGTTGCCCCGATCATGAAGTTGTAGGATTTGCGGGTTTCGCATTGCGACGTGTGCATCGTTGCCAGCAGCGCGGGCAGCCCCAGCACAAGCAGGATGTTGGCCGTGTTCGACCCGACCACGTTACCAAGCGCCAGACCCGGCACATCGTCGTAAACCGCCTGGATCGCGATCAGCAGTTCAGGCGCAGATGTCCCGAAGGCCACGATCGTCAGGCTGACGATCAGGGCCGGTACACCAAGCCGCAAGGACAGGTTCACCGCGCCCTTGACCAGCGAGTCACCGGCCAGCAGCAGGATCAGGAGCCCCAATCCGCTGTAGAGCCATGGCATGATGGCGGCCATTAGGCCCCTCCCTTACCGCAGGCACAGGGCCCCTTGCCGATCAGATACCGCCCGCAGGCGCGGCATTTCGATACCCGCTTGCCACCGATCCAATGCAGTTTTCCCAGCATGGCCAGAACCGCGATAAAGATCAGGAACAGCAGGACTGCGCGTAAGATCATGCGTCAGAGCCCGAATTGCGCGTAGGCCGCGCGCTCTTCGAGCATGGCAACTCCGTCAGCCGCAAACTGCGCACCCAGACGCGCCCAAAGCGGGCGGCGCAGACCGTAGACCCGGAATTTCACCTTTTCACCAAACTTGTCCTGCATGACCGGTTTCAGGTGGCCGATCTCGTCAATCAGGCCGAGTTCCTTGGCGCGACCGGCAAGCCAGAATTCGCCGTTGAACAGCTCTGTCTCACCATTCAGCTTATCGCCGCGCCGCCCTTTCACGTGGTCGATGAAATTCAGGTGCAGGTCGTCAAGAATACCCTTCAGCCGTTCCACATCTTCGGGCTTTTCCGGTTTGAAGGGATCGAGCTGCGATTTGGATTCGCCCGCCGTATAGACACGCCGTTCAATCCCGTATCGCTCGATGAATTGATGGGCGCCGAAACTCGACGAAATCACACCGATCGAACCGATGATCGAACTGGCATCGGCAAAGATTTCGTCCGCCGCCGCCGCGATCCAGTAACCGCCCGACGCGGCGACATCCTCGACGAAGGCATAAACCGGAACTTTCTTTTCCTCGGCCAGCCTGCGGATGCGCATCCCGATCAGCGAACTTTGCACAGGGCTGCCCCCGGGTGAACTGAGCACCAGCGCGACGGCATCGGGTTTGCCGCGGGAAAAGGCGCGCTCGATCACAGGCGCAAGGGCCTGGTCAGACAGCGTACCACGCGCGCCGCTGGCGATGACGCCCTGCATGCGGACGACAGCGACGAGAGGGTCGGATTTGACGAAGGGAATCCAGCGTTTCATTGCGGCCCATGTAGAATTGGCACCCGCCGCAAACAAGGCCGGGACGCAAACGAGTTGAATGTGGGACGCGCCTGCAACAGGCCCGGCTTACTCCCGAATGCGCCAACCGGTCTTGAATATCCACCAGACCACGCAAAGACAGAGGCCGAAAAACACGGCGATGGCGATCAGTGACGTGGCGATCGGAACATCGGCCAATCCATAGAACGACCAGCGAAAACCCGAGACGAGATAGACCACCGGATTGAACATCGAAATCGTCTGCCAGACCGGCGGCAGCATCGAAATCGAATAGAACGATCCCCCGAGGAACACCAAAGGCGTGATGATCAGCAGTGGCACCAGCTGCAATTGTTCGAAATTGCCCGCCCAAATCCCGATGATGAATCCGAAAAGCGCAAAGCTCAGACAGGTCAGGACAAGAAAGGCCAGCATTGCCAGCGGATGCTGGATTGTCAGATCCACGAAGAAATACGAGGTCGCAAGAATGATCAGCCCGATGATCAGCGCCTTCGTTGCAGCCGCCCCCACATAGCCCATCACAATCTCGAGAAAGTTCACCGGCGCCGACAGCAACTCGTAGATCGTCCCGATGAATTTCGGGAAATAGATCCCGAAGGACGCATTGGATATGCCCTGCGTCATCACCGTCAGCATGATCAGACCCGGAACGATGAAGGCGCCGTAGCTCACGCCTTCGACCTGATCGATACGGCTGCCGATGGCCGCGCCGAAGACGACGAAATAGAGCGAGGTGGAAAGGACGGGCGAAATCAGGCTTTGCGCAATCGTCCGGAAAAAGCGGGCCATCTCGAAAACATAGATGGCACGAACGGCGGTCAGGTTCATGCTGCGTCCTCTTTCACCAGCGTCACGAAAATCTCTTCAAGGCTCGATTGGCGCGTCACCACGTCCCGCAGGACCAGCCCCGTGGCCGACACATCGTTGAGCAACTTGGTGATCCCGGTCCGTTCGCGGCGCGTGTCGTAAGTATAGACCAGGCCCCACCCGTCTTTGGCCAGCCGCAGGTCGTAATGCGACAGACCTTCGGGGATACAGTCGAGCTTGGAGGAAAGCTGCACCTCCAGTTCTTTGCGGCCCATCTGGGCCATCAGCCTGTCCTTGTCTTCCACCAACAGGATCTCGCCCTTGTTGATGACGCCGACTCGGTCGGCGATGGCTTCGGCCTCTTCGATGTAGTGGGTCGTAAGAATGATGGTCACCCCCTGCGATTTCAGGTCGGCCACGATCTCCCACATGTCCTTGCGCAGCTCGACATCGACGCCGGCAGTCGGTTCATCAAGGAACAGCACCGCCGGTTCATGAGCGAGCGCCTTGGCGATCAGGACGCGGCGCTTCATGCCGCCCGACAATTCCTTGATCTGCGCGTTCCGCTTGTCCCACAGCGACAGGCGCTTGAGGATGTTCTCAAGCACGGTATCCTTCTGGCCCTTGCCGAAAAGACCCCGCGAAAACCGGACCGTATTGATCACCTTCTCAAATGGTTCCAGCGCGATTTCCTGCGGCACCAGGCCAATGAGGCTGCGCGCCGCGCGGAAATCATGTTCGATGTCATGCCCGTCGACGGTGACACTGCCCGACGTCGGCGTGGTGATGCCGCAAATCGTTGAAATCAGTGTCGTTTTCCCTGCGCCATTGGGCCCCAGCAGCGCGAGGATCTCGCCCTTTTCGATCTGCAGATTGACGCCTTTGAGCGCCTCGAAACCGCCCGCATAGGACTTTCGCAGATCCTTAATGTCGAGGATTGTGGGCATGTCTTGCTCCGCTTTTGACGTGGCCAGACTTAGGATGCGTCAGCCGGAAGAACCAGAGCAGATTTGCACATCCCGTTGTGCGGCGCATTCGGGCATGACACCGGCGCAGCGCGTGATACGACTGGCCGCATGACACAAGGGCCGCAAAACCGCGCGGGGCTGGGCATCGCGCTGATCATCACGGGCATCTTCTTCATTTCGTTGAACGATGTGCTGATCAAGCGGTTGTCGGGTGGCTATCCGCTGCACCAGATCATCTTCGTACGGTCGGGCATTGGCCTGATCCTGTGCCTTGCGCTGGTCCAGTTCGAGGGCGGATGGAAGATCCTGAAAACGCGGGATCCGTGGCTGCATGCGTTGCGCGGTCTTCTGATCGTAATCGCCAACATGACGTTCTTTCTGGCGCTCGCAGTCCTGCCGCTGGCCGAGGCGACGGCCCTGTTCTTTGTCGCGCCGCTGCTGATCACGCTGCTTTCGATACCGATCCTTGGGGAACAGGTCGGCCCTGCCCGCCTGACGGCCATCCTGATCGGATTTGTCGGCGTCCTGATGATGCAACGCCCGTGGGAAGGCAGCGAAACGCTTGAGGTCAGCCGGGTGGTTCTGCTGTTGCCGGTTCTGGCCGCGGCGGCCTATGCGCTGAACCAGGTGTTGACGCGCAAGCTGGGGGTGACCGCCCGGGCCAGCGCGATGGCGGTCTATATCCAAAGCACCTTCATCATCGTCTCTTCGCTGTTCTACCTCTTCGCCGGGGACGGCCGGTATGCCAGGGACACAACGAACGCGTCGGTCGAATTCCTCTTCCGCGCCTGGATCTGGCCAGAGCCGGGGGATTGGATCACCTTCATCGCCGTCGGCTTTGCGATCGCAATCGTCGCTTATTGCCTTGGCCAGGCCTACAGACTGGCGGATGCGGCGACGATCGCCCCCTTCGAATATGTCGGCCTGCCGCTCGCGGTGTTCTGGGGGTTCTTGATCTTCGGCGATCTGCCGGATTGGGAGGTCTGGGCCGGTATCGCGCTCATCCTCGGGGCTGGCCTGTTCGTGTTCCTGCGCGAACGGCGACGCGCGCGCAGGCCGCTGTCCCAGGTGGTTGGCCGAACTCCAAACCGTTAACCGATAGTCAAACCGGCCCGTTCCAGCGTCGCCGCTGGCCAGTCGGTGATCTGCGCGGGGTCGGTCACGATGATCTCGGGGCGGCCGGTCGCGTCATCCGGGAACATCTTGGTCGGTCCGGTAACATAGGCGTATGACCGGCGCGGGGTGCTTTCGCCATCCGCGCGATAGCGGGTCAGGATCAGGCGCATGATCTCTTCGCCTTCGCCCGAGTTGCCACCGGGAATGAACAGCTGATAGGGCTGAGCGCGGCTGCCGGTGAAGAACAGGACATGGTCGCCATCGGTCGGGGTGAAATCCCGGAGCTCCATGAACACCGTCGTTTCCTGCTTGGCCTTCGCGATCTCGACCAGGCGGGCATAGTCGAGACGGGTGTTGAACAGGTTCACCTCCGGGCTCCGGCGCTTGATCTCGCGATACCCTTCGATGATGCGGGCGCGCAGATCCCACCAGACGCCAAGGGTCGCGTAATCCCGCATGACCGAGCCATTGTTGCCGACCTGATCCCAGACCCCGGCGTGGTTCATCTGCGCCTCACGCTCCGCTGCAAGGTATCGCTGGTGCAGGGTCGCGAACTGGGCATAGCCGTATTTCTGGAAATAGGGCGACCAACCCTCGCGGATCATCAGCTCCTGAAAGTCGGTCCCGTCCTCAAGTTCGAGATAGCAAAGCAAACGACCAAAGTTGCCGCGGTATTTGTCGATCGCCTCGTCGCGTGGCTCATTGCCCGGCAGGATCAGCTTCACCGTATCGCCGGACTTGATCAGCGCGTTGGCTCGGTCGGATGCCGCACGGCCCAGCGGCGTGACGGGTTTGGATCCGGCATTCACCTCTTCGGTGTCGAGGGAAAGAACACGCAGGCTTTCGGATCTCGTGTCGCCGCTGTTCAGAAAGACACGGACGGTATCACCATCGACAACGCGGTCGACCGTGGCGGTAAAGGATGTTCCGGGCATAATGTGCTCCTTGGTTTGCTGGCTCAAATATCAATGTCTGCAAAAATAAGATGGTGGTCCGAGGCCGCGTGATGCTTTTCGGTCAGCTCGGGATAGACCTCCCACCGGGGCGGGCGGGACCCGGGCCATGCCCCTTTCCGAAATATGCCGCCGCCGGTGGCGCGGGCGAAGAGCGCGGGGGACAGCAGCAGGTAATCGATCTTGTCGTTGTCATTGCCCAGCCCAAAGGTGCCATGCCCCTTGTTGTCGTCATCGGCGACGACGAATTCGGCGGAAAAGCCGGGATGCTCCGAGATATCGCGCAGCTCGGTTGATAAAAGCGGCTGCAACTCGTCACTGTCGGGCGTGTCATTGAGATCGCCCAGCACCGCGATGTACTCGTATCCTTCATCCTTGAGGCGCTCATAATACCGCGCCACGGCCCGCGCCTGTGCGATGCGTTTGGCCCGAGACGAGGGAGAATTCCCGCCGAATTTCGATTTGAAGTGATTGACCAGCACCATGATGGTTTCGCCCGACGGGGTCGTGACCTCGTATTCCGGGCAATCGCGGCTAAAGATCGGCTGATCCGCTGCTGTTGGCACGTCCTCCGGATCGTCCCCGCGCAGCTTGTCGACATGGCTACGGACCCGTTCGATGGGAAAGCCTGCCCGCGTTGCCAGCCCCACATCGATGCCGCGCGGGTCATTGCCATCGACCAGCATCAGGTGGGCGTAGGTTTCTGGCAGGTCCAGCTTGCGCGCCATATCCTCCTGAAATCGCTTGAGAACCGGGCGGTTCTCGGCCTCGACAACGCCCAGAATGTCGGCACCCGCATCAAACATGACGCGGGCGGTCAGCATCATGGCGATCTCGTCCACCGGCTCGGTCTTGAGCTCGACCCAGCCGATCCAGTCGTCACGGCCATCCGCCACGATCTCGCGCGGCTTTGTTCGGTCGCGGGGGCGGCGGATGATGCGACCGCGGATCTTGCGCAGGCGGACAAAGGGCCCGTCATTGTCGTTCAGAATGCCAAGGCTTTCCATGATGACCAGCATCCGGGCCTTGTCGGCATCGCTGTAGGTGTCCTTTTCAAAGAGCGTGTTCAGCTCCGCATGGGCATCCAGAACATCCTGATGCGCATCGGTTTCATCGTTAAACACCTTGGCCCGGTCGAAGAGGTTTTCGACGTTGTAAGCCGCAATTCGCATTTCCAATGCTCCATTAACCAATTTTTGAAGGGTAACACAGATTTCAGAGGCTGTATGAGCATCTTGTCAGTCGTCGATCCTTACGGGGTTGGGCGCCGATCATCTTTGGTTTGGGTCTAACGCTGTTGAACCCGCCGAACGGGGGCTCTGCCGAAAACAGCCCCACCGCAAATCCGCTCAATGCCCGGCCTGGCTATCGTCGTTGGGCAGGCTTTCACTCCACCGGCGGAGTTCGTCCAGAAACCCAAGGGCCGTCCGTCCGAAATCCGTGACTTCGTAGAGGACAGATAGCGGTTTCGTCTCGACAACCTCGCGGTGAACCAGTCCCTGTGCCTCGAGCTGGCGCAGCCTTTCCGTGATCATCTTCTTGCTGGCTCCGCCGATCATGCGGGAAAGGTCGTTGAAACGCACCGGGCCATCCTTGAGATGCCAAAGGATCGACCCGGTCCACTTCCCACCGATAATGCGCATGCCGCGCTCTATTGCGCAGGGCGTAACACATGGTTCATCGACCGTCTTGCGGCCACGCTGATCTTCCCTGATGCGGGCATCCATCGGGCAAATCCCTCCTCCGGAACAGGTTACAAAAAGTATACTAGTTGATTTTCGTCGCCTTGTACGCAGCTTTGATCAGGTCCCGCTGATCACAGTTTTTTGCCGGAGAATGATGATGTCAGAACCCGCTATTCATCTCTATACCGCCGCCACAATGAACGGTTACAAGCCTGTCATTTTTCTGGAGGAGGCTGGCGTGCCCTACGACCTGACCTCCGTCAATTTTTCCAAACAAGAGCAGAAAGCGCCCGACTACGTGCAACTCAATCCGAACGGCAAGATCCCCACCATTGTCGACCGGGATGAGGATCGCGCCATTTTCGAAAGCGGCGCCATCCTTTGGCATCTGGCCGAGAAGTACGGCAAGTTTCTTCCCCAGGATCCGTCAAAGCGCTCGGAGGTCATGCAATGGATGTTCTTTCAGGTTGGTCACGTCGGCCCGATGATGGGGCAGGCCATGTATTTCCAGCACATCGCGGCGCCAAACGGACATGAAGAACCGTTTTCGATAAAGCGCTACGTTGATGAATCGCGCCGGTTGCTTGAGGTCATGAACACCCATCTCGACGGACGTGATTGGCTCGCGGCGGGCGAATACACCATTGCGGATATGATGACCTATCCCTGGGCACGCGCTTATGTCTGGGCGCGGGCGAGCATCGAGGGCCTGCCGCATCTGCAGGCGTGGTTCGACCGGATCGACGCGCGCCCGGCGGTACAAAAGGCGTTGACGATCCCGAAAGCGAACCCACAGTTCTGGGATGCCAAGGCCGATGCCACCGCCTTTGCCAAGGAGAATGCGGCACGGTTCGCCGGCGATGTGAAGACGTGACGAAGGTGCGGTGACCGCGAGCAACGCAAGGGTCAATCATCAAGCGACGCGGACCGCAATACTCGGCGCATCAACTGCTTGGGGTCAGTTCGGGACCTGCATGTCGGCGTCGTTTCTGACGTTCCAGGCCAACGGGCCTAGTTCGTCACGATCACCTTCCCCGTCGCTTTCCGCGTCCGCAGCAGATCGAGCGCTTCGTTCGCCTGCTCCAGCGGCCGGGTGTGGCTGACATGCGGAGCCAGCTTGCCCTGATCGTACCACTCGAAGAGCACCCGGAAGCTGTCGGTCAGTACCGACGGCCGCAGCGCCTTGTATCCACCCCAATAGAGGCCCAGAACAGTGAGGTTCTTGACCAACAGGTAATTCGCCGGGATTTGCGGAACCTCACCGCTGGCAAAACCCAGCGGCAGCAGACGGGCCTCGCGGTTGCAGGCGCGCAGGGCCGCATCGAAAAGCGCCCCGCCAATCGGATCATAGACCACGTCCGCACCACCAAGCGCCTTCACCTCGGCCCGCAGATCATCCTTGTCGCTGTCGATCAGGTGATCGGCCCCGGCCTTCCTGGCGATATCCAGCTTTTCGGCACCGCGCGCGCAGGCGATCACCTTGGCGCCCATGACCTTGCCCAGCTCGACCGCCGTCAGCCCGACACCGCCCGATGCGCCAAGCACCAGCAATGTCTCACCGGGCTGCAGATGGGCCTTGTAATCCAGCGCGACATGGCTGGTGCCGTAAGCCACCAGAAACGCCGCCGCATCCACCGCACTCATGCTGTCGGGGATGGGAACGCAGATCGTCTCGGGGATGGCGGCGTATTCGGCCAGCCCGCCAAAGCCGGTATAGGACGCAACCCGCTGCCCGACCTTGAGCGTTGCGCCCGCACCCACGGCTTCGACCACGCCGCTGATCTCCATCCCCAGCGTCGCGGGCAGTGGCGGTTTTTCCTGATAGGTGCCCTTGATGATCAGCGTATCGCCGAAATTCAGACCGCAGGCCTCGATCCGGACCAGCACTTCACCGGCCCCCGGCTCGGGCCGGTCCACATCCACAAGCTGGAGCGGCTGGCCCAGCTCAACCAATTGCATTGCGCGCATGAAAGCTTCCGTCGTCTAGGGGCGGTCGTCCCCGCCAATCGTCATGACGACGTAGCCGATTTGTATGGCCCCGAACAACAGCCCGTTGAGCATCCAGACCACAAAAAGAGCAAAGGGCCCGTCGGCGGTGTTCCAGACCAGATGACGCAGGTTCATCACGTCGAACCACATGAGCAGCGCAACAAAGATTGCCGAGATGCCGAAACCCAAAAGGCCGTTCACGATAAAGAGCCGGACCAGGGATGGAAACCGCTTGGACATGGGGTGAGGGTAGCGCGCCGGGGCGCTGCGTCCAAGCTCAGAACGCTTCTGGCCTCGCTTCACGCGCCATATGATCGAGGACGGCGTTCACAAAGCTCGGTTCCTTACCATCGGGAAAAAACGCGCGGGCCACGTCGACATATTCGGTGATGATCACCTTGGGCGGTGTGTTCTGATCGCGAAACTCGGCCCCAGCGGCGCGAAAAAGGGCGCGCAGGGTCGGATCGATACGGGCAATGGGCCATTTGGCCACCAGCGCCCGGTCGGTCGCCTGATCGATTGGCGCCTGATAGTTCACCGCATCCTCCATCACCCGATCGAAATGATCCGGATCGCCCTCGTTCATCTCGGCCTCGTCATAGACGGCGCCAAAGCGGTGATCCAGGAATTCGCGGCGGACCTGATCCACCGTCTGGCCCGACTGCTCCATCTGAAATAGGGCCTGAACAGCATAGAGCCGCGCGGCGGACCGCATTTTTCGTTTCTGGTTTCCGGAAAGGGTCATCAGGCGATCTGGATGGTCTCGGACAAGGGTTTGAATCCCACACCTTTGGTCTGGGCGCCCCACTTACGGCTGAGCGCGATCAGGTGCAAGGCCGCAGCCGCAGCACCGCCACCTTTGTTCTGCTCGGCGGGATCGGCCCGCACCTGCGCCTGTTCGATGTTCTCGACCGTCAGGATGCCGTTCCCGATGCAAAGCCCCTGAAGCCCCAGCAACTGGATCGCGCGGGAACTGTCGTTGCAGACCGTTTCGTAATGGGTCGTTTCACCCCGGATCACGCAGCCCAAGGCGACATAGCCATCAAAGTTCGACATCCGTTCGGCGATCCCGATGGCGGTCGGAACCTCCAGCGCGCCGGGCACCTCGACGAGATCGTGTTTTCCGCCGCATGCTTCGATCTCGGCCCGCGCCCCGGCGATCAGATCGTCAGCGATGGCCTTGTAGTACGGGGCCACGACGATCAACAGTTTCACCGGCTTGTCGAATTCCGGACGCGGCAGGATGTGATGTTCGATCGATGCCATTATTTCTCTCCGAGGATCGGGCGTTTACCCACGATTTCAAGACCATAGGCATCAAGGCCCATATAGGTGGTCAACGGGCTGTCGGTCAGCAGGATCAGCCGGTTAAGACCCAGCGAGGCCAGCATCTGCGCGCCCAGACCGGTATTCTTGACAATCTTCGGGCCGTCTTCGTCATCGCTGTCAAAAAGCGCCTTGCGCGGCTGGCGGAAAAGGCACACGACCCCACGCCCCTCTTCGGCGATCAGCTCCATCGCGCGGGGCAACTCGCCCACCGGCTTGGGACCAAGGCCGAGGATGTCAGTGATCTCGGCCAGGGCGTGGGTCCGAACGAGAACAGGCTCGGACGTGGTGATATCGCCCTTCGACATCACCACATGTTCGATCCCATAGGTCTGGTCGGTAAAGATCCGCATATGCCATTCGCCGCCATGCTGCGAGGTCACGGTGCGTTCGGACGTTTGCACCACCAGATTGTCGTACCGGCGGCGATAGGCGATCAGATCGCTGATCGTCCCGATCTTGAGCCCGTGTTCCTTGGCGTAGTCGACGAGGTCCGGCAGACGGGCCATCGACCCGTCTTCCTTCATGATCTCGCAGATCACGGATGAGGGATAATGCCCGGCCAAACGCGCCACGTCGCAGCCCGCCTCGGTATGCCCGGCCCGGACCAGCACGCCGCCCTTGCGCGCCCGCAAGGGAAAAACGTGGCCGGGCGTGGCCAGATCGGCGCCGGTCGCCTGCGGGTTGATCGCCGTGCGGATGGTCAGGGCGCGGTCAGCGGCCGAAATGCCGGTGCTCACCCCCTCACGCGCTTCGATCGAAACGGTGAACGCGGTCTCGTGCCGTGACGAATTGTGGGTCGCCATCATCGGCAGACCCAGTTGATCGACGCGCTCGGCCGGCAGGGTCAGACAGATCAGGCCACGGCCATGGGTTGCCATGAAATTCACGGCTTCGGGCGTCGCGAAATCGGCGGGGACGACCAGATCGCCCTCATTCTCCCGATCCTCGTGATCGACGAGGATGAACATCTTGCCCAGCCGCGCCTCTTCGATGATTTCTTCGATGGGCGAGATCGCGGCGGCAAGGTCCTGTTCGACGGGGCCGGGGGTTTCAAAGCTCATGAGGGCAGCCTTTGCATGATGATGCTGGCCAGATAACCCCTAACGCCGCCCAATTCCAGCGTGACGGAACGAAGCGGTTCAGGCGCCGAAGTACCGCTCTGCCGACAGATAGCCGGCAGCGCGCGCGGCTGCATGCCATTCGGCTTCGAGGCTGGTATCGCCGATGATGACAACCTGATCGCCCACAAGCCGCCGATCCTTGACAAAGGTTCTGAGCCGCTGGTGCATCGCCTGCCAGCTTGTCGTGATGTCGGGCGCAAGGCCCGTCGCGTCGAGCACCGGATTGGCGGCGGCAATGGGTTCGGGCTGCAGGGGACGATGAACCAGCGCCAGGCGGTCCGCGCCCCGCAACAGCTCTAGCGCCCTGGCCCGATCGTGCGGCATGGCCGCATCGCCGCCGATGATCCGCAGCGCATTGGATGAGAAAAGAAGCCCGCAAATGTCGCGGCCCGTGGCCTGCCGGATCGCGGCATAGGCCTTGTAATCCATCCCCAGCTCAGCCGCGCGCTTCACCCGCATCTTGACGATCATCAGGGGTATCGTTCGGGGCATCAGCGCCTTTTGCGCCTGCCGCCACTGGTAGGCGCGCATCGTCTGGCCGCGTTCGAGCGTGGGCCCCTGGTTGTGACCAATGCCCGGCGTCATGATGCCTCGGCCAACCGCGCCACATAGCGGGCCAGCGTGTCAATCTCGAGATTGACCAGATCGCCCACGGCCACGTCGCCCCATGTCGTCACGGCCTTGGTATGGGGGATGAAGTTGATCCCGAATACATCGCCCTGGACCTCGTTCACGGTCAGCGATGTGCCGTTGAGGGCGACCGAGCCCTTGGGTGCAATAAAGCGCGCAAGATCCGCAGGGGCACGCAGCTGGACACGGGTGCTATCGCCTTCGTCGACGACGCTGACGACCTCGGCCACCCCGTCGACGTGACCCGACACGATATGACCACCCAGCTCATCGCCTACCCGCAGCGCCCGTTCGAGGTTGACGCGGCTGCCTTCGGACCAGCGGCCGATATTGGTTTTGTCCACCGTTTCGGCGCTGATCTGCACGTCATACCAGTCAGGGCCAAGGTCAACGACGGTCAGGCACACACCGTCCGATGCGATCGATGCGCCCATGTCGATCCCGCTTGTGTCATAGGCCGTCTGGATTCGCGCCCGCAGGTCGCCTTCCTGTTTCAGCTGCGTGACGGTGCCGACGTCGGTGATGATGCCTGTGAACATCTGTTGCCCTTTTTGTCACATCTTCCAAGGACGTAGCGGGTGCAGCAGCCTGCCGCAAGGGCGCCTCTTGCATGCCATGGTTTGCATTTACAATAATCGGTCAATCGTGCGTGGTTTAAGAGCGGGTTAACGGATGCCGCGATACAGTCCGGACATGAATGCGCTATCCGCACGGGGCCGGGTCTTTCTGTTTCTGCAAGGGCCGCACGGCCCCTTCTTCTATAGACTTGGCCGAATCCTGCAGACAGCTGGTGGCACGGTCTGGCGGGTCGGCTTCAACGCGGGCGACCGGGCATTCTGGCGTGACCGCAACACCTATATTCCCTATCGCGGCAAACCTGACGACTGGGGCGACACACTCGCAGGGCTGCTGGAAGACAAGGCCGTCACCGACATCGTTCTTTACGGTGATACCCGTGGCATCCACACAACCGCGATCGAACATGCGCGGGCCAGGGGCATCACGATCCACGTCTTTGAAGAAGGGTATCTGCGGCCCTATTGGGCGACCTATGAACGGGACGGGTCGAACGGCAATTCGCGCCTGATCGACATGACGCTCCCGATGATGGAGGCGGCCCTTGACCGGTCCGACATCGAAGCGCCGCTGCCGCCCGCCCATTGGGGCGATACCCGCGAACACATCTGGTACGGGGCGCTGTACCATTGGTGTATCCTGTTCCTGAACAGGTCTTACAGAGGGTTCAGATCCCATCGGGAGATCAGCGTCGCACGCGAATTCCGCCTTTACCTGATGCGGCTTCTGCTTTTGCCGACCCATGCCGTCGACCGGTACCGCGCCACGCGGCGGATCCTGCGCGGCGGCTTTCCCTACCATCTCGTGCTGCTGCAGCTCGCGCATGACAGCAACTTCCGCAACCATTCGCCTTTTGGGTCCATCGACGAATTTCTCGAGACCGTGATCGACGGTTTCGCTGCGGGCGCTCCGGTGCACCACCACCTCGTGTTCAAGGCGCACCCGCTGGAAGACGGGCGGGTGCCCCTGCGACCCAAGATCAGGGCCATCGCCAAGGCACGCGGCATCGAGAACCGTGTGCACTTTGTTCGCGGCGGCAAGCTTGCCCGCCTTCTGAACGACGTGCGCAGCGCCGTGACCGTGAATTCGACGGCGGGCCAACAGGCATTGTGGCGCGGTATTCCGCTGAAAGCCTTCGGGCGCGCGGTCTATGCCAAGGATGCGTTCGTGTCGGATCAGTCGCTTCGGTCGTTCTTTGCAGCACCCATGCGGCCCGATGCGCGGGCATACCGCGAATTCAGGCGCTACCTGCTTGAAACCAGCCAGATTCCCGGCAGCTTCTATTCCGCCCGGGGTCGGCGACAGCTGCTCAGGCTGGTTGTCGACATGATGCTTTCCCCCAGCGATCCCTATGACGCACTGGTTCAGGGCGCCGCGACACCAAGGCAACACTTATCGGCGGTTGAGTGACGAGGCTGGTAATGTGGTGGATTTGCCACTAACGCTTTGTTAGGTTTGGCCGAAAACCGATGGTCGACAGAACGATCGGGGCAGGGAATAACTTGGTCGAGGAGACCACACAGTGACGGTAAGAAAGGCTCCATGGGTTCGCCCCATTGCAATGCTTTGTGCATTGCTGGTGGTCGGAGCATGTGGCTTGCCCAGAGTTGGCCCCAACAAAAGCAATATCTTCGCAGGATCCGTGCAGCGGCAGGGCGACGCCTTTGTCGTGTCGGTCAATGACCGGGTAACGCTGGCCACTGCCGTGATGCCGACGGTCGGCTTTTCGGATCAGTTCAAAAAGGCGCCGCCGCTTGGTTCTGACGTCATCCGTCCGGGTGACGTGCTGGGGCTGACGGTCTGGGAAAACGTCGATGACGGGCTTTTGGCCGGTGAGGCACAGAACGCCACGATTCTCGATGAGGTTCAGGTCGACGGGTCGGGCTTTATCTTCGTGCCCTATGCCGGGCGCATCCGCGCCGCCGACAACACGCCGGACGGCATCCGCCGGATCATCACCGACCGGCTGGGCGATCAGACCCCGGACCCGCAGGTCGAGGTGCGGCGGCTTGCCGGTGACGGCTCGACCGTTTCGGTCATCGGTGCCGTGGGCGGACAGGGTGTTTACCCGATCGAACGGTCCACGCTGACGCTGGCCACGATGCTCGCAAAAGCCGGCGGTGTGACCATCGAACCTGAGATCGCGCAGATCACTGTCTTGCGCGGTCAGCAATCCGGCCAGGTCTGGTTCGAAGATCTTTACAGCGATCCGACACTCGACATTGCGCTGCGCCCCGGCGACCGCATTCTCGTCGACGAAGATCAGCGGACATTTACGGCCCTTGGCGCAACCCGCAGCCAGGCGCGCGTTCCCTTCGAAAAGCAGACCATCTCGGTGCTTGAGGCCATCGCGCAGGTCGGCGGCCTCGTGCCCTCATCCTCGGATCCGACCGGCGTTTTCGTGCTGCGCAACGAAGCGGCTGAAGTGGCCAACCAGGTCATGGGCCGCGACGATCTGATCGGCGATCAGCGCATGGTCTACGTCCTCGACTTGACCGAGCCCAACGGCCTGTTTCTGGCGCGCGACTTCGTCATTCGCGACGAAGATACGGTTTACGTGACCGAAGCACCCTATGCGCAATGGGCCAAGACCCTCTCGCTGCTGACCGGGTCGCTGACGCCGATTGCAAGCGTCCAGCAGCTGACGGGCAATTAGGATTTGGCTAAGGCGGATCGGGCGCGCCTATACGTCTACAACCTTGGCTTCCTGACCCAGAAACGTGTCCGCCGCATTCTCGACCTAGCAGGCTATGAGGTCCGCATCGGTCGCCCGACCGAGGGCGATCTGGTCGGCGTCTGGGGCAAAAGCCCGACCGCGCATCGGGGCGAGGCCGCCGCCGAAAAGCATGGTACCGACATTGTCCGCGTCGAAGATGCGTTCCTCCGCTCGCTCATGCCGGGGCGGACCGGTGCGCCACCGCTGGGCCTGCTGATCGACAAACAGGGGGTGCATTTCGACCCCGCGCAGCCCTCGGATCTTGAGACGATACTTGCCACCGAACCGCTGGATGACACCGCGTTGCTCGACCGGGCAAGGGCCGGGATCACGCGCCTGCAGGAAACACATCTGACCAAGTACACAGCGTTCGATGCCGATATCGACGCGCCCGATCCCGGCTATGTGCTGGTGGTCGACCAGACCCGCGACGATGCCGCGATCACAGCCAGCAAGGCCGACCGCAACCGGTTTCTTGAGATGCTCTTTGTCGCGCAAGAGGAAAACCCCGGCGCGCAGATCCTGATCAAGACCCACCCCGAAACCAAGGCCGGGCTGCGCGACGGGTATTTCGAGGCGCAGGACATATCGGACCGCGTGTCATTCTTTGACGAGGCCATCAGCCCGTGGCGGCTGCTGGATGGGGCCGTCGGCGTCTACACCGTGTCCTCGCAATTCGGGTTCGAGGCCATTCTGGCCGGGCACAAACCCCGGGTCTTCGGTCAGCCGTTCTATGCCGGGTGGGGCCTGACGAGCGATGAAAACCCCGTTTATCGCCGCCAACGCAACCTGACCCGCGCCCAGCTCTTTGCGGGTGCGATGCTGCTTTATCCCACCTGGTACGATCCGCATCGCGACCGGCTCTGCGACTTCGAAACCGCGGTCGAGGCGCTGGCCGCTGAAACCCGTGCCTGGCGCGAGGATCAACGCGGTTGGGTCGCAAGCGAGATCCGGATGTGGAAGCGGCGCCACATGCAGCAGTTCTTTGGCGGATCCCGCGCCGTCGCCTTCGAAAACGACCCGGCCAAGGCCAAGGCCGAAGGGCGGCCCTGGATGGTCTGGGCCAGCAAGGCCGATGATCATCATACCGGCGCGGTTCGGGTCGAGGATGGTTTCCTGCGATCCCGGGGTCTGGGCGCCGAATTGATCCCGCCCCTGTCACTCGTTCTGGACCGGCAAGGGATCTACTATGATCCGTCCGAACCCAGCGACCTGGAAAGCCTGATCCGCGCGCGGGCCGAGCTGCGCCCCGATCAGGCCCGCCGCGCCGAACGCCTGATCGCCGCACTGACCTCGGGGGGCCTCAGCAAGTACAATCTCGGCGGCAAGGCCCACGTGCTGCCACAGGGCAAACGCATCCTCGTGATCGGGCAGGTGGAGGACGATGCCTCGGTCGATTTGGGGGCTGGTTCCATCCGCACCAACGAAGATCTGGTTGCCGCCGCGCGGGACCGGCACCCAGATGATTTCCTGATCTACAAACCCCACCCGGACGTCGAAGCGGGCCTGCGGACCGGGCCAATGGATGCCGCCGCGCTCGCCGATCTGGTGGCCGAAGAGACGGATATCGCAACCCTGCTGGGGCAGGTCGACTGCGTCTGGACCATGACATCGCTGGCGGGGTTCGAGGCCCTGCTGCGCGGTATCGACGTGGTAGTGACCGGCGCGCCGTTCTATGCGGGCTGGGGCCTGACAGAAGACCTGGGCGAGATCCCCGATCGCCGCAACGTTCAGGTTTCGCTGCCCGGCCTCGTCCATGCGACGCTGATCGACTATCCGCGCTATCGCGACCCCAAGACCGGCCTGCCCTGCCCTGTCGAGGTGATCGTCGAGCGGTTGATCGAACGGGAAATTCCCAAGCCGGGGCCGTTCAATCGTGGCCTTTCGAAACTGCAGGGCATTTTTGCCAGCCAGTCAGCCCTATGGCGCTGAGCGCGTCCAGACATGCATCAGATCCGGCCCGACGGGTCGGCTTTCGCGCAGGGTGAAGCGCACGGCTTCGTTGAGCCGCCCAAGTCCCAGAGCGCCGATATTGGGCAGACCCTCGGCACCGATCGTCACGCCCGCGGTAA